>JAEZMB010000103.1 GCA_023435825.1 Pseudomonadota bacterium | reverse complement strand
GCGTGCAGTACGCCGTCATGACCCACGATCCCTATCTCGGCGGCTGCGCCGTCTGCCATCTGCGCGCGTCCTGCCCCAAAAGCGACGTGCCCATGGGCGCGTAAGGACGATGCAAACGGGCAGGGGGCCCCCGCCCCCCGGGGCGGGGGTGGGGGGGGGCGCTGCCCGTTTGCATCGTCCTTACGCGCCCTTGGGCACGTCGCTTTTGGGGCAGGACGCGCGCAGATGGCAGACGGCGCAGCCGCCGAGATAGGGATCGTGGGTCATGACGGCGTACTGCACGCTGACGTTGCCCACCTCGTTCCAGACCAGGCCCAGCCGCTCGATGCGGCGTTTGAGGTCGCGGTCCGGGGTGGGCAGGGGCGCGCAAGCGCCGGCCTCGATTTCCGGGACCTGCTCCCCGGCGGCGGCCATGACCATGGACACGGCCAAGTTGTGAATGGCGAAGCCTTCGGTGGGCGAACGGCCCCAGGCTTCCTCCACCAGGCCCTCGGCGGCGGGTTCCAGGAAATAGAGCACCACGCCGCGCTTGGAGCCGGCCGGGGCGAAGCGGTAGCCCTTGAGGTGTTCCTTGAAGGTGTCCCACTGGGACTGGCACAGATCGATGACGTGCTGTTCGACCTTGGGCGCGCCGCAGACGCGCAGGTATAAGAACAGGTCGAATTCCGGATTGGGGGACAATTTTTCAACGTTGAGCTTGCCCAAGACAGCCTCCCGGCGGGTGTAATCCGGGGTGTGTAGCCCAGGCAGGCCTCGGACTCAAGGCCGGCCACCGGGCAAAATACGTCGCCTGGCTGCGATTGCGCGCGTATTGCCGGCCTTCCGCCCTCCAGCGGTCGACAAAACCGTCAAGACAAACCGCCCGGCATCCTTGGCGGTTTTTTGCAGGGTGACAACAGGCCGTGATCCGTGTTTAACGTCGTCCCTTGGCGGCCGCTTTCCCGGGCCGCCCCCGGACCACGGACCGGCCACCCATCGCAGCTTGCGCAAGGCCCATATATTCCACTCTCCTCCAGACAATCCGCAAAGGAGCCGCCATGAGCGCCAACGACGCCCCCACCGGGGCCATTTTGCAACGTGACCAGCAGACCTACGCCATCGTCCCCCGCACGCCGGTGGGACTCATTTCCCCCGAGGTGCTCGAAGCCCTCAACCTCGTCGTCAAGAAATACGCCGTCCCCATCGTCAAGATCACCTCCGGCCAGCGTCTGGCCCTGGTCGGGGTCAAGGCCGAGGACGTGGACGCCATCTGGAAGGACCTGGGCACGGACGTGGGGCAAGCCCTGGAGCTGTGCGTGCATTTCGTCCAGGCCTGTCCGGGCACAAGCGTATGCAAGTTCGGCGTCCAGGACAGCCTTGGGCTGGGACTGGAGATGGAAAAGCTCTTTGTCGGCCGCGATTTGCCGGGCAAATTCAAGCTGTCGGTGTCGGGCTGCCCGTTTTGCTGCTCGGAGAGCTTCGTGCGTGACCTGGGCGTGCTGGGCAAGAAGTCCGGTTGGACCGTGATTTTCGGCGGCCATCCCGGAGCCCGGCCGCGCATCGGCGACGTGGTGGCCGAGGATCTCACCAAGGAGCAGGTTATCGAGCTGTCCGAGAAGCTCATCGGCTACTACGCCGCCAACGCCAAGAAGCGCGAGCGGGCCGCCCGGTTCGTGGAGCGCCTGGGCATCGAGGCCATCAAGCAGGCCGTGCTGGGCTGAAGCCGCTTGTCCTGACGCCAAACGCCCCGACCGAAAGCGTCGGCCGGGGCGTTTGGCGAAAAACAGAAATAACGCTAATTTTTCCAGAGCGTTGCAGACATATTGTCGTCTGGACCCGCCAAAGCCATGTTTGCGCGGATTTCATCGACAAACAGTCTGCGGCACCGGGCGACATACAGAATACTTTCTTCCACATCCAGGCGGCACTCGGGATCGGCGACCAGACAGAGTCTGGCGTATACGGCCGAAACCGCCTCCAGGACGTCCTTGCCTTCCTGTTCCGTCACCACTTCCTTGCCCGCGGCATCCAGCGAATGCGTGACCAACAGTTTGCCGTAATCCAGCAATACCTTGATATTGCTCTTTGACACGACGACTTCATCCATGACGTCATCAAAGGATGCGCCATATTTCAATTGCTTGAAAATATGGAGCACGTTCTCCATTTCATCCATCACGCCGGATGACCAGGAAATGACTGCATTATGCCAAGCTTGACGTTTCCCGGATGCTTGCGCAGTTCTCCTGGAAAGATAGCTGAGAAGGGAAATGCACAGCGCCGCCACGGACAAAGCGACGACCAGATAGGCCTGGAATTCCGTCATGTCACTGCCGCCTCGCCACTCTCGCGTCTGCTGCCATTTCCAGCAAAGACCACAGAGACGAAGCGACGTCAACAAAAAGCCTATACCGTATCTCAGAAGAATAGAACTTCCGGCATCTCCCTGGGCGGTATCCACTTGACCCGGGTGGCGGGCTTGCCCAGAAGCAGCGCGGCGTAGCCCGTGTTGCCGGCCGGGATGCCCAGGGCCTGCCCCACCGGCGGATGGCTGGCCAGGGCGAACATCAGGTAGCCGCACCAGCAGGCGGCGTAGCCAGCGGCGGCAGCCGCGATCTCCAGCCACGAGGCGGCGATGACCGCGTCCACCTCGGGGCTGATGCCCATGGCCGGGGCATGGGCCACGACAACATGGGGCGCGCCGCGAAAGATGACGTCCTTGCCCCGGGCGGCGGCCCGGGCCGCGCCGGCCAGATGCAGTTCGGCGGCCTTGGGCGTGTCCGCCGCCACCTCGGCGGCGATCCAGTCCAGAACGAGCGTCCGGGCCGCATCCATGCGCTCGGGACCGTCCACCACCACCCAGCCGACCTCGCGCATGTTGTGGCCGGTGGGCGCATGGCGCACGGATTCGATAAGTCCCAGGATGGCCTGGCGGAAAAGCGTTTCCGGGGCGTAGGTCCGGCAGGAACGGCGGGCCATGAGCAGATGGCGCAGGGCGGCCGGGGTGGGCAGGTCCTTGCGCCGGATGGGTTCAAAGGCCTCGGCCGGAAGCAAGGCATGGACAAGGGCCCGCTTGGGGCAGGCGATGACGCAGTGGCCGCAGCGGATGCAGTGGGCTTCGCGGCCCGGCAGGGCGTGGGGGACGTCGCCGGGCTTGGCCTGGCGCACCAGACTGGCCGGGCAGGCGGCCGCGCACAGGCCGCAGCCGGTGCAGGCGTCAGTGACAGTGAAAAGTTCCATACGGCTCCAGGGCGCGTGAGGACGCGCCGTATTTTTCGCGAAGACAGGCAAGCGCCTGCCCTTCGCGTTTTGCGTTACCCGTGGCAAGGTTCAACAAGCGTCATCCTGTTGGCGCGGGGGCGGGCGATGGCGCATCCGGAACTCGCGGGGCATGACCGGAAACCAGGCGCTTCGTCAACCGGCAGGGCGTCAGGGAAAGGCGACCGCCGCCATGGTGATGTCGTCTTCCCGGGGCTTGTCGTGGCTGAAGGCCTCCAGATCGTGGCGTACGGCGTCGAGAACCTGGGCCGTGGGCCGGCCGAGATTTTTCCGCAGCAGGTCGATTAGCCGACGCTTGCCGAACATGCCCTGGCCTTCGCCGGTGGTCTCCCAGATGCCGTCGGTGCCGATAAACACCAGTCCGCCGGCCGGCCAGGGGCAGGACTCGGCCATGTACCGATACCCCTCCACCACGCCAAGAGGCGGTCCACCGCCGCCAAGCAGCGTCGCCTCCTCGCGGCCAGGCTGCACCACGAAGGCCGGATCGTGGCCGGCCCGCACCCAGCGCAGCATCCGGGCGGCCACGTCGATCTCCAGATAAAACAGGGTCAAGAACCGGCCGGTGCCGTACACGTCCTCGGCCACTCGGGAATTGACGGCGCTGACCACCGAGCCGGGATCGGGATACATGGCGGCGGCCATGCGCACCGTGGCCCGGGCCGAGGCCATGAGCAGCGCCGGTCCCACGCCATGCCCGGCCACGTCGGCCACGACAATGGCCGTGCGGCCAGGCCTCGTTTCAATGAAGTCGTAGTAGTCGCCGCCGGTCTCGTCGCAATAGTCGCTCAGTGCCGCGATATCCAGACCCGGGATGTCCGGCGGCGCGGCCGGCAGCAGGTTTCGCTGCACGTCCTCGGCCACCTTGAGGGCGTCGAGCAGGGCCAGGCGATGGGAAAGCCCCTCGATCATGGAATTGGCCTCGGCGGCGATGAGGCCGAACTCGTCGGAGGTGGCCAGGGGCAGGCGCACGGACAGGTCGCCCTGGCGCACCCGGGCCAGGCCTTCGGTGATGGTGTTGAAAAGGAGCTTCAGGTTGCCGGCGTAGAGCAAAATCAGACGCGACGCGCCGAGCAGCAGCACGGCCATGACAAAGGCGATTTCGACGATGACGGACGATCTGGCCTGGGCCAGCACGGCCGGATCGCGGTCCAGGGTGGACAGCCAGTCCACGTCGCCGGCCCAGATGAGGCCGAAGATGCCCAGAAGCAGCGCCGTGGCCATGGCGGCGACGGTCAAAAAGCGCCGCGACAGGCTGCGCAGGCGCTTGGGCCGCCAGATCGGATCGTAGCCGGCCTCCCTGGCCCGCAAGACGGCCACGCGCTGGCGCAAAAGCGCCCCTTCCAGGCCGAGGTAGAACCCGGCGGCCATGGCTCCCAGCACGAGCTTCCAGCCCGAGACCCACAGAAAGCCGATGGACGCTTCCATGCCCAGGCCGGCGATCAGCCCCGCGAAAAGACAGGCTCCCATCTCCAGGGCGAACTGGCGCACCGGCTGTTCCCCGGCTGGCGCGGCCAGGACCAGCCGGCGCAACAAGAGTCCCCGGGCCAGGAAGGCCGGGGCGAAGGCCAAGGTGATCAAGGCCCCCAGGCGCACGGGGGGCACGGCCTCAATGAAGGGTCAGACCTGGCCGCCGTAGGCGGCGAGCAGGACCACAACGCCGAGGTAGCGCACGGCGATGCCGAGGGGGCCGGGCATGGACTGCAACGTATTCATGCCACCCTCATGCCCGAAGGCGCGCGGACTGGCAATCGGGACCAGCCTCCGCCGCGACGCCAAAAAAGACGGCTTCCCGCCGGGCGCTTGCCCAGGAGAAGCCGTCACAACATTCCGACCGAGAAGAGCACCCATTTCCCTCTTTCAAGGAGCCGGGTGGTGAGGGCCACCCTGCAGCACTGGAGCAAGGCATCCCCCTCACCCCTTTCTCCATCTGGGGGGTCTGGGGGCCTCAGGCCCCCAGCCGCCGGAGGCCTCTTCTCTGCTCTTCTCTTCTCTCTCTTACTTGTCTTTTTTCTTAGCGCCGTCGAGGACGTGGCGGTCCTTGGCGGGCAGCACGCTCTTGCGCAGGCGGATCGACAGCGGCGTGACTTCCACCATTTCGTCCTCGCGCACGAAGTGCAGGGCGCGTTCCAGGGTCATGGGCAGCACGGGCGAGAGGATGACGTTTTCATCCTTGCCCGAGGCGCGCATGTTGGTGAGCTTTTTTTCCTTGCAGGGATTGACGTTGATGTCGTTGTCGCGGTTGTGCTCGCCAACGATCATGCCCTCGTAGACCGGCTCGCCCGGGGTGATGAACAGCCGGCCGCGCGGTTCGAGGTTGAACAGGGCATAGGGCACGCCAACGCCTTCCCGGTCGCAGACGATGGAACCGGTGAAGCGGCTGGGGAAGTCGCCCCGATGTTCCTCGTAGCCAAGGAATATGGAGTTCATGATGCCGGTGCCCTTGGTGTCGGTCAAAAACTCGTCGCGGTAGCCGATAAGGCCCCGGGACGGGATGGAGAACTCCAGGCGCACCCGGCCCGAGCCGTGGTTGACCAGATTGAGCATCCGGCCCTTGCGGATGGAGAGCTTTTCGGTGACCACGCCGACAAAGGCCTCGTCGCAGTCGATAAACAGGTGTTCGACCGGTTCCTTGCGCACGCCGCCTTCGGTCTTGTAGATGACCTCGGGACGTCCCACGGACAGTTCGAAACCTTCGCGGCGCATGGTCTCGACGATGATGGCCATCTGGAATTCGCCCCGGCCCTTGACCGTGAAGGCGTCCTTGTCCTCGGTCTCCTCGACCTTGATGGCCACATTGCGCAGGGTCTCTTTGTAGAGGCGCTCGCGAAGCTTGGCCGACTGCACGAACTTGCCCTCGCGCCCGACAAAGGGCGAGGTGTTGATGGCAAAGCGCATGGACACGGTGGGCTCGTCCACGTTGATGCGCGGCAGGGCCTTGGGCGCGTCGGCCACGGTGATGGTGTCGCCGATGGTCACCTCGTCAACGCCGGAAATGACCAGGATGTCGCCGGGTTCGGCCGCCTCGGTCTCGGTGAGCTTGGGGCCTTCGTAGACCTGCAGCTTGGTGACGCGAAGGGGTTTGACCGCGCCTTCCTCGTCGATGCGAACCAGGGTCTGGTTGATGCGGGCCGTGCCCGAAACCACGCGCCCGACGGCCAGGCGGCCCAGGAACTCGGAATAGCCGAGGTCGGAGACGAGCATGCGGTAGGGTTCGTCCGGGTCATGGGACGGGGCCGGGATCTCGGCCAGGATGGTCTCGAAAAGGGGCGACAGGTCGCTGCCTTCGCCGTCGAGCTCGCGCTTGGCAATGCCTTCGCGGCCGATGGCGTACAGGACCGGAAATTCGAGCTGCTCCTCGGAGGCGTCGAGATCAATAAAGAGGTCGTAGATCTCGTTGAGGACTTCTTCGACCCGGGCGTCCTTGCGGTCGATCTTGTTGACCGCGACAATGACGGGCAGCCCCCGGTCCAGGGTCTTTTTGAGCACGAAGCGGGTCTGGGGCAGCGGGCCTTCGGAAGCGTCCACCAGAAGCACCGCGCCGTCGACCATGGACAGCGCCCGTTCCACTTCGCCGCCGAAATCGGCGTGGCCCGGGGTGTCGATGATGTTGATCTTCACGCCGTTCCAGATCACGGCGCAGTTTTTCGCGGCAATGGTGATGCCGCGCTCACGCTCGAGATCCATGCTGTCCATGATGCGGTCCGTGACTTCCTGGTTCTGGCGAAACAGGCCGCTTTGGCGGAACATGTGATCCACGAGGGTGGTCTTGCCGTGGTCGACGTGGGCGATGATGGCGATATTGCGCAGGGCTTCGTTTCTGGCGACGTTTTTCATGCAGGAATCCTTCAAGGGCGTTTGCGGCGGGCGGCGGCCACGCCGCCGGGGGACGGGGACATACCGCAACAGGCGGACTTAGGCAATCGGCAGGGTAAAGGTGAATGTGCTGCCGGCTCCGGGCTTGGATACAAAAAAAATGCGACCACCGTGTGACTCCACGATGTGTTTGCAGATGGTCAATCCCAGTCCGGTGCCCTTGGGCTTGTTGGTGAGCGTGCCGCCGATCTGGTTGAACTTCTCGAACACCTTGCCCTGCTCGGATTCCGGAATGCCGATGCCGGTGTCGCTGACCTCGATGACGATGGTGTTGCCCTGAGCCCGGGCCCGGCAGGCGACATAGCCCTGGTCGGTGAACTTGATGGCGTTGGAGACGAGGTTGACCAGCACCTGAATCAGCCGGTCGCGGTCGCCTCGGACCTGGGGCAGGCGGCCCTCGATGCGGGTGTCCAGGACGACCTTCGTGTTTTGCAACAGCCCGGCCGAGGCGTTCATGACGTGGCGCACCACTTCGGCCGGGTCCACCGCCTCGGATTTGAAGGCCATTTTGCCGGCTTCGAGCTTGGCCAGGTCGAGCACGTCGTTGATGAGGTGCTTGAGCCGCTCGCCCTCGGCTACGATGATGTCGAGGTTGTCCTGGATCTGCTCGGCCTGAAGGCGCTTTTTGGGCGTATCCACGGCCGAGGCGGGCAGGAGTCTGGCCAGACGTTTTTTGATCAGCACGGCAAAGCCCAGGACCGAAGTCAGGGGCGTGCGGATCTCGTGGGAGACCATGGACAGGAAATCGGATTTGGCCCGGTTGGCGGCCTCGGCCGCTTCCTCGGCGCGCTTGCGGATGGTCACTTCGTGGACGAGGCGTTCGTTTATGCGGGTGAGTTCGGCGGTGCGCTCGGCCACCCGCTGCTCCAGTTCGTCGTGGTAGCGGATAAGCGTCTGCTCGGCCTGCTTGCGGATGGTGACGTCCTGGACCGAACCGTCGAAGCGCTCGGGCGTGCCCTCCTCGCCCCGGATGCGGCGGGCGTTAATAAGGCCCCAAATCCGCGTGCCGGATTTGGTGATGAGCTGCACCTCAAGATTTTTCACCTCATCATAGCGCTCCAACTCGGAGCGGATGCGGTGGCGATCCTCGGCAGCGGCCACCACCTCGTCCACCACGCTCTTGACGTAGCGCAGCAGTTCATCGGGATTGGCGTAGCCCAGGATCGAGGCCAGGGCCGGGTTGGCGTTCATGAGCCGGCCGGACAGCGTGCTTTGGAAAATGCCTTCGGCGGCGTTTTCCACGATGCCCCGGTAGCGTTCCTCGGCCCGGCGCAGGGCCTCCTCGCTTTTCTTGCGCTCGGTGACGTCGCGGGCCACGATGACGGCCACGGAACCGGCCTCGCCCTGGGCCAGACGGAAGGTCATCTCCACGGGCAGGCTGCCGCCGGCCTCGTCCCCCGGACGCGACAGGCTCGTCTCCACGCGTCCGGCCGCGAAATCGCCGGAAAAAAGCCCCCGCAGCCGCAGCACGGCGTCAGGGGGCAGAAAATGCTCAAAGGGCAGTCCCCGCAGATCGCCCCGCTCCTGCCGCAACATGGCCCCGGCCGCGCCGGCCGCGTCGGCGATGCGTCCCGTGGCCACATCCACCAGAAAAATGGCGTCGCCGGTCTGGTCCAACAGCGAGCGGAAACGCTCAAGCTCCTCCAGGCGACGGCGCAGCTCGGGATAATAGCTCTTGCTGACCGAATGTTCGCCAAACCCGAGCAACCGGGTGAGGCGTTCGTCGGCCCTAGGCGAGGGATTGGCTGGCGCTGGCATAGACGGCTTCGAGTTCGGCCAGGGTGGGCTTTCTGGGGTTGGTAAGCATACAGGGATCATCCAGGGCGCGCCTGGCCAGATCGGCGAAAACCGCCGGTGAGATGCCCAGTTCAGCCAGTCCCTGGGTTACGCCCAGGCGGCGTTTAAAGTCGGAAAAAGCCTGGATCACGGCCGCGCGCCGGCTGTCCTGGGACGCGCCCGGCTCCATGGACGCGCCAAGGGCCTGTCCCAAGGCGTCGTAGCGCTCAGGGGCGGAGTCGTAGTTGTAGGCAATGACGTGGTCAAGCAAAATCGCGTTGCACAAGCCATGGGGCAGGTCGAGCAGGCCGCCGAGGCTGTGGGACAGGGCATGGACCGCGCCGAGGATGGCGTTGGAAAAGGCCAAGCCGGCGTAGAGGCTGGCCAGAAGCATGGCCCCCCGGGCCTCGATGTCGTCGGGGTCGGCCAGGGCGGATGGCAGGGCGGCGGCGGCCAGTCGCGCCGCCTCCAGGGCGAAAAGGTCGGTGACCGGGCCGCTGGCGCTCGACACATAGGCCTCGACGGCGTGGGTCAGGGCGTCGAGGCCGGTGTGGGCGGTCAGGTCCGGCGGCATGGTCACGGTGACGTCGGGATCAATAAGCGCCGCGTCGGGAATGAGCGTCTTGCTGGCGATGACCACCTTGCGGCGGTTTTGGGTGTCGGTGATGATGGCGAACTGGGACACCTCGGCCCCGGTGCCGGCCGTGGTCGGCACGCACAACAGCGGCGGGCCGGGGCGTTCGACGTTGTCGATGCCCTCGAATTCGAGCACATGGCGCCTGTTGGCCGAAACGATGCCGATGGCCTTGCCGCAGTCCATGGCCGAACCGCCGCCCACGGCCACGATGGCGTCGCAGCCGGTTTCGGCAAAAACGGCCGCCCCGTCCATGACCTCGTGGTCACGCGGGTTGCTGCTCAGATCGCTGAAAAGGACCGTGGCCACGCCGGCCTCGTCCAGGCTTTCCTGGACGCGCTGGGGCCAGCCGAAAGGGAAAAGCCCGGGATCGGCCACCACAAGCGCCCGGCGCACCCCAAGCCCAGCCGCTTGTCGTCCGGCCAGGGCCAGTCCGCCGCGGCCGAATACAAACTCCGGGGCCACGAACTTGCGCATGGACAACAGCAGTTTTTGCGGCATGGCGTGTTCCTTGTCTCGGGCGTTTGCGCCAAACGTCGCAGGCATCAGCCCGCCGGCGCGGCCAGTCCATCCGGACCGATAACCGCCACGCCAAGGCCGGCCAGGGCCTGGGCCAATCCGGGCGCGGCCAGGACGGCCAGCTCTTCCTCACGGGCGTCGGCATAGACGCTGATGGCGGCCAGGGCGGCGTCGCTTTTGCCGGGATGGCACATGATCTCCACCGTGCCCCCGCCGCCAAGGGCGGCAAAGGCCGCGTCCACCAGGGCGAGCAGCTTGGCCGTGGTCAAGTCCTCGCCGAAAAACCGCGTGACGCACACGTCGGCATGGACCACGCCGGCCGCGTCCATGGCCCGGCGCATGTCGTCGGACAGCGCCCGGGCCGGCAGCCCCCATTCCCGGGCCAGCTCCACGAACACCCCGAACACCTCGGGCCGTTTGTGGATGTGGTGGTGCGCGTCGAGATGGCTGGGGACGAGTCCGGTCTCAAGAAAACGCCGGTGCTGCGCCCGCCACTCCCGGCGTACATCGTCGGGATCGACGTCCACCACAGCCACCTTCTTGCGCGGAAACCGGCCATCGGCCCCGACCAAGGTCGGTATCTCCCCGGGCGGCAGGCAAGGCGCGCTGCCGGTGAGCTGGAGATGCAACCCCACCCGGCCGGCAAAGGCCTGACCCCATCGCCGGATGCGGGAAACCGCTCCTTCCGGGCAGACCATGGCCGTGGTCCCGCCCACCACGCCGGCGGCCAGGGCTTGGGCGATGCCGGCCGTCACCCCGTCGGTGAGGCCGAAATCGTCGGCATTGATGAAAAGCCGCCGCTCCCGTCCCCGGATGAGGACATCCGGGGACCCCGTATTGCTGCCTTGTAAAACGGTCATGCACCACTCATTGCGAAAGCCAGGGACCATTGCCGCGGCCACGACGCCAGCCGCCCATGAAGCCCGTCCAGGTTCTTATAAGTCGATGGGCTGACGGTTCTCAGCCATTTCCAGCACGGCGGCGACCAGTTTTTCGATGCCAAGGGCGATGTCGGCGATGCCCGGCCCGAGCATATAGGCCGGGGTTGTCACCAACCGGTTGGTCTCGTCCACGACAATGCCGTCCACCGGACAGGCCACATGGACGCCGCCGGCCGCCTCGATGCATTGGGCCGTGCCGGCATCGTTGCCGATGGTCAGACGAGGATGGCATTCGCCCAAGGCCAGGGCCAGCACGGCCGGGGCGATACAGATGGCGCCAATAGGCTTTTGGGACGCATGCATGGCTTTGATGAGCGCCGCAACCGACGGGAAAACCGTGCCCTTGCCGCCCTTATCGGCGAAATCGCACAGGTTTTTCGCCGCGCCAAAGCCGCCAGGCAAAATGAGGGCGTCAAGGTCGGCCACACTGACCTCGGCCGCGTCGGCGACCGGCCCCCGGGCGATGCGGGCGGCCTCGACCCGGACATGACGCTTTTCGCCCATGGGCTTCTTGGCTCCATGGTCCATGGCCTCGACAGCCATATCCGGAGCCAGGCACACGACCTTGGCCCCAGCTTTGTTCAAATAGAGCAGGGTCAGGGTGGCCTCGTGGATCTCCGAGCCGTCCAGGACGCCGCAACCGGACAGCAGTACGCCGATTGTCGCCATGTTCCCCTCCATCAGGCATTGGTATAGTCCCCGGGCAAGGCGGACTTTGGAAAATCTATCCTGTGCCCTGGCCTGCGTCAAATCGTTCCATGCCCGTGTCCCAAGGCCAGTGCCATTCGGCAATACCATCGCGACGATCCCTTCAATCCGTTCTGGGCGTGACTGTTGCCCGGACGTTGCCTTTGGCGGAAAAACGGCGCACAAAGGCGCATGTCCAAGCGTATGGCCGCTGCGGTTTCCCCCTCTCCCCTCATCATTTCCGACACCACCCTGCGCGACGGCGCGCAGATGCCCGGGGTGCACTTTTCCATCGACGACAAGGTCGCCATCGCCCGCGCCCTGGAAGCGGCCGGAGTGGACGTCATCGAGGCCGGTTTTCCGGCCGGCGGGGCCGGCGAAATCGAGGCTGTGCGGCAGGTGGCCGCCGCCACCACGCGGCCGCTTATCATGGCCCTTTGCCGGGCCGTTGCCGCCGACGTCGACGCCGCCTGGGAAGCCCTGGGCGACGCGCCCGCCGAGCGGCGCGGCGTCGGCGTCTTCCTGGCCACCAGTCCGCTCCACCGCCGCCACAAGCTCGGCAAGACCAAGGCCCAGTGTCTGGCCATGATCGCGTCGTCCGTGGCCTATGCCCGTAAGCGTTTTGCCCGGGTCACCTTTGGCTGCGAGGACGGCAGCCGCACCGAGCCGGCGTTTTTGCGCGAGGCTTACCTCGCCGCCATGGACGCCGGGGCCACGGGCATCGGTTTTCCCGACACCGTGGGCGTGCTGACCCCGGAAATCGTCCGCCGCCGCATCGCCATGCTCGTCCGCCTGGCCCATCCGCGCGGGGTCAAGGTGCGGGCGCACTTCCACAATGATCTTGGCCTGGCCACGGCCAACACCCTGGCCGCCATCGCCGCCGGCGCCGACATCGTCCATCTGACCGTGGGCGGCATCGGCGAACGGGCCGGCAACGCCGCCCTGGAAGAGACGGTCATGGCCCTGACGCTGCATCCAGGCCAGTACCATCGCGCGATAAACGTGGACACGACCAGACTCACGGCCCTGTGCCGGCTGGTGGCCGAGCGCGCCGGCTTCACCTTGCCGCCAAACAAGGCCGTGACCGGGGCCAACGTCTTCGCCACCGCCGCCGGGGTGCACCAGGACGGCCTGCTCAAGCACCCGGACACTTACCTGCCCTTCCGGCCGGAACTGGTCGGGGCCGAAGGCATCCGGCTGCCGCTGTCGCCCCTGTCCGGCAAGGCCGCCCTGGGCTTGCGCTACACGGAACTGGGCATCGAGCTCTCCGCTGACGAGCTTTCCCGGGCCAGCCGGCTGGTCAAGGACGCCGACAAGGACGCCTGGCGCGACGAGGAAGGCCTGCTGCGCCGGGCCGCCGCCGCCGCCCGGCAGGACGGGGCGGCATGATCTGGGCAAGCCTGGCCGCCGCCTTGACGCTGGCCCTGCTCCATCTCTACGTGCGCCTGCTCTCGCCCATCCTGTCCGCGCCGCGCAGCCCCTGGCTTTCGGCAGCCGGCGGCGCGGCCGTGGCCTACGTCTTCGTCCACGTGTTCCCGGACCTGTGCGCCGGCCAGGAAACCGTCGCCCGAGCCGGCTGGGCCTGGGTGGGGCTCCTGGATCGCCACGTCTTTCTCATCGCCCTGGCCGGGCTGCTGGTCTTCTACGCCCTGGAGCGGGCGGCGATCCTGGCCCGTGGCGGCCGCGACGGCCCACGGCTGGGTCCGTCCCAGGGCGTTTTCCGCCTGCATCTCACATCCTTTGCCCTGTACAATTTTCTGATCGGCTATCTGCTGGTCAATCGGGTCGTGCCCGGCCCGTTGAGCCTGGCCACCTACGCCGTGGCCATGGCCCTGCACATGGCCGCCAACGATTATGGCCTGCGCCGCCACTTCACCGACAGCTACCGCCATCTGGGCCGCAAGGTCCTGGCCGGGGCGGTGCTGTGCGGCTGGGGCCTGGGCGCGCTTGTCCAGGTCCACGAAGCCGTGCTGGCCCTGCTCTTTGCCTTTCTGGCCGGCGGCGTGGTCATGAACACCATGAAGGACGAACTGCCCCTGGACGGCTCCGGCAACGCCCCGGCCTTTGGCCTGGGGGCCGTGGCCTACGCCGCCCTTCTGCTTGCCGTATGAATACGACCACCTCCACGCCCTCCCAGGGCAAAAGCCCCTTTTTCGGCCGCCACGTCTGGACGCTCTACCGCTTCCTCGCCCCCTACCGCGCCGGCCTTGGGCTGGGCCTGGGGCTCAACGTCCTGGCCCGGGCCTGCGACCTGCTCCCCCTGGCCCTGGCCGGCAAGGTCATCGACGCCGCCACCTCGGGCATAACCGACGCGAGGACCTACGCCCTCTACGGTCTGGCCGTGCTGCTGGCGTTTGTGTTCCTGGCCGTTTTCCAGAGCGGCTCGGACTACGCCCTGGCCGCCATCGCCCAGAAAGTGCGCCACGACCTGCGCCTGGCCCTCTACGGCCGGCTCCAGACCCTGGACCCGGCCTATTTCGAGGACCGGCAGACCGGCGACATCATGTCCGTGGTGGTCGGCGACGTGGACACCCTGGAGAGCTTTCTCACCGACGCCAGCACCTCCATCATCCGGGTCGTGGTCACGTTCCTGGGCATCTACGGCTACCTCTTTTTCCTGGAATGGCGGCTGGCCCTGCTGCTGTTCGCTCCCCTGCCCCTGGCCGTCTTCGCCGTGCGCCGGTTCGTCACCCGGGTGCAGCCGCGCTACCGAGCCGCCCGCAAGGCGGTGGGGGCCATCGCCGGGATGCTCGAAAACAACATCGCCGGCATGGGCGTCATCCAGGCCTACACCGCCGAGGACCGGCTCCATGCCGCCGTGGCCGCCCGTTCGGCCGCCTACCGCGACGAGGCCGTGGCCGCCGAGGGCGAGCGGGCCAAGTTCCTGCCGGCGCTGTATGCCGTGGCCGGCGTGTCCTTCGCGGCGGTCTTTGCCGGCGGTGGCTGGCTGGTGGCCTCGGGCTCCGGCCCGACCGTCGGCGACTACACCACCTTTACGCTCTTCGCCGCCCGGCTGGTGCTGCCGCTGTTTGTCTTCGGGATGCTCATCAACCAAATTCAGCGCTCGGAAGCAGCCGCCGCGCGCATCGCCGAGCTGCTGGCCACCGAACCCCGGGTGGCCGACCGGCCGGACGCCGTGCCCTTGACGGCGCGCCCCGAGGAAATCCGTTTCGAAAACGTCCGCTTCGCCTATCCCGGACGGGAGCCGGTCATCCACGGCGTGAGCTTTGCCGTCGGCCTGGGACAGTCAGTGGGCGTGGTCGGCCCCACCGGGGCCGGCAAATCCACCCTGGTCAAGCTGCTGCTGCGCTACTACGAACCGACCAGCGGCCAGATCACCGTCAACGGCGCGCCCTTGTCGGCACTGACCTTGGCCAGCTATCGCGGCAGTCTGGGCTACGTGTCCCAGGACGCGTTCCTGTTTCACGGCACGGCGGCGGAGAACATCCTGCTCGGCGATCCGACCGCCGATCTGGCCGCCGTGCGCCGGGCCGCCGCCATGGCCGGCATCGACGAGCGCATCATGAACCTGCCCGAGGGCTACGACACGGTCATCGGCGAGCGCGGCATGAAGCTTTCCGGCGGCGAACGCCAGCGCGTGTCCCTGGCCCGGGCCATCCTGCGCGATCCGGCCATCCTGCTTCTCGACGAGGCCACCTCGGCCGTGGACACCCGCACCGAGGCGCTCATTCAGCAAAACCTCCACGCCTTGCGGCAGGGCCGCCTCACCCTGGCCGTGGCCCATCGCCTGTCCACGGTGCGCCAGTGCGACCTCATTTTGGTCGTGGTCGACGGCTGCGTGGTGGAGCGCGGCGACCACGAGGCGCTCCTTGCCTCGGGCGGCGTCTACGCCGGCATGTGGGCCGTGCAAAGCGGGGCCGAGGCCGCGCCGTGAGCTTTGATCCGGCCACGGCCACCATCCTGGATCTGGTGGCCGCCCATCCGGCTACGGAGGCCGTGTTTCGGCGCTATGACGCTTTGGCCGGCTGCTGCATCCTGTGCGAGGCCCTCTTTGAGACCGTAGCCGAGCTGGCCGCCCAGCGCGGACTTGACTCCGAGGCCCTGGCGCATGATCTTTCCCAGGCCATCGACACGGAGACCCCATGAGCATCGAACTGGTCAAGACCGTCAAAGCCGCCGGCTGAGCGGCCAAGATCGCCCCAGGGGACCTGGAGGCCGTCTTGCGGGGGCTTCCCCACATATCCGATCCGCGTCTGCTCACCGGCCAGGGAGTCAACGAGGACGCCGCTGTCGTGCGGCTTCCCGACGGCCGGGGACTGGTGCAGACGGTGGATTTCTTCACGCCCATCGTCAACGACCCGTTTTTGTTCGGCCGCATCGCGGCGGTCAACGCCCTGTCCGACGTCTACGCCATGGGTGGGGTGCCGCTGGCCGCCATGAACATCGTATGCTTTCCGGCCAAGACCATGGACACGGCCATCCTGGGCGAAATCCTGCGCGGGGGTCTGGAAGCGGTGCTGGAAGCCGGAGCCGTGCCGGCCGGGGGACACAGCGTCGAGGACGACGAAATCAAATACGGGCTGTCCGTCTCCGGGCTGGTCGAGGCCGACGCCTTTGCCTCGAACACCGGGCTTATGCCCGGCGATGTGCTACTTCTCACCAAACCGCTGGGGACCGGCGTCCTGGCCACGGCGCTTAAGGGCGATTTCGGCGACAAGGCGGCCCTGGAAGCGCTTCTGGGGAAGTGGGCCGGCCGCCTCAACGCCGCCGGCGGCCGGGTCATCCGGGAACTGGGCCTGCGGGCAGCCACCGACGTCACCGGCTTTGGCCTGGGCGGCCATGTGCTGGAGATGGCGGCGGCCTCCCAGGTCGCGGTGGAGCTGTCGCTGGAGTCCATTCCCTTCCTGTCCGAGGCCGTGGAACTGGCCGGCTACGGCATGTTGCCGGCCGGCAGCTTCGCCAACAAGCGCCATTGCGCCACGGAGGTGGCGTGGGCTCCGGGCCTGGACCCCATCCGCTGCGATCTGGTGTTCGACGCCCAGACTTCCGGCGGTCTGGTGCTGGCTGTGCCGGCGGAAAAAGTCGCGGCGGCCCAGGCGATGTTGGAAGCGGCCGGCGATCTGGCGGCGGCCATCGGGCGGGTGACGGAGACGGAGGGAGGAAAGGCGCGGCTGCGGATACGTTGATTATATTTCACGGAACGATATAAGCAGAAAACGAACTAACGCTTCAACATCGCCGCACCGGCGGTAAACAAAAGCACAATAATAAAAATCAACACAAATCCACTAAAAATCTGCAACAACGAAACAATAGACAGCTTCCCATAGCCAAGTTCCAAATTATTTGTATCTTTAATATAATATCTATACACTATCACATCAATAACAAATCCACTAAAAAAAGTAAAAAGTACTGATGCTGCATTCTGCTTAACATTCATTAGCCCCATCAAAAATCCAAAATTAAAATTCAAAACAAAAGAAAAAAATAACGACACGACATTTGCTTTATACGAAATCCAATATGTCGGCTTAAACTTTGCCACGAACAAAGTTACATATTGCAACAACAGGGCTCCCAAAAAAGACCCTATTGCCACACCAACCAACCCTCCAATCAGTTGCCCTAAAAGTCGTTCTTTTTTCGAAACAATCAGCGCAATAGACAGCAAAATAAAGCATGATGCAGCAACAAGCACAAATTTCGTACTGCTTTTTGGCTTAGGAACAACATCCCCTCCTCCATGCAAAAACTTCATAGCCTCTACCGAACCAGATGCAGCAGCTTCTTTCAAAAAGGTTATCGACTGACCTTCGTCACCAAGCAAACTATGATAGACTCCTAAACCAAAAAGGGCATCTTTATTGTGTTTATCTCGCGAAAGAACTTTCCTGAACAGGTCTCCCCCTTTTTCATATTCACCATTTTCCAACAATTTTGTCGCCAGTTTTACATAGTATTCCGACGAATAGCCTTGACCACTATCCATACTCTATTCCTATAATATTTCGCATTGGACCTTGCAGAATGCGGCTAATCAAAGTCAGCAAACCAAAGTCTCCCGAGACACCGATCATACGTGTTTACAATAAAAATTCAATAAAAAAATATATGTTTACAATATTTAAACAACTAAACATGTTTTCCGTCAAAACAGCACAGCGACTTATCCTAAAAGGTCCTTGTCAGCGGCGAACTCGCCGGTTCCGGCGTGCTTTTCTGCACGTTCTTGCCTTCCTTGAACCCCACAATCCCGAACGAACCATAGTGGGTGACCTTGCCCGCCGCCGCTTCCACATCCTTGGCCACCGTTTCAGGCCGGGCCGCGAAAGCCGCCACAATCCCTTGACCCCGCTTGACCACGGCAAACGCTGTGTCGCTCTCCGGCGACAAGGCCAGGGCGTCCAACATGCCCTCGACGACCTCACGAAGCCTGCCCACGACCAGCACGTCGCCCTGCCCAAGGGCGTCGGCCCCCGTGGCGGACACGGCGGATTCCTGGACCAGTCGTGCGCCTTCCTGGCCCAGGCCGGCCAACAGCCGGGGCACGGCGGCCCGGAGACTCTCGGGCGCGTCGTCGGCCACCAGCACTGTCAGCGCCCGGCTGGCCTTGACAGCGTTGACCGTGGGCGGGAATTCGGCCGCGTCCAACAACCGGAAACAATCGGCCCCGGGATCAAGGACCGCCCGCAGCGGTCTGGCCGGCACGGTCAGCGAGGCCGTATGCCGCCGGCCGTCCATAATGAAGGTCGTTTCCGTCTGTCCGACCTCGGTCTCAACGGCAAGAGCCAGACGCAGCAGATACGGGTGTTCGCCCTGACCGACCACAACCGTCACGTCATAACCGCCGGCAGGATTGGGTTTGGCCGTGACCCGCTCCAGCCGTAGCGTCGGGCCGCCCGGACGCGTCAGCCACTGGCGAAAAAAGCGCCGGCTGCGCGGTGCGTCGAAACCAGGCAGTCCGGCAAAGACGCGACGGATGTCCTCCCAGGAGGTTGGCCTGAAAAGACGCGTGGCATAGAGCTGACGCAGCCCCTGCCAAAAGGCGGCCTCGCCGACGAAGCCCCGCAGCATGTGGAAGACGAACATCGCCTTGCCGTACCCGACCGCCTGGCTGGCCGGCGAAAAACGCCCGCCGAAGCGGTCCAGCGGCATGTCCTGGCCCTGGCCGGCCAAGGCGGCAAAGGCGCGCAAGGTTTTCAGGCGATACTCCCGGGCCGCCTGGGGCGACTCCTCCTCCTTGGCCAGATAGTCGGCCACATAAGTGGTCAGCCCCTCGCACCAGTTGCCCCCGGCGTCGTCCACCAGCACGCCGTTGCCCCACCACGAATGGGCGATCTCGTGGCGCAGGCTGGTGGCCGGAATAAAGGGCAAGGCGATGACCTGGGAGCCGAGCAGCGTGTAGGACGGCAAGCCGTAGCCCGTGGGCAGCGGATTTTCGGCCACCGCGAATTTGGCAAAGGCGTAAGGTCCGTGCAGATCGGCGTAAAAACGCAAATATTTGGCCGAAGCGTCCAGATAGGTCGTGGCCAACCGGTTCGACTGGGCCAGCAGGAAGGTCTGGACCAGGGCCGGCGCGTCCCTGGCCTCGGAAAGCGTGTAGGGAGCCAGGCAAAGGCCCAGACGGCCCACGGGCTTGGGAATCTCCCAGGTGGTGACGGTGAGCCCATCCTGGTCGTCAATCCCCCCAAGCGTTCCCTGAGTGACGGCTTTCACGCCGCTCGGGGCGCTCAAGCGCAGACGGTAGGCGTTGGCCGCGCCCGCAAGCCACGGATGCCAAAGGCTTGCCGGCATGAGCATGGCCCAGTCCGGGCCGCTGACCGCGTCCGAGGCCAGCGCGCCGGGATTGTCCATGGAGACCGGCAGTTCCTCCGGCGGCGCGTCCAGCGGCAGGACATAGTCGAACCGAATCGACGGCGTGCCCGGAGGCGTATGGAAGCGGATGGTGTCCTTGGCACGCTGGAAGGCAACGGCGACGTTGCCGGCGGCAAGACGCAAGTCCCTGGCCGTGGGCGCAAGGGTGACGACGTGCTCGCCCGGCCCGCCTGGAAGGAGCAATGTCGCCGTGACGGCCAGGGTCCTGGCGGCGGGATCAAAACGCGCGTCAATCGTGTGGCTGGGCGCGGCCAGACACGGGGCGCTCGTTTTCGCCAGCAGCAACGTCGCCCACAGCAGCACAACCATCCAGGACCGGCCCCGGGCTTTCGTCCCGCCGTGTTCCATGACCAAGCTCCCGTACCGTGACGACGGCTGTTTACAGTGACAGGACTTCTGCCGTTGCCGTGCGCAGCGCGGCAAGCTGCCGCCCGGCCAACGCCGCGTCATAGCCCGGCGAAAGCGCGTTCATAAATCCATGGGCCGAGTCCGGCACGACCACGGTCCGCACCGCCTCCGAGGCGATGGCCGCCGCCACGGCCTGCGGATCAAAAGCCGCTTCGTGTTCAGCGAAAATGGCCTCCACCCGGCAACGCGGACGCAAATCCAGATAATGGCGGATGCGCGAACCGTAGAACAGCACGAGCCGGCTTTCCGGGTCGCAGTGCTGCCTGGCGGCGAAAAGCCAGCCCGCCGTGGCCCCGACGCTAAATCCCACCAGCATCACGGGTTCACCAGCCGCCGCCAGGGCAATGCGTTCGGCATAGGCGTCAAGACCCGGCCCGGCCACAAAGGCGCTATGGGAGGCCTGCTCCGTGGCATGGGGACTGCCCTCGCCTTCCCAGGGAGAAAGCCATTCGGCCTTAGCGCCGAGGTTGGCCGCCAAGGCGCGAAGCGCCGGGGTGATGCCGTAAATGTCGGCCGCGACAAGCAGCCGCCGCTCGCGCCCGTTCTTCCCGGTCACGGCAGGCACCGCACGGCGTCGAGCTTCCAGGCCCCTGCCTCCCGGACCATGACGAAGCTTGCCGAGGGGTTGGCCGCGCCCGGCCAGGAATACACAATGTCCGCCCGTTCGGCGCTCGCGGCCGTGGTGCGGTAGCTGTAGGGCGCGTCGGACTCGTCCTGGGCGCAGGTGAGCGGATTGTAGTCCAGGCCGCAGATTTCGCCCGGGACATAGCGCCCCTTGCAGTTGTCGCGCACGGCGTTGCGCTCCAGCTCGGTCAAATCCCGACGCAGCCGGGCGGTGGTCAGCTCGCGTGCCAGGGCGGCGTCGCCCTTAGCTCCGCCAGGGCGGCCAAGTACAGCGGCAACCAGCCCGTAGCGTTTTTCCGAAAGCCGCAGCAGCTTATCCAAGGCTTTTTCCGCCTCGGTCGCGGCCGGATGGGGCCGGACCGCCGCCGGCTTGACCGGGTCGCCGGCAACGGGCGGACCGGCCAGGGAAATCACCGTGCCAATCAGCAAGAGCGCCATCGCCGACAGCGCCGCGCCAAACAATCTGCCCATATCCCGCTCCTTCCATATCCGTCGCCCGACTCTGCCCAGGCCTGGGCGCAAGCGCCAGTCAAAATCCGCCCCGGCACGACCCTCCGCCGATACCGCACCGGCCGACCAATCCGCCATCGCGGCCGCCGCGCCCGCCTCAAACCGCCGCCAAACGCCAAAAGCCCGCCGCGAAAACTCGCGACGGGCTTTGGAAAAACACCAGTAAACCGGAAGACTAGGCCGACTTGGCCTTGTTCACGGCAGTGGACAGCCGCGAGATGTTGCGGGCGGCGGTCTTCCAGTGAATGATCTTTTTGGTGGCGGCCTTGTCGATCACCTTGGTGGCGGTCAGCAGGGCGGTTTCGGCGGCAGCGGCGTCCCCGCCGACCAGGGCGGCGCGCACGGCCTTGATGACGTTACGCACGCGGGTTTTGACCGCCCGGTTGCGAGCCCGGGCCAAAAGGCTTTGACGATGCCGTTTGATGGCGGATTTATGATTGGCCAAGGATCGTTCCTCCGTGAAGTGTTCGCTGAAGCAGGGTTAGCTAGCCCAATGCGCCAACCCTGTCAAGCAGTTTATGCGGATATTACACTTGCAGGGCGGCGAAATCCGCCACCCGGCCCAGACGGTCAACCAGGGACTTGAGCAGATTGAGGCGATTAAGCCGCATGTCCATGTCGTCGCACATGACCATGACGTTGTCGAAGAAGGCGTCCACCGACGGCCGCAGCTCATACAGCAGCTCCAGCACCGCGCCGTAGTCGCCGGCATCAAAGAGGGCGTCGAAGCGCGGGAAGACGTCCTGGCACACCGCCGCCAGATCCTTCTCGGCCTGCTCTTCCAGCAGCGCCGCCTTGACCACGCCGGTCAGGGGCACGCCGGCCCCCACGCCCTGCTTGCGGATGATGTTGGCGGCCCGCTTGAAGGTCAGCACGGCCTGATCGAAATCCGGCTTGGCGGCGAACCCGGCCAGGGCGGCCAGACGGGCCGACAACGCGGCGATGTCGGTGTAGGACGCGCCCAGGGCCGCTTCCACCACCAGGGTGTCGTAGCCCTGGCCGGTGAAGTAGGCCTTGAGGCGCTGGCCGAAGAAGTCGAGGAGCTTGGCCAGGACGTGGGTGCGGTCCACCTTGAACTTCACCTCGCCGTAACCGTCGATGGCCCCCTGCAGCAGTTCCATGAGGTCCAGGCGCAGGCCGTGCTCGATGACCACGCGGCAGATGCCCAGGGCCGCCCGGCGCAGGGCGTAGGGGTCGGCCGCGCCGGTGGGGGCCATGTCCAGGCCGAAGCAGCCGGCCAGGGTGTCGGCCTTGTCGGCGATGGACAGGATGGCGCCGGCCAGGGTCGCCGGCACGGGGCTGTCCGGTCCGGCCGGCAGGTACTGCTCGGCCACGGCCCGGGAGGCCGTCTTGGACTGTCCCTTGCGGCGCAGGTAAATGCCGCCCATCACCCCTTGGAGTTCGGCGAATTCGCCCACCATGTCCGAGACGAGATCGACCTTGGCCAGGCCGCCGGCCTGGGAGGCCTCCAGCATGACCTCGGGCTTGCCGGCCTGTTCGGCGATGAGTCCGCACAGCCGCTCCAGCCGCTTGCCCTTGTCGCGCATGGAGCCAAGGCCGGCCAGGAAGACCACGCTTTCGAGCTTCTTCTGCCAGGTTTCCAGGCTGGCCGACAGGTCGGCCTCCCAGAAGAACCGGGCGTCTTCCAGGCGGGCGGTCAGCACCCGCTGCCAGCCCCGGCGCACCAGCTCGATATTGCCCGGCACGAGGCCCAGGGTCGTCAGGAAAACGGGCAGCAGCCCGCCCTTGCCGTCTTCCACGGCAAAGCTCTTTTGATGGCTCTCCATGCTGGTGATGAGCACTTCGCGGGGCACGTCGAGGAATTTGGGGTCGAAGCGGCCCAGCAGCACCACCGGATGTTCAGTAAGACCGGTGATCTCGGCCAAAAGGGCCGGGTTGATGACGGCCGTGCCGCCGGCTTCCTTGGCCAGGGCTTCGGCCTGGGAGCGCACGATGCTTTCGCGTTCCCGGGCGTCGAGGACGACCTTGCCCTTGTCGCGGATGATGTCGAAATAGGCGGCCGCCGCGGGAACCTCGAAGGGGCCGGGACCCATGATGCGCTGGCCGTAGGTGACGCGGCCCGAAACGATGTCGTCGAGCTGGAACGGCACGACGGCGTCGTCCAGAAGGGCCAGGAACCAATGCACCGGCCGGCCGAAGGCGAACTCGCGGCTGCCCCAGCGCATGCGCTTGGGGAAGGAGAGCTTTTTGACCGCTTCCAGACACAGGGCCGGCAGGAGTTCAATGGCGGCTTCGCCGCCGGTGGTTTTGCGCAGGGCCAGATAGCGGCCCTTGGGGGTGTCCATGACGAAAACAGCGGACACGTCCAGGCCCTGGCCCTTGGCAAAGCCCTCGGCGGCCTTGGTGGGCGCGCCGGCGGCGTCAAAGCCCACTTTCTCGGGCGGGCCGCTGACGACCTCCTCTTCCCGGCGGGCGGCGGCGGCCATGTCGGGCACGCTGACCACCAGACGCCGGGGCGTGGCAAAGGCGGCGATGGTCCCGCAGTCGACCTTGGCCTGGGCCAGCCCCTCGGCAAAGAGCTTTTTCACCTCATCGACGAGCCCGGGCAGGAACCGGGCCGGCATCTCCTCGAATCCGATCTCGAACAGAAAATGGGACATGGCGTGGTTCCTTTAGCCTTTGTTGAGCAGGGGATAGTCGAGTTCCTTGCGCTGGGCGGCGTAGAGCCGGGCCAGGGACGAGGCCAGGGCCCGCACCCGGCCGATGTAGCCGGTGCGCTCGGTGATGGAGATGGCTCCCCGGGCTTCGAGCATGTTGAAGGCGTGGGAACACTTGAGGCAGTAGTCGTAGGCCGGCCAGGGCAGGCCCAGTTCGCACAGCCGCTTGCACTCCTTCTCGCAGGCGTTGAAATGGGCCAGGAGCATGGCGGCGTCGGATTCCTCGAAATTGTAGCGCGAATGTTCGTACTCGCCGCGCTGGTGCACCTGGCCGTAGGTGACCCGGTCGTTCCAGTCCAGATCGTAGACCGAGTCTTTTTGCTGCAGGTACATGGTGATGCGCTCAAGGCCGTAGGTGATCTCCACCGAGACCGGCGACAGGTCGATGCCGCCCACCTGCTGAAAATAGGTGAACTGGGTGGCTTCCATGCCGTCGAGCCAGACTTCCCAGCCCAGGCCCCAGGCCCCAAGGGTGGGGGATTCCCAGTCGTCCTCGACGAAACGCACGTCGTGGTCCGAGGCGGAAAGCCCCAGGGCGGCCAGGCTTTGCAGGTAGAGATCCTGGATGTTGTCCGGCGAGGGTTTGAGGATCACCTGGAACTGGTAATAGTGCTGCAGGCGGTTGGGATTTTCGCCGTAGCGGCCGTCGGTGGGGCGGCGCGAGGGCTGCACGTAGGCGACGTTCCAGGGTTCGGGACCGATGACCCGGAAAAAGGTGTGCGGATTGAAAGTGCCGGCCCCGACCTCGCTGTCGTAGGGCTGAACCACCAGGCAACCGGACTTGGCCCAGAAGTTTTGCAGCGTCAAAATGACATCCTGAAAGTACATGCTCGCTCCGATTTCAAGGTTTCGCCGCCTGCCGGGCAGCGGCGGCGACGGGGCGGGCCGGCGCAAGCGCCGCGCCCCGCGAAAAGACGTCCCGGCCAGATACAATCCGTCATGGGGCCGTAAGGACGGCCCTGTGCTGGCCGCGCCACGCCGGCAGCGCGGTCCAGACCGCAAAATACGTCGGGCGGCCTCAACTCAGGCCCGAACGAATCCCCCCTGCTCCCAGGCCAACCCCATGTGGTAGCGCACCAGAAGATCCACGGCCCGGGAAAACTCCCGGCCGGCGGCGGGATGGGGCCGGCAGGCGGCCCACTGCTCCGGCCCCTGCTCCACGGCCGAGGCCAGAAGCGAAAGCGCCTCGCCGCCAAGGTGGGCATGCACCCCGCCTGAGGCGGCCGCGCGGCAGTCGGGGCAGGCCACCCGCCCCTCTTCCACGTGGCACACCGCTCCATCCTGACCCAGGGGCTGGCCGCAGACGGCGCACTGGCCGCAAGCCGGCAGCATACCGTGCAAAAACGTCATCCGCGCCCGGAAAAGAAGCGGAAAAAGCGGCGACGGCTCCGCGGCGACGTCCAGGGTCGCCAGCATGGCGCGCATCAGGCCATAGGCTTCGGCGAAGCTCCCTGGGGCAACCGGCGCGGCCTCGAAAAATTTCAAGCAGTTGACGGCCATGCCCAGGCGCTGGGGATGGCTGCGCAACTGCCTTGGGGCATCAAGCAGCTTGCCCTCGGCCAGGCAACAATAGCCGCGATAGCCCGAGCGGCGCACCTTGAACTGGACGTGGTTGAGCGGATCCAGGCAACCCAGGAACCGGCGGCGGCTTTTGAGGCCCCCGAAGGCAAAGGCCGTATAGACTCCCCGCGTCGGCGAAAGCAGACGCACCCAGGCGTCGATCTCCCGAAACCGCTTGACGGCCAGTATGAGGGCCTGATCGCAATACTCCATGCCGTCCCGGTCCGACCGTCGCGGCGCTCGGCCAGACGCCGCAAACGCCGCCCAGCGTCCACAGCGCCCTGCCAAGCGCCCGTCAGCCTGTGTTCTCGGACGAACCCAGGCCGCTTTCCCTTGCTGCCGCCAAGGCCGGGCACACGTGAACCATCCGCTCCCCTACTGCGGGAACCGGATGGTCTTGATGGCCCCCTTCTCGGTGGTCACCGGCGTTTCCTGGCCGTTGTAGCGGAACACCACGCTGCTCGGATTGCCGAGCTTGATCTCGATCTTCTCACCAAAGGGCACGGTGATGCGCTGGCCCTTTTTCACGTAGATTTCCTTGGACGGCCCCTTGTCCGGGCTGACGATGACCCAACTGCCGTCCTGGCCGTAGATCTCCACTTCCTTGGCTCCGGCGGCGTTCTCGGCGGCCGGACCGGGCGTGGGGGCAACGGCCGGAGGAGCGACGGGCAGCGGCGCGGCCGGCGGGGCAGTGGGCTGGGGCACGGCGGCCGGCTGTCCCTGGCTAGTGGCCGGGGCCGCCTGGTCGGTCTTCTTGGCCACGAACTTGAGCGTCTTGACCGATCCCTTGCCGGCCTGGAGGGGATAGAGCTTGTTGTCGAAATGGATTTCCACCGCGCCGGCGTTGCCCAGGCGTACAAGCATGTTGTCGGCGAAGCGGCCGGTGAAGGTGTCGCCTTTTTCCAGCATGGTCTCGTGCATGGCCCCGCCGTCGGCTCCGGCCTGGAGCCAGCAGCGTTCGTTGGCGGCGATGGTCACGACATGGGGTCCGGTCTCGCCCACGGTGAAGTTCTTGGCGGTCGGCGCGACGGCGGCGGCGGGCGCGGTCTCCGGGACGGCGGGTACGACCGGAGCCGAGCTGGACGGGCCGCTGACGGCGATGTCCTGGGTGGCCTTGTCGTCGGCCGTGGGCGCGCCAGCCTTGGCGGTTTCCGACTGGGGCTTGAGCGTCTCGACGGGAGCCGGCGTCACGGCCGGTGGCACGGTGGGCGTCACTGCCGGCGGCACGGTCGGGGTCACGGCCACGGGCGCAGTCGGCGCAGGCTGGACAGGAACCGGCGTCGGCACGGCCGGCGCGGGTTCGGTCACGGGCGGGGCAACCGGCTTGCTCGGGGCGACGGCAGCCGTCTCGGCCGGCTTGGCCTCGCCAGACGGTTCGGAACCGGAGAACACCCGGGCGAAAAGATACCAGCCCAGGGCCAGGACGACGATGACGGCCCCGGCACCGGCCAGCCAGAGCATCACCGGCGGCCGGGGTGCGGATGACGACACGGAGCAGCCGCAGTCATCGTCGGGAATGTCGGTTACAAGCGAGATGTCCCGAAACTGCGTCGGTTCCTCAATCTGGTAGACCGTCGACAGCCGGGCGGTGAACTCCTCATGGTCGACACCGAGCAATCTCGCGTAATTCTTTATGAATCCCTTTGCATACACCGGGTGGGGCAAGAGGTTGTCATTGCCCTCCTCAATGGCCGCAAGACAGGATCGCGATATCTTGGTCTTGTCCGACACCGTGTCGAGAGAGAGTCCCTGCCGCTCCCGCTCCTCGCGTAGCATCGTCCCTATCTCACGCAAATCCATACAAAAAACTCCTCTGAGTCCGTAACGCCGGGAGCGGGAGGACGCCCGGCGGCCCCATCGCAAGCCTACAGCTTGACTTCGATGACGGCCTTGGACCGCAGATTGTCGATGTATTCCTGGAAGAGTTTGTCGAACTTCTGCTTGTAGAGCAGTTCCTGAATCTGATCCTTGGCCGCCTCATAGGACGGATTCGACCCGGCCGCGGCCGCCGGGGCAGCCGGCTTTTCCGCCGGGGCCGAGGCCGTCCGCTGGACGAGCAGCACGGCCTTGCCGTCAAGCAGGACCGGTTCGCTGACCTGGCCGGGGGGCACGGCCGTAAGCGCGCTGCGAAGCTGCGGCGCCAGGTCCTTGACCTGCACGTCGCCGAGATCGCCGCCCTGATCGCGACCGGGGCCGATGGAAAATTTCTTGGCCGCGTCGGCGAAGGACATGGCGCCGGAATTGATCTTGGCGCGCAATTCCTCGGCCTGCTTCTTGTTCGGCACCATGATGAACCCGAGTCCGCCCGAGACCTTGGGGCCGAGAACGGACTTGGCGGCGGACAAGCTGCCCTTGTTCTTCTCGTAGTAGTCGCGAATTTCGTCGTCGGTGACGAGTACCTTGCGATGCACCATGAAGCCGAGCAAGCGCTTCTTGATGCTGTCCACACGCAGCTTGTCGCGGAACTGCTTGAGCGTCAGGCCTTCCTTGGCCAGTTCCGTGACGAACTGCTGCTGCGTGAGGTTGTTCTTTTTCTTGATGTCTTCGATTTGTGAGTCGATTTCCGTTTCCGAAACCGTCAGCTTGAGCTTGGTCGCCTCGCTTTCGATGACCAGATCGGTGATCATGCTTTCGAGCACTTGCCGCCGCAGATCGTCGAGGCGGGGATCGTCGGGCTTGAGCGCCACGCCCTGGGTCTGCTGGACCATGTCGGCCAACCGGGAGTTGACGTCAAACAGCGTGATGAGCTTGCCGTTGACCACGGCCACCACCCGATCCACCAGTTCGGCGGCTCCAGCCGGAGCGGCCAGGCTTGCCAGAAGCGCCAACACAGCAAAAAATTTCGCGATTTGCGGCAAAATATCCTCCATGGATGGGGCTGAACCGGCAACGTGGGAAGAACGCGCCGCGCCCGTCCGGCGATGTCCCGGAAACGTCGCAAGGCCACGCCGATCTCCTCCCAGAGCGTCGCGGCCACGCATCCGGGGCCTATACGCGTTTTTGCTACCCCAGGCAATCATGGCCGTCCGCCGCCGGGGGCTTAAGGAAATTCCAGCACACGACTTTCTTTTTTGCCGACTTCGATGGTTTCGGCCCGTGCGCCGGCACGGTAGGACACTTCGCTCGGGCTGCCAAGCCGCACGGTCAGCCGCCGGGAATAGGCCACCCGGTGCGGCTTGCCGGGCTTGAGATACACCCGCTCTTCCCGGCCGTCGTCTGCCGTGTAGAGAATCCAGCTCGCCTTGATGGCGGTAAATTCGACCTCGCCGGGTCCTGCGACCGAGGCGGGGCGTTGTTCTGCTGCCGCTGGGTCCCTTGGTCCGGCGGCATTGCCTGCCGCAGACGCGGCGGTCTCCGGCTGCCGGCCCGCCGATGGCGAAGCGGTCTTGTCAGACGCCTCCGGCTGGGCGGGCATGGCCGCCGGAGGTGGACCGGACGCCTCGACGCCGGCAACGGAAGTCCGGGCCGCACTTGCCGCATCGGCCACAGGCGTGTCTTGTGATCCTCCCCCCTCCCGGGTCTCGGCGGCACCAGAGGCAATCGCCGGGGGACCCAAGGAGGGTGACGCCGCGTCCCTGGCCGCCGTCATGCCGCTGTCGCCGGAAACCGCCGGATCGGCCGGACTGGCAGAGGGCGCGGACGCGGGCGGCGGCGCGACAGGGCCCTCCCCCTGTTCCCGTACCGGCGGCGCGGGCGCAATGGCCGGGGCGATCGGCTTCTCCTCGGGAGAGGGCACAGGGGGGGAGGCTGACGGCTCGTCAGGCAAGGCGGCCGCCGGCTGACGGTCCGCCAGGGCACGGCGGGCCGCGCCGGCCACATAGACGCTGGCCTCTTCCTGGACCTTGGCGGCGGCAATGTCGACGTCGCCATCCTTGCCGTCGACCTGGGCCAACATGGCCCCGGCCGGCAGCAGCCGGGCATTGACCCGGATGGTCGCCTGGCCAAGGGCTTTGGTCAGCCAGGCGTCAAAGGCCTTGGCCAGTTTTTTCTCGGTGAGCCGAGCTTCGACCCGGGCATAGGCCTTGGCCGGATCAGGCAAGGCGGCGGGCGGGCGTTCCACAAGCACCAGGGCGACATATTCGCGGCCCATGGCCAAGGGAGAGGTCGCCTCGCCGGGCTTCTTGCCGCGCAGGGCGTCGCGCCAGGCCTGGGGCAGCCCGGCTTCGGGCATCACCGCCTCCACGCCAAGCGAAGCCTCGCCCTGGCCGGCCTTGCGCACCGCGGCCAAGGCCGCCTTGACCGCCTCGGCGTCGCGGCCGGACACCACGCGAAGCCTCACCATGGCCGGCCGGGCAAAGGCAGCCTGATGTTCCTTATAATAGGCGGCCGCCTCGGACACGCCCACCCGCTGGCCGGGCAACAGCACGTCCTGGCGAAATTGTTCCATAGCCAGCCGATCGGCCAACATTTCCCGCCAGCGGGCCAGATCGATGTGCTCCTCAAGCAACATGCGCTCGAAGGCTTCGTCCGGATAATCGGCCCGCACGGCGGCCTCGGCCTTTTGCAGTTCCTCAGGCGTGGGCGCCTGGCCCAGGCGCTTCAGTTCCTGGCGCACCAGCCGGGCCACGACCGCGTCGGCCAGGGCTGCCCCAAGGCCGGCGCGCAGGTCCTCGACAGCCGGATTGTCGATAGCCGGGAGGCTGATCCGGCTGACATCGTTTCGCATTTCCAGTTCGGCCAGCCGGATGGGCGAACCGTTGACCACGGCCACAACGCCCGGCTCGTCGGCCGTGTCCCGGCCGCAGGCCCACAAGCCAAGGACCAGGACCAGGGCGGCCGCCAGACGCAGGCCCCGGCCAAGCCGCCTTGTCAAGCCCCCTCCCCTTCACCCAGGCCGGCCAGTTCGCCGGACCAGACGGCGATGGCCTCGGGCAGGGGCAAAGCGGCGTCAAGGGGCAGCACGATCTTGCCCGGCGGCAACAGGCGCACGGCCGGATGGGCGGCCACAAAGGCGACGAGCCGCTCTGTGGAAACGGACGCGCCCTCGGCCTCGAAGGCCACGGTCAGACGCGTGGGCGCGATCTCGGCCTTGGTCGCGCCAAGGCGTCCAAGCACCTGCTTGAAGGCCAAAACGGCCCGGAAATTGTCCACCTCGGCCGGAGGCGGGCCAAAACGGTCGCGCATCTCGGCGGCGATCTCGGCCAGCCGCTCCTCGGTCTTGGCCGTGGACAGGGCCTTGTACAGGCGCAGGCGATCGGACGCCTCGGGCACGTAGCGCTCGGGGATGCGGGCGGCGATGCCCAGGGTCAGCTCGGTCTCGATGCGCTCCTTGATCGGTTCGCCTTTGAGCCGCCGCACTTCCTCGGCCAGCATTTCCAGGAACATGTCCAAGCCGATGCGGGCGATATGGCCGGACTGGGCCTCGCCCAGGATGTTGCCGGCCCCGCGCAGGCGCAAGTCTTCCATGGCCACCTGGAAGCCGGCTCCGAGGTAGTCCATGTCGAGGATGACGCGCAGGCGCTTGCGGGCCAGCTCCGGCACCTTCTCGATGCTCGGCACGACGAAGTAGGCATAGGCCTGGCGCGGCGAGCGCCCCACCCGGCCGCGCAGCTGGTAGAGCTGGCCCAGGCCGAACATGTGGGCGTTGTCCACCACCAAGGTGTTGGCCCGGGGGAAGTCCAGGCCGGATTCGATGATGGAGGTGCACACGAGGATGTCGGTTTCGCCGTGCCAGAAGCCGTGCATGGCCTCTTCCAGGGCGGTTTCCGACATCTGGCCGTGGGCCATGGCCACCTTGGCTCCGGGGGCCAGGGTCTTGACGTAGGCGGCCACGTCCTCCAGGCCCTGGACCCGGTTGTGGACCCAGAACACCTGGCCCTGGCGTTCGAGTTCGCGGCGCAGCACCTCGCGCAAGAAGCCCTCGTCGCGCTCGACCAGGGCGGTTTCCACGGTCTTGCGGTCCGGCGGCGGCGTCTCGATGACGGACAGGCCGCGCACGCCGGACAGGGACAGCTGCAGGGTGCGCGGAATGGGCGTGGCCGTCAGCGTCAGGGCGTCGATGTTTTTCTTAAACGCCTTGAGCCGTTCCTTGTGCTTGACGCCAAAGCGCTGCTCCTCGTCGAGAATGAGCAGCCCGATGTTGGGAATGGCCACGTCGGATGACAGGATGCGGTGGGTGCCGACCAGGATATCCACCTCGCCGCGCGACACGGCTTCCAGCACCACCTTGCGCCGCTTGGGCGAGACAAAGCGCGAGAGCATCTCCACCCGCACCGGAAAGCCTTCCAGCCGGGCGGCGAAATTCTGGTAATGCTGCTCGGCCAGGACCGTGGTCGGGCAGAGCATGGCCACCTGCTTGCCGTCAAGCACCGCCCGGAAGGCGGCCCGCAAGGCCACCTCGGTCTTGCCGAAGCCCACATCGCCGCACACCAGCCGGTCCATGGGCTCGGGCCGCTCCATGTCGGCCAGGACCTCGCCAATGGCCCGTTCCTGGTCCGGCGTTTCCTCGAAGCCGAAGGTGGCCTCGAATTCCAGGTACAGTTCGTTGGTGGGGCCGTAGGCGTAGCCCTTGGCCACCTGCCGGTAGGCGTACATCTCGACCAGATCGGCGGCAATGCGCTCCACGGCCTTCTTGGCCCGCTCGCGCACGGACTTCCAGCGCGCCCCGCCCAGGCGATCCAGCGGCGGCGAAATGCCTTCGGGTCCCTTGTAGCGTTGCAACAGGCCCAGACGGTCGGCCGGCAGATAGAGCTTGTCCTCGTCGGCAAAGACCAGCAGCAGATAATCGCCGCCGGTGGCGTCCACGGTCATGCGGGTGAGCCCCTCGAAAGTGGCCACGCCGTAGTCGCGGTGGACGACCAGATCGCCCGGGCGAATGTCGTCAAAAGAGGCCAGGCCCTTGAAGTCCTTGTCGGCCCGCTCGGAACCGCCCTTGGCCGACTCGGGGTGCAGGATGTCCTCGGCCAGGATGCGGGTGTCGCGCCAGGCCAGCTCCATGCCGTGTCGCAGCGGCGAGAGCAGCGCGAAAAGCCCGGTCTCATCCGGACTGTAGCCGGTGCGAAAGACCAGCCCTTCCGGCTCGATCATTTGCAGGAATTTCTTGCGCGACCGCTCGCCGTGGAAGGACAGGATGGTCTGGCCGTGGCCGTTCCATTCCTTGAGGGCGGCGACCAGGGTGGTCCAGGGACGCTTGTCCGAGCCGGGCTTCCAGAAGAGGTCGCCAAAGCGTTCCAGGGCCTTTTCCGGCAGATCCGGGCCATGGCGGCCCCGGCCCATGACCAGATCTTCAAAGAGTATGCGCCGGCCGGCCACCAGGGACTTGCGGGCCATGTTCTCGGGCCACAAGATCCGGGAGTTCGGCCAGGGATGCCCCAGCTCCTTGGTTTCGGCCTCGAAAAAGCGCCGCCAGGCGTGCTCGGCCTCTTCCAGGCGCTCCTTGACCTTGGTCGGGTCGCACACCAGATAGGCCGCGCCTTCGGGAAACCAGGCCGAAAGCTCCACCGGCTTTTCGTAAAAAAGCCCGGGCCAGATGCCGCCGTCGCGGACTTGCAGGGCGTTTTCCAGGCGCTGCTTGGCGGCCCGATGCAGTTCGCCCGTGCCGGCGATGGTTTCCCACAGGGTGCGGGCCTCGTCCATGAAGGTTTCGGACAAGACGGCCGGAGCGGCCGGAATGAGGGACGCCTCGGCGAGTTCGGCCAGGGAGCGCTGGGTGCCGGCGTCGAAGCGGCGCACGGCTTCCAGGACATCGCCGAAAAATTCCAGCCGCAACGGACTTTCATAGCCTGGCGGAAAGATGTCGAGGATGTCGCCGCGAAGGGCGAATTCGCCGGGGTTGGCCACCATTGGCGAGCGCTTGTAGCCCCACAGCACGGCCTGCTCGGCGATAAGGTCCCGGGGCAACTCCTCGCCCACGGCGACATTTAAGATGTTGCCTTCCAGGGCGCGCGGCGGCGGCCATTTGGGCAGCAGGTTGTCGGCGGTGACCAGCAGCACGCGCGGTCCCTTGCCCATGGCGGCAAAGGCCAGAAAGGCCATGCGCCGGGCCCAGAACGCGCCGCTTGGCCGGCCCGGGGCGTAAGAGGGCAGCATGGCGTAGGACGCGCCCCACAGGGTCCCTGGCGAGGGCGGGGCCAGCATGTCGAGCAGCGCGGCGATGCGCGAGAGTTCGTGGACGCCTGGGGCCACGACCACGGCGGATTGTCCCCGGGCCAGGGCCTGGGCGGCCAGATAGGCCAGGGTGGCCGGCCCGCTTTTATAGACCGAGGCGGAATCGCTGGCGGCGAGGAGTTCGGAGAGGGGCGAAGCTGTGCGGGACAAGATGGTCCTCGTGAAAAAAATACGGGATGGCCGCCGCCACGAAAGTGACGGCGGCCGTAACCGCGTAACAGATTGCGCCGGGCCGCCCGAAACGAGACCGGCGGGGACGGCCCAGCAGGCCGGTCCGACCGGACTTGGCGCGGCGAACCGGTTTTAGAAGGAACCGAGCATGTCCCGTTCTTCGCCGGAAAGCAGCTTGTTGAGGTCGAGCAGAATGAGCAGCCGATCCTCGAGCTTGCCCACGCCGCTGATGTATTCGGACTCCAGGCCCGAGACGACGGGTGGCGGCGGCTCCACCGTGCTGGCGGGTATGCGCAGCACCTCGGAGACGGAATCGACCACAAACCCGACGATCATGTTGTTGATCTCAATGACGATGATGCGGGTATGCTTGTCGTGGTCCCGGGTGGTCAAGCCAAAGCGCCGACGAAGATCAATAATGGGTATGACCTTGCCCCGCAGGTTGATGACGCCCTCGACGAACTCGGGCGCGCGCGGGACCTTGGTGATATCCATCATGCGGATGATCTCCTGCACGCTGAGGATATCGACGCCAAATTCCTCCTCGCCAATACTGAACGTGACGAGTTGGAGGAGTTCGGCATCCTGTTTCTTGAGGGTTTCCTCCATGCGGCAAGCTCCCGTTTATAGTGTGGCCGCGCCTGGGGCGGCAAAATGCGTCGCTATAGCAACTCTTACGAAAAGCGCCCACAAAGCGCAAGGCCGTTGCGCGGGGCGGCGGAAAAATCCCGTCAAGTCCTGGCCGCGCCGTTGCCGAGCGCCGCCGGGAGAAATGCGAAGTTAGTCCCCGGCGTCCATTCCGGCTTCGCGCTGACGCTCTTCAGGCGTCATGCTCCAGAACGGAAAGCCGTCCTTGGTGCGGCGGACCTTGAGCTGGACGTCGTCGCCCTTCTTGACCTTGACGGCCATGAGCACGTCCTGGCCGTCGAATTCGGCCCAGGCTCCGGCCGCCTTGACCTGGTCGCCTTCCTTGAGGCCGATCGAAGCCAGATCGACGAATTCCTTGGGGCCAACATGCACGATTTCCAAGGTTTTATCTTTCTTGTCCTCGACCTGCAGGGCCACGCCCGTAGCCATGCCCGGCAAGGGCACGATGTCGTAGATCTTAACCACCCGCCCCTTGATGGCGTCGGCTTCCTTGGGATCGAACATCTTGTCGTAGGCCCCGCCCCGCTCCCAGCCCCGGATGTTGGGGTTGGCCTTGGGCCCGGCCTGGGCCAGACCAGCCAGAAGCGCCAGAACCACCACCGTCAGCATCGCCAGTTTCCGCATACCCCGCTCCCTTCCCTTACGGATACGCGCCGTTTGGGCGCGCCCCTGCCGCGTTACGGCAGGCCGCCCGTCGCGTCAATACGTGAACTGTCCGTCCTCGTAGATGGTCACGTCGCTGCCGTCGGCCAGATGGGCGCGCACCCGCTTGGGTTCGGTATTGACGAGGTCCCAATGCAGGGCGGAATCGTTGAAGCCGAGGTCGGCTTTCCTGACGGCGTCGAGGCTGGCCGGGTCGCCGTCGTAGGTGTCGGAATAGGAACTTCCCACGGCCACATGGCAGTTGCCGTTCGGTCCGCCGAAGTTTTCGTCATACAGCGTGTTGGCCATGAATTTGTCGATGCGGGAAAAGCGCCGGTCGGTCAGGGAAAATTCGCCGATGCGCGAGGCTCCGGGGTCCATGGCCAGCTGTTTGCGCACGAACTGCTCGCCCTGCTCGGCCGAAACCTCGGCCACCTGCCCGTCCTTGAAGGTCAGGCGCACGCCGGAGACGAGATTGCCGCTGCGGTACGACGGCTGGTCGGCGAAATAGCGCCCGGACACGCCGCGCCAGTCAGGCGAGGTGAAGATCTCGAAGCTTGGGATGTTGTGTCCCGAAAGCCCCAGCCAGCGGCGGCGCTCGCCGACGCTCACCTTGAGGTCCACGCCGACCGACTCCACATGGAGATAGTCGGCCTTGATGCTGCCAAGCCAGGCCTTGATCTCCCGGACTTCTTCATACAGCGCCCGCCAGCGGGCCACGGGGTCCGGGTCCTTGAGAAAGCAGGCGGCCACGACCTGGGCGGCGTAGTCCTTTTTCGACAGGCCGGCCTTGGCGGCCAGTTCGGCCGTGGGATACAGGCACAGCGTCCAGCCGAATTCGCCGCGTTCCTCCCGGCGCACCAGGATGTCGCGCAGGGGTTTGCGGGCCACGGCGGCGGCGGCGATGCGCTTGGGGTCCACGCCGCTTAAATGCGTCAGGCTGTCCGGGCCGAGCAGATGCATGGCCCCGTGGAGATTTTCGTGGAGTTCGGCCTGTCCCGGGGCCTGGAACACGAGCTGGGCCTCGTCGGCCTTGCCGTAGAACGCGCTTTCCATGGCCGGGGTGAGCGCCAGGCGCGGCACGGGATTGATGCCGCGCTCCATGAGCTTGGCGTAGACGGCCTCGGCCAGTTTCAGGGCGGCCAGTTCGTATTGGACAAGCACCACATCGCCGGGCTTGTAGGGTTCGGTGCGGGACGTGAAGAGCCCCCAGACCAGGACGTCGGCGTATTTATCGAGTTGCGGTCGCGTCAGCACAGCGGTTCTTCCTTTTTTTCAGGGCTATACTCCAAAATGCGGCCAGGCGGCAAGAACGGGCGGCTTGTCGCGCTGCCCCTTGCCTTTTAAGAAAAAACCATCTACCTAACCCCGTTCACGATAACGCGACTATTCGGCCGCGTCCATGGGGCGCGCCGTCAGGAGGATACTGTTTATGGCCAAAGAAGGCGCCATCGAGGTCGACGGCGTGGTGCAGGAAGCCCTGCCCAACGCCATGTTCCGCGTCGAGCTGGAGAACGGTCACGAAGTGCTGGCCCACATTTCCGGCAAAATGCGCAAGTTCTACATCCGCATCCTGCCCGGCGACCGGGTCAAGGTCGAGCTTTCGCCCTACGACCTCACCCGCGGCCGCATCACCTACCGCCTCAAGTAGCCAGCCGCCCGCCAACTAACGGGCCGCGCCCTTCGGGGCGCTTCCCGCTCCCACGCAGCCAAGGCCCGAAAGGCTTTTTACGGATTTCGAGCACAGGTCGCCCGCCACGCCGCCCTCCCCTGTCGATGGACGGCGCGGCCCCGGGGCCTGCCCGAAGCCGCGTCCGTTGTTTGAGCCTACAATTCCGAGAGCAGCTCCAGCATCTCCCGGTCCAGGGTCGTAATCCGCTGGCGCAGTTCCGCCTGTTCCTCGGACGGACGCTCGGCCAGATCCTTGGCCTTGCCGCGAAGCCGGGTCAGCCGTCCTTCCATCTCGGCGAACAGCACTTCCCAGTCGATGTGCGGGTGGGCCTTTTCGGCGTCCACGGCCACCACCGGTTCGGCTCCGGGCGTCAGCGTGTACTCTTCAAGGTACTGGGGAATGCGCACCTTGACCCCGAAACGCTGGCGAATCAGCCCGGCCAGGGTCTCCAGGGACTTCTGCTCGCCGTGGACCAGAAACACCTGCGGATGGTTGACCTTGAAGTGCGACAGCCAGGCGAGAATCTGGCTCTGGCCGGCGTGGGAGGAAAAGCCGCCGATGGTGTAGACCTTGGCGTTGACCGCCACTTCCTCGCCCAGGATGCGGATCATTTTCGCGCCGTCCACGATCTTGCGGCCGGGCGTGCCCATGGCCTGGAAGCCGACAAAGACGATGCCGGCCTCGGGCCGCCACAGGTTGTGGCGCAGGTGGTGCTTGACGCGCCCGGCGTTGCACATGCCGCTGGCGGCGATAATGATGGCCGGGCCTTTGAGTTCGTTGATCTCGCGGGACTGGTCGGTGGTCTGGGTGAAGCGAAGGTTGGGCAGGGACAGCGGGTCTTCGCCCCGGTCATAATAGGCCCGGGTCTCGGCGTCGAGGTAGGCCGGGTTGCGGCGGAAGATCTCGGTGGCCTTTATGGCCAGCGGGCTGTCCACGAAGACCGGCAGATCGGCCGGGATACGGCCTTCCTTGAGCAGCAGATGCAGGCAAAACAGCATTTCCTGGGTGCGTTCCACGGCAAAGGCCGGGATGATGACCTTGCCGCCCCGGGCGTAGCTCTCGCGGATGGCCTGGGCCAGTTCCTCGCGGCTGTCCTGGGGGTTTTTGTGGTCGCGGTCGCCGTAGGTGCCTTCCAGGAACAGATAGTCCGACTCCACCGGCTTGTCCGGGTCGTTGACCAGCAACTGGTCGGGCCGGCCAAGGTCGCCGGAAAAGAGCATCCGCGTGCGCTTGCCGTTGCCGTCCAGGGACAGTTCGATAAAGGCCGAGCCCAGGATGTGTCCGGCGTCGTGGTAGATGGCGGTGATGCCCGGGGCCGGCGAAAAGGGTTCGCAGTAGGGGATGGGCGTCAGCAAGGCGGCGGCGGCCAGGGCGTCGGCCTTGGTGTAGAGGGCTTCCACGGTCCGGCCGCCGTGGCGGCGGCTTTTGCGGCTGGCCCATTCGGCTTCCATCTCCTGGATGTGGGCGCTGTCCTCCAGCATGATGGAGAGCAGCTCCTTGGTCGGCGGCGTGCAGTAGACCTTGCCGCTAAAGCCGGTCTTGACCATGCGCGGCAGGAGTCCCGAGTGGTCGATATGGGCGTGGGTGAGCAGGAAGAAGTCGATGTTGCGGGGCTTGTAGACCGAGGTGTCGAGGTTTCGGCGCTCGATGACCTCGTTGCCCTGGTGCATGCCGCAGTCGATGGCAAAGCGGGCCGTGGCGGTCTCGATAAGGTGGCAGGAACCGGTAACGGTTCCGGCCGCGCCGAGGAACTTGACCTTCATGGTGCCTCCGGGTGCGGCCGTCCGGGCGGCCGCGTCTTGATAATAAGCGCCTTTGCGGGCAAGACCGGCAAACGGCGGTCGGCCGTTTGCCGGAGGACGCCGTGTACCCCGTTCGGCCGCCGCTGAAAAGGCCCTGACCGGTAATCAGCCAAAGGAGCGCCCATGTCCGCCTCGCGCCAATACCTGATCAACGACCTGTCGATGTCCGAATCCTGGCGGCTTTTCAAGATCATGGCCGAAATCGTCGATGGATTCGAGCAGCTTGGAGAATTGAAACCGGCCGTGTCCATCTTCGGCTCGGCCCGGATAGGCCCCGATGAGCCGCTCTACGCCGAAACGGCCAAGCTTGCCCACATGCTGTGCCAAGCCGGCTATTCGGTCATCACCGGCGGCGGGCCGGGACTCATGGAAGCGGCCAACAAGGGGGCCTACGAATGCGGCGGGGAGTCGGTTGGCCTGCATATCCACCTGCCCCTGGAGCAGCAGCCCAACAAGTTCCTGACTATCCGCAGTGACTACCGCTATTTCTTCATCCGCAAGCTCATGTTCATCAAATACGCCATGGCCTACATCGCCATGCCCGGCGGCTTCGGCACCCTGGACGAACTGAGCGAAGCCCTGGTGCTCATCCAGACCCGGCGCATCAAGCCCTTCCCCATCATCTTCATGGGCAAGGCCTTCTGGGGCGGGCTGATCGACTGGTTCAAGGGCACGCTCCAGGAACGGGGCTTTGTCTCGGCCGAGGACATGGAGCTTTTCACGGTCCTGGACACGCCCGAAGAGGCCGTGGCCTACATCCGGCGGCACGTCATCGTCTAACTTTTTCACGACGCGTAAGGACAGCATGAAGATTTACGCCGATGCCGACGCCCTGCCCACGCCCATCAAGGACATCCTGTGCCGGGCGGCCATGCGCCGGGGGATTGCCCTGGTGCTCGTCGCCAACAAGGCCCTGCGCTTCCCCGAGTCGCCCCATATCACGGCCGTGCGGGTGGGCCAGGGCTTTGACGTGGTGGACGGGGTCATCGTCGCGCGCGTGGCCCCCGGCGATCTGGTCATCACGGCCGACATTCCCCTGGCCGCCCAGGTGGTGGACAAGGACGCCCATGCCCTGAACCCGCGCGGGGAGCGCTACACCCGCGACAACATCCAGGGCAAGCTGGCCATGCGGGGGCTGCTCTCGGAACTGCGCGACTCGGGGGTGGTCACCGGCGGCCCGCCGCCCCTGTCCAACCGGGACCGGGAGGCGTTCGCCAGGGAGTTGGAGATGGTTCTGCAGCGACACGGGCCGGAGAGACAGGTTTGAAGCAGGCTGATGCAAGTTTGAAACTGGTGATACAGGCTATACGTCGCCGCGAAGGCCTTCCGAAAGCGCCGCTTCAAGCCGGGAAAAATCCAGCGAGTGATTGTCCCCGCCAAAGCTTTGCCAGTGGGAGAAATTATCCCGGTCGGCAAAAAACGTTTTGATGGCGACATAGAATGCTCTGACAAGCACGCTTGGATTTACATATATCTTTACGTACGTTCGGGGATATTCCAAATCGTCTTCAAAAGGATCTGGAGACAAACCTTCAAAATAGTCATAATCGGAAACTGAAAATTTTATGTATTTTTTGTTTCCAGATTCAGCGACAAGCACCTTTTCGACACCCTCCTCATCAATGCGAACCCGCGCCGGGAGTTCATTTTTAACTACACATTCAAGCCAATTGACAATGTCTTGAAAAGGATTAAAAACATCAGAAGTGTTTATTCTTACCCATGACGTGGGTGAAGAAACGATTATCGGTATCCATCCCGCAACGCTTTTTCTTATTGCAACAGATAGTATATTTGACAAGTCACGCATATTTTCGTCATCGTCAACGACCAACGATGCCGAAACTATTCTACGTGCATGTTTTCCTATGAAAGCCTCAACACTCCTCCAATGATCAATGCCGATTTGAATTGCGCTGATCTTACCTTCTCTGTCGTAAATATATTTGAAATCCATACCAAAACCACCACGTTTTGACACCCTACCTAACACAACCCCCATAAACAAGTCTACACAGGCCCGGCGAAAGAACACTTGAGACCATCACGACGATGCAAGCAAACCGCGCAAAAAAGCCCCGGCCGTCGCGACGACCGGGGCTGTGCGTTTATTTCGACTGCCGCCGGAGCTTGCCGGCGCGAAACCTAGCCTTCGTAGTACGACCGCAGATGCTGGCTGCGCACCGGATGGCGCAGCTTGCGAAGCGCCTTGGCCTCGATCTGACGGATGCGCTCGCGGGTGACGTTGAACAGCTTGCCCACTTCCTCAAGGGTGTGGTCCGACTTCTCGCCAAGCCCGAAACGCTTGCGCAGCACCTGCTCTTCGCGCGGGGTCAGATCGGAAAGCACCTTGCCGATCTGCTCGCCCAGCTTGGTGTTGACCACTTCCTCGGCCGGAGCCAGGGCCTTTTTGTCCTCGATGAAGTCGCCCAGGCTCGAATCCTCTTCGTCGCCGATGGGCGTTTCCAGGGAAATCGGCTCCTTGGCGATCTTGAGGACCTTTTTGACCTTCTCCAGCGGATAATCCATGCGCTCGGCGATCTCTTCCGGGGTCGGGTCGCGGCCGAGCTCCTGGACCAGATAGCGCGAGGTGCGGATGAGTTTGTTGATGGTCTCGATCATGTGCACCGGGATGCGGATGGTGCGGGCCTGATCCGCGATGGCGCGGGTGATGGCTTGCCGTATCCACCAGGTGGCGTAGGTCGAGAACTTGTAGCCGCGCTGATACTCGAACTTGTCCACGGCCTTCATAAGGCCGATGTTGCCTTCCTGGATGAGATCGAGAAACTGCAGACCGCGGTTGGTGTATTTCTTGGCGATGGACACGACCAGGCGCAGGTTGGCCCGGATCAGTTCCTGCTTGGCGCGCTGGGCGGCGTTGTTGCCGCGCTTGATGCGCCACAGCACCTCTTCGAGCTCGTGGACGTTGTGGCAGCACTTGTCCTGGAGCCGAACGAGAATCTCCATCTTGGCCGAGAGCATTTCCTTGAAGGAGAAAAGCTCTTCCACGGTCAGCCCCAGCGACTCGGCGGCGATCATGGGATTGATCTCCCGGGCGTCGAGCTGGGCGAACATCTCCTGGATTTCGGACTGGGACTTGCCGACCGACAGGATATAGGCCGAGAGGTCGCGCTGACAGTTGTGCATCTGACGCACATAGTCTTCGACGATCTCGATGATACGGTCGATAAGCGTCTTTTCGAGCTTGATGTCACGAAGGCGGGTCACGATCTCGTCCTTGAAGACCATGATCTCCTTCTGGATGCCGGCCACCCGCTTGTCCACGCAGGCGCACTGGTCGAACTTCGAGTAGACCTTGCGTTTCTTGCGAAACGACGTCTTGACCTCTTCAAGGAGGAAGATGACCCGCTGGCGCTGGTTCATCTCATCCTCGGAAGGATCGTCTTCCTCGATGGTCTTGACCACGTCCTTGAGCTTGATGCGGCCGATCTTGAGGTCCTCGCCGACCTGGATGAGCTCTTCCACGGCCACCGGCACTTCCACCAGGGCGTAGAGGACTTCCATTTCGCCGTTCTCGATCTTCTTGGCGATGACCACCTCGCCCTCGCGGTCGAGCAGCGGCACCGCGCCCATCTCGCGCAGATACATGCGCACCGGGTCGGTGCTGCGGGACGAATAGTCGAGGGAATCCTCGCTCTCGGTCAGTTCCAGATCGGCGTCCGGGGCGTCGTCTGGCTCGGCGGCGGCCACTTCGATCTTGCGGCCGTCCTTGTCGGTGTCCACGAGGTTGATGTCGAGCTGATCGAAGATGGCAATGACCTCTTCGAGCTGCTCGGGGTTGTTCACCTCGGAAGGCAGGGCCTTGTTCACCTCGTCGAAGGTGAGAAAGCCTTTTTGCTTGCCTTTGATGATGAGGCTTTTGATCTGTTGGATCTCTTTGAGATTACTCATCTCCCCTCCCGGAAAGGGCTTGCAGTTCCCCGAGTAGCCGCAGGGCTTCCTCGCTGTCTCCCCGTTGCTGGGCCAGACGGATGGCGTCCATGACGGCCCGCCGTCGGTCGCTCTCCCGCGCCTCATGGAGAAATACGCAAAGTTCCTCGAAAAACGCCGCCGCGTCCTCGTCAGACACGGGCGGTTCCATCTGCGCCTTGGCCCAAAAGGCGGTTTCGGGCTCGGTCAGGCGCGCCTCGGACTCGTCCGCGACCAATCCGGCGAGTCTGGCGAAAAACATCCGGGCGTCGGCGTTGCCCAAAAGCTCGCCCGCCCCGGCTCCGGCCAAGTGCGCCGCATAGTCCGGCCGGCGCACGACAAACGACAAAATCTGGGCGTCGCGCGGGGCCAGCTCCCAAGTCGGCTGGCGCGGCGCGGCCGTCTCGCCCGGCCGTGGCCCGGGTGCCGGCCTCTTGGCCGGTCGGGACAGCAGCCGGCGCAGTTCGGCCTCGGCCAGCCCCAGCCCCGAGGCCACGCGCGGAATAAACAGCGCCCGCAGGCCCTCGTCGGCCAGGCCGCCCAAAAACTCCCCGGCCCAGGCCACGATCTCCCGGGGGGCGTAGGTCTCGCGCACCATGCGCAGACAGAAATTGAGCCCGTCCTCGGCCCGCTCCAGACAGGCTTCGAAGCCCTCGCGCCCCTGGGCATGGAGCAGGCTGTCCACGTCCTCGCCGTCGGGCAAGGGCACCACCCGGCAGGCTCCGCCAAGGGTCAAAAGCATCTGGGCCGCCCGCACGGCCGCCTTGCGGCCCGGCGCGTCGCCGTCAAAGACCAGATCGACCCGGGGAGCGAAGCCGCTGAGGCGCTTGGCCTGCTCATGGGTCATCGCCGTTCCCAGCACCCCGCAGGCCTCGCCGTAGCCGAACTGGTGCAGGGTGATGACGTCAAGATAGCCTTCGCTCAACAGCGCTCGCCGGGTCTTGGCCATGACCGGCCGGGCCTCGTAGAGTCCGTAAAGATGCTGCCCCTTGGTGTAGATGGGGGTTTCGGCGCTGTTTAAATACTTCGGATCGCCCTCGCCCATGACCCGGCCGCCAAAGGCGATGACCCGGCCGCCGCCGTCGCGGATGGGGAACATGAGCCGGCCGCGAAACCGGTCCCAGGTGCGCCCGTTCTTGCCCTGGGTCAAAAGGCCGGCGATAATGGCCGAATCGTCGTCAAAGCCTCTTCCTCGCAGCACGGTCTGCAGGCCCTGCCAGCCCTCGGGGCTCACGCCCAGGGAAAACCGCTCGATCATCTCGGCGCTGACCCCGCGCCTTTCCAGGTACTCCCGGGCCACCCGGCCTTCGTCCCGGCCGAGCAGGTAGCGGAAATACCGGTCAGCCAGTTCGTGCATGGCCAGGCAGGCGTCGCGTTCGCGCTTCTTGGCCGCCGCGCGCGGATCGCTGCGCGCCCGGCCAAGATCGACCCCCACTTCGGCGGCCAGCCGCTCCAGCCCTTCGCGAAACTCCAGGCCGTTTATGCGGCAAAAAAAATCAATGACGTCCCCCGAGGCCTGGCACCCGAAACAGTGGAAAAAGCCTTTGTCGGGATGGACGTTAAACGACCCCTTGGTCTCCTGATGAAACGGACAAGGCCCCACCAGCCGGCTGCCGACCGGCCGCAGGGTCACGTAACGCCCCACGATTTCGGCGATGTTGGCCCGGGCCTTGACCGCCGCCACGGCCCCGGAATCATTTTTCATCGCACCCGGCCAGACAGACGTTGCAAGCGGCCCGGGGCCGCCCAAGAGTTGTCCGCTCCCGCCGGCGAAGCGAACAAAAAATGCCGACGCTTATTTCAGCGTCACCATGGTCATGCCGTCGCCGCCCCGATCCTCGGGAGCGATGGCAAAGGACGCGACCTGGGGATGGTCCCTCAGCATCCGGTGCACCTCGCGCCGAAGCGCCCCGGTGCCCCGACCGTGGATGACCTCCAGTTCGCCATGCCCGCGCAGCAGCGCGTTGTCGATAAAGGCCAAAAGCTCGCTTTCGGCGACGTCGGCGCGCATCCCCCGCAAATCGACCACCAGCCCGAGGCCCTTGGCCTCCGAGGCTGTCGGAGCCACGACGGTTGCGCCCCCGGCCTTGGCCGGCTTGCCGGCGGCCGGGGCCAGATCGGCCACGTTCACCCACAGGCTCACGCCGCCTATATCGACCTTGGCGGCCTGACGCTTGAGGTCTTTTTCCCGCACCACGCCGATTTTATTCCAACTCGTCACCCGAACCGAGTCGCCGGGGGCGACGGCGGCCAGATCGAAGGCCGCGGCAGGGGCCTCGGTCTCGGAGCCGCCGGTCAATTCGTTGCTTTCATCAATAAGTCTTTTGCGAACATCGGCAAGGGCCTTTTGCGCTTCCTTGCGTCCCAGGCGTCCGGCTTCGTGGCGGCGCACGATGTCGCGGGACAGCTCGCGGATTTCCTCCACCAGCTTGTCCTGGGCTTTCTTCAAGTTGTCCTTGAGCTTTTGAATCTTGCCTTCCTCGGCCAGCCGCTTGGCGGCAATGGCCTCCAGCTCATGTTCCCGGCGCAAGGCCAGGTCGTTGAGGCGGTCGAAGACCAGCCCGGTGTCGTTGCCGTCGAGGAGCAGATAGCGGTTGGCCCGCTCCAGGATATCCTCGGGCAGACCATGCTCCCGGGCCACGTCCAGGGCGATGGACGCCCCAACCTGATCGTAGGCCAGGCGGTAGAGCGGCTTCTTGGTGGCCGGATCAAAGAGCATGCAGGCGGCGCGCACGCCTTCCCGGGACAGGCCGTAGGCCTTGAGGGCCGGAAAGTGGGTGGCGGCGGCCAGATAGGCCCCCCGGTCAAGCAGGCCGTCCACCACGGCCTGGGCCAGGGCCGCGCCCTGGGACGGGTCGGTGCCGGCTCCGAATTCGTCGAGCAGCACCAGCGTGTCGGCGTCGATGTCCGGCCAGACGCGCGAAAGGTGGCGGATCTGGGCCGTGAAGGTGGACAAATGGTCCTCAAGGCTTTGCTCGTCGCCGAGAAAGACGAAAATCTTGGCGAAAAAGGGCAGACTGCTGCCCTCCCCGGCCGGCACGGGCAGCCCCGACAGGGCCATGGCCGCCAGAAGCCCCAAGGTCTTCAAACAGACGGTCTTGCCGCCGGCGTTGGCCCCGGTGACGATGAGCGCCCGCTGGTCGGGGGCCAGCTCCAGGTCCTGGGCCACGGCGGAATCCGGGCCGGCCAGGGCCAGCAGCGGATGGCGGGCGGCGAGCAGGCGCACGGCCCGACCCTGGGCGACATCAGGCAGTGTGCCGCCAAAGGCGTCGCACAGGGCGGCCTTGGCCCACAGCACATCGCAATCGACGAGCAGGCGGTAGGACGCGGCCACTTCGCGGCGCTCGTCCCGGGCCAGGCCGGTCAGGAAGGCCATGACCCGGGCCTCGGCCTCGCGTTCCTCGTTTTTGAGTTCCTGGAGGCGGTTGTTGATCTCCACCAGGAAAAAGGGCTCCACGTAAATGGTTTCCCCGGTCTGGGAATAGTCGTGGACGACGCCGGGCAGGCGGCCCTTGAAATTGGCTTTAAGCGGCAGGACGTAGCGGTCCGAGGAGATGGTGACGTAGTCGTCCTGCAAAAGCGGCCCCATCTCGCGCTCGGAGATGAACTCCTTGACCTTGTTCAGGATGGTCTGGTGGATGGAGCGGATTTCCTGGCGCACGGAGAAAAGCTCGGGCGAACTTTCGTCCTTGAGGCGTCCGTCCGGGGCCAGACAGCGGGCCAGGGCGGCCTGGGTCTTCTTGGCCCAGGGCGTGCGGTAGACGATGCCGCCAAGGACCGAGTCGCCCTCCTCGCGGCCCAGGGCCTCGCGCAGGGCGGCCACCCGCGAAAGCACATGGGACAGGGCGACCAGCGCGTCGAGGTCAAGGACCCGGCGTTCGCTTTCAAGCACGGCAAAAAGCGGCTCGATGTCGGGAAAAGCGGTGAATTCGAAGGCCCGGTCCCGGCGCAACTCAAGAGCCTCGGCGAGCTTGCGCTGTTCCGTGGCCAAACGCGCGGCATCGCCCATGGGCCCAAGGGCCCGACAGGCGGCGGCGGCCGGTTCCGAGGCGGCATAGCCGGCCAACCGGTCCAAAACCTTCGGAAACTCCAGCAACGAAAGAGTTCTGGATTCCATAAGAAAATGTGGATTCGGGGAGGTCAGGAAGCGAGGCGCGCCTTGACGGCGTCGCTGACCCGCTTGCCGTCGACCCGCCCCTTGTGGGCGGCCAGCACCGCCTGCACGACCTTCCCCATGTCCTTCATGGAGGCGGCGGCGAGGTCGGCCACGGCGGCGTTGACGGCGGCGGCAAGCTCGTCGTCGGTCAAGGGAGCGGGAAGATAGGCGAGCAAAACGCCCAGCTCCCGCTCCTCTTTTTCGACAAGATCAGCCCGATTCGCCTTGGCGAACTGCTCGATGGACTCCCGGCGCTGCTTGGCCTGCTTGGCCAGGACGTCGCAATACTCGTCCTCGGTCAAAGGGCGTCGCAGTTCAACCTGTCGGTTTTTCGCAGCCGCCTTGAGCATGCGCAAAACACCGAGGGTCAACTCGTCCCTGGCCTTCATGGAGGCCAGGTAGTCGGATTCGATTCGGGCGATAAGATTCATTACATCATGTTGATTTTGCGCATTTTCTTGAGCAACCGCTTGCGAGCGGCGGCCTTCTTCTTCTTGCGCATGACGCTGGGTTTCTCAAAGTGCTGACGCTTCTTCAGCTCGGAGAGAATCCCGGATTTTTCGACCTGCTTCTTGAAGCGGCGCAGGGCCACATCAAAGTTGTCGGACTCCTCAAGGTAGACACCGGGCATTCACATCACCCCCTCTTTGAAAAATTCCCTCGCGGTAAAGCAGGGTCATTTAGCCGACGCACTCCCCCCTGTCAAGGGGTGAGCTACGCCTTCTTAAAAAATATCCGGTCGCCCAACCGACGACCGCCCGGGCGAAGTCGCTCCCTGTCTCGAAAAACGCCAGGCGTTTTCCCAAACCTGGGCCATGACCCGGCTTCGACGGGCTCAAACCACCCGGCAAAAGCCCACGCCTCGCCCGCGCCAAACAAAACCGCCCGGCGGCAAGCCGGGCGGCGGCGCGATCCCGAGGCCAGGAAAAGACTTAGTGGTGGCCGTGAGCCGGGGCGTTCTTGGTGTCTTGGTAGGCCTTGAAGATGCAATAGCCCATGCCCGAGGCGATGATGAAGAGCACCAGATACAGCACGCTGAAGAACACGAAATGATCGGGCTGCCACCAGGGGAGGTCCTGCGGCAGGGGGCTGTGGACGGTTTCGCCGTGTAACATGTGAGCTTCTCCCGCGATTGGTTATTGAATGGCGTCCTTGAGCAATTTGCCCGGCCGAAATTTGACGACTTTGGAAGCCGGAATATTGATCTCGGCGCCGGTGCGGGGGTTGCGGCCGGTGCGGGCCTTGCGCTCGTCCACCATGAAGGTGCCAAACCCCGTCAGCGTGATCTTGCCCTCGCCAACCAGCGTTTCCTCGATGGCCTCGATAAAGGCGTTGAGGGCGCGCTCGGCATTGGCTTTGGTCAGCCCTGTCTTTTCGGCAATTTTTCCTACCAGATCGGCCTTGGTCATCAGTCCTCTCCTCCTCGGTTGATCGCCTCCGGCTTGGCGGCGGCGCAATGCTCGCAAATCACTCCGGCGCGTTCCGTCAACATCAACAGGGACGCCCCCCCTCGCCTCCCCGCGGCAAGGACGGCCCTCCTGCCCCTGCGTCGCCGTTTCCGGCCTGACGCGACGCACGTGAGTGGGCAAACCAAAATCGATTTCAGGCCCAAAGTCAAGAGGGCAAGCGCGTTTTCAGCAATTTGGCCAGCTCCTGGAACTGGCCTGGCGTCAATGTTTCGGGCCGAACCCGCCCCTCAATGCCGTGCCCGGCGCAAGCCTGGGCCAGGGCGTCGTTCCAGTGGGGCTTTAAAATACCGGCCAACTGCTTGCGGCGCATGGAAAAAAGCCGTTTGAGCAGGGTCGCCAGGCCGGCCGGGTCCTCGGGGCGCTCCCCAAGCGGCCTGGGGGTCACGGCCACCACGGCCGAATCCACCTTGGGCTGGGGCCGAAACACCCCGGGCGATACCTTGAAGGCATAGTCGAACCGGGCAAACGACGATGTCCAGGCGGTCAGCGCCCCGTACTGCCTGCCGCCCGGAGCGGCGCACAGGCGAAGGGCCACCTCGTGCTGCACCATGAACACCCCGACGACGAAGCGCGAGGCCTGGGAGCAGATGTCCCACAACAGCGGCGAGGCGATATTGTATGGCAAATTGCCCACCAGCTTGACGCCATCCAGGGCGTCCAGGCGCGCCCAGTCCAGGCGCAAGGCGTCGACCAGGGCCGGATGGGCCCCGGGATGCTCGCGCGGCAGCCGGGCGGCCAGTTCCCGATCCTTTTCCAGGGCCAGGTAGGCGCGCGGCCCGGCAGCCAGGATATGGCCCGAAAGGGCTCCCCGCCCGGGGCCGATTTCGATGACCGTGTCTTCAGGCCCGATCCGCAACTGGGCCACGATCTTGGCGGAAATGTTGGGATCGACCAGAAAATTCTGGCCCAGGCTGCGTTTGGCCGGGGCGAACCCTTCGCCCCGCTCCGTCGTGTCATGGTCCATGGGGCGCGTCATGCCGGCTCCTTTTGCACTTCGAGCAGATCCTGCTTGAGCGCCCACAGCACATGCCAGACGGCGGCGGCTTCGTCGAGTCCCGGCACGGCCGCGACCAGGCGCCTGGCCAGGGTCAGGCCCGGACACCCTCCCCGGGCCAGAAAGACCAGCACGCGCAGGGCCTCGGGCAGCACCTCCCGGGACAGCTCGGCGTAGATCACCGGAAAATCCTGGCGGTGGTAGACCGCCTGGCCGGCCCGGGTCCAGACCAGCCGCAGGTCGTCGCCGAGCTTGCCCGAGGGATAGCCGGCAAAGACCTCGCCGTAGGCCAGGGTCCAGGGATGGGGCGCGGCGGCCAACCGCTCCCGATCCGGCACGGGCTGCCCGGCCAGGCGCTCCCAGAGCTCCAGATGGCGGCCAACGCAGGCGTCCCAGGTGAATCGGGCCACGACCCGCTCGCGCCCGGCCTCCCCCATGGCCCGGGCCTTATCGGGATCGCCAAGGACGGCCGCCAACGCCTCGGCCAGGGCCGGCACGGACACGGCCGTGGCCTGGGCCAGGCGCAGATGGGTATGGTTGTCGTAGCAAAGCGGAGCCAGCACGTCGCGCGCCGGAGACCGGGGCAGGCCAAGGGTCGGCAGCAACCAGCCGGTACGGCCGGGCGCGACGATGTCGCGGTAGCCGTCGTAGTCCGAGGCGACTACCGGCAGGGAGGCGGCCATGGCCTCCAGGAGCGTGAGGCCAAAGGTTTCCTGAGGATTGTCGGCCAGGGAGGCAAAGGCGTCGGCCAGGCCGAACAGTTGCCGCTTGGCCGCCTCGTCCGGCCGGCGCGCCAGGACCAGACGCAGGCCCACGTTGGCGGCCAAGGCGGCCAGGGTCCCCAAAAACGGATCGTCGTCGTCGGTCCAGCCAGCCACCACCAGCACCAGGTTCGAAACATCCAGGCCGGAAGCCACGAGACGCTGCACGGCCCGAAAAAGCGGCAACAGATCCATTTTTGAGCTGTGGGAAACCCGTCCGAACACGAGGACCACCGTGGCCTGCGGGTCGATGCCCCAGGCGGCCCGGGTATTGATGCGTTCCTGGCCGTCAAGACGCCGCCAGTCGCCCGGCTCCACGCCCAGGGGGATCAAGGCCAGTTCGGGCGCGGGATAAGCCTCGGGCGTGAGGCCATAGCCCCGGCGCAGGGCGTCAAACAGGGCCGCCACGGCCTCCCGGCCGGCCGCCGAGGTGCACACGATGGCGTCGCGCCGGGTGGTCGCGGGCGCGAGATGGGCCAGGAAATCGCGTTGGTATTGGGCGTAGCTTAAGGAGTGGATGCCGCCGGTGATGGGAAAAATCGCGCGCGACAGGGCGTTTCGGGCAGCGGCCAGGCGAGCCTGGGCAGTCAGGCAGTCCGAGAGGTGAAAGACCGCGTAGTCCGTGGCGCCCAGGGCGGCCGGCAGGTCCTGGCGCGTCAGAACTTTGAACGCCCCCCGCCCGGCCAGGGCCGGATAACGGGCGGCGAGCAGGCCCTCCTGGCGCTGGCGCTCGCGCTCGGAGGGCATGAAAAAGTGGTAGGCGTCAAAGGGATCGCGCCGGGCCAGGGCATCGAGAAAGGCCGCGTTGGCCACCTTTCTGCCCATGATGTCGGCCCCTTCGATAAACGGGTCCAACGTGGCGAAGATACGGGGGGGGTGCATGGGGCCAGGGAGCCACAGCCTGGGCCGGTTGTCAAACGGTGCGGCCTTGCACTGTTTGGATTGCCTTTTGCATGGTGCGCGTCGGGCAGGCATATTCTGCCGGCCCTGACCCAAGGAGGCAGCCATGACGCGCGGAATGCGCCCCGAGCAAGTGTGGGGCATCGGACTTGGCGAAGAGGCCGCGACGGCCGTGAGCTCGGCGCTTGGAGCCGGTTACGTGCTGCGCAACTGGCCCATGGGCAGCCACCCCAGCGGACGGGACATCGCCCGGGCCGCGCCGCTTGTCGTCTTTGTGGTCAAGGAGGCCTGGGACGCCCTGCCCCTGGAAACCCAGAAGGTCATCGAGGAATGGGAAACTCCCCAACGGGTGTTGGTGCTTGGAGCCTCCCAGTCCGTGGCCGACTTCGAGGACGTGCTGGAAAACGGCTTTTTGTCCGCCGTGTCTGAGCCGCTGACCGACAAGAAGATCCGCGACGTCATCTTCCGGGCCAAGGAAGTCAAGAGCCTTTACGACGACATTTTCCGCATGACCCGCGAGATCATGCTGGAGCGCGAGCTTCTGGCCCGAAAGACCGATCTCGTGCTCTTTCTCAACCGCATCCTCACCCGGGCCAGCGAGTCCCTGGACCCCATCGTGATCCTGGACCACGCCCGGGAGGACCTGGAACTGCTCCTGCCCCTGCACGCGCTCATGGGCGCGCTGTGGCAGCCTGGTGAAGGGGGCAACCTCGAAGCCGAACTGTTCCTGGAACCCGACATGGACCAGGCGGCCGAACGCCACTGGACCGAGCAGCTCCTGCGCCAGGCGGCCAAGCTCGCTGGCAAGTCCATGCACAGCTACAAGGCCAGCTTCCTCGACGGCGGGGCCGACCACGAGCCGGTGGGCGTCCCGACCGCCCCTGAAGACCTCATCACCCTGCCCCTTCGGGCCGGCGGCCAGATGTTCGGGTTGCTCGTGCTGTATCGGGCCAAGGGACGTTCCCTGGGCAAGGATCAGGTGCAGGCCCTCTACGCCTCCATCAACCACCTGGCCCTGGCGCTGAAAAACGCGGCCCTGTTCAATCAGGTCAAGATCCGGGCCGACCACGACGGGCTGACCCGCATCCACAACCGTCGGGCCTTTGACGAACGCCTCATCGACGAACTGCGCCGCCACCAGCGCTATCGCCATGCCATGAGCCTGCTCATGGTCGATATCGACCATTTCAAGGGCATAAACGACCGTTACGGCCATCTGGTCGGCGACCATGTGCTGCGCGAGGTGGGACGCATCCTGTCGGAAACCCTTCGCAGCACCGATTTCACGGCCCGCTACGGTGGTGAGGAATTCGTGGTGATCCTGCCCCAGACGGCTGAGGAGCAAGCCCGAGTGCTGGCCGAGCGGCTGCGCGGCGCCATTGCCGACGCCCGCTTCGTCCACGACGGCGAGGCGTTTTCCATCACCGTGTCCATCGGCGTCTCGGCCTTGCAGCCCGGCGCGCTGACCCGGCGCAAGGACCTGCTGGAAAAGGCGGACAAGGCGCTTTATCAAGCCAAGCACCTGGGCAGAAACCAGGTCTGCACCTCCCTTGGCCCTGTAACCCGGGCCGTGGAAGCCCTGGGGGCAGCCCAGGCCGGTTAGTCCGGAGCCTGGACAAAACAATGGCCGGGGCGCTCGCGACCCAAACCGCGATGCCGCCCCGCGCCGGCCAATTAGCCCGATAAGCGGCCGATACGGGCCGCCCAAATTCCTTGTTGACATCCCAAGGTCCGGCGCGTAAAAGCTTCCTTCCTTGGGCAATTAGCTCAGTTGGATAGAGCGTTGGCCTCCGGAGCCAAAGGCCACAGGTTCGAATCCTGTATTGCCCACCATCTTTCAAGGGGTTGCGACGTGAGTCGCAGCCCCTTTTTCGTTTCGGCAACAGCGCGGCGACGGCTTTGGCAAGTCTTGGGATTTAGGAACAGGGCTTCACAGGGTTGTCCGCGGAAATGCAAGCAGCAGGGAGCGACCGATTCGCAACCCGTTTGCAGGTCGGCGTGCCTTGACTCGCCCCCGTCACGCGATGCGTCCCTCTCTGGACCGCGCCGCCACGGCTTCAACCACTCGCGCTCCACGACAATCGTCAGTAGCGCGGCGAACCCCGGACAGCCAGTTCACAAGCAGCAAGGACAGCCGGAAAGGCCGAAAACGCTCTCATACTGCCTCATCCGGACAAATCGTCGTTTACATGCACCGGCAAGGGAACGCGTCCATTGAGCAGATAGATGTAGGTTCCCCGCCGGCCGGAAACACAATCCTGGTAGTTCCAGGCGAGAAAGAAATACCGGCCGAAGCGAAAAAACCAGGGGCTGACGTCGCACCCCAGCCATAACGGACTTGCCCTGCCCTGCCGCACGATGACCAGGGAGGCCGGCTGGCCGACATCATGGCCGCCATAGAACAGGACATACGTGGGCTTGGGCGTTCCAGGCAAACGCTCCGCACGGACCAGCGGCAATCGGCCCGGTCTCACATCGGATGCCCCGGGGCTGGGTTTTGCCGCCTCCAGCACGAGGCCGGCGCGTCGCGCGCGATTCTGGAGACGAAGGACAAGCTTTCTGTCGCGGACAGGCCGCCCGACAACCCGTCGGTAGTCCGAACGATCCAGACCAACAGCCGCCAACAACGGCCCGGCATGGCTCCCGCAACAGACGGCGGCGACAAGGTCGGTGACCGGGAAAACGGTTCCGTAGACGCTTTCCTCCTGGCTCGTCGGACCGGTTCGAGCCGAACAGGCGGCATCGCCGGCAGCATCAAGCACCCGCACGGGCAGGCCCGGGCGAAAAACGCCATGAAGCAGGCACGAGGCCCGAGGGGACACCGAGTCACTGTCGGTTTGCCGCGCTGATGCCAAGGTCATGACGAAAGGAAGGCTCGAAGCGGCCCGCCTGGCAGCCGCCAGGGACGGCCCCGGCGGGAGGTCCCGATCGTGGGGAAAACTTCTGCGAAGCGAAGTCAGCACACGACCCTGGGCATCCAGGGGAAAATTGAGTCCGCCTTGGGGCAGCAGACCTTCGGGCAGGCCGGCGGCTGACAGCGTTACAGGTGCGACAAGACAGCAGATCCAGAAGATCCCCACCATGAAGCAGGCACCACGTGCCGGCCAAGCCAAGCCTTGGCCGTGGCGTCTCAAACGGCGGACAGCCACTATCTGAAACATAGCCGCAAGTTGTCCTTCATAGGTCATGTCTGTCGCCCGGCAATCCTTTGATCTCTCGTGCCAGCTTGCCCTCATGCCGCAGCGCGGTCGCCACCGAACAAACGCCAGGACGCTATCCGTCGCAACGAACCTTACATCAGACATGCAATAAATCAATGACCCCACAAAACAAGCCTATAGCCAACAAATGACTATATAAATGACCACAAAAACACGTCACGCAACGAACATGAACAGTCCGCATTCGCCGCGTACTATCGCAAACACCCCTTGCTTGCCGGGACAATTCCTTGACACGAAACATCAAAGATGCGTATGTTCAATAACGGCAGCCAGCAATATTCCATCGCATCGCGACGTCTCCACGTATTGCTGCAAAAACCGTCAAACACATGGCTGATGATGTGCGCAAAACAGTCCATTATTCTTGCAGCATCATGGTCAAACCCGTCGGGCCGGACTGCAATCTGACCTGCTCGTATTGTTTCTACCGCCATAAGCGCCATCTATTTCCAAACGCGCATCCCCGCATATCCAGACATACGCTGGAACGCTTCATCAAAAGTTATCTCCACTATCATCATGGGCCGGTAGTTCCTTTTGCTTGGCAAGGAGGAGAACCGCTGTTGGCCGGTTTGGACTTCTTTGAGCGAGCCTTGCGTCTGCAACACCGCCATGCCCCGCCCGGCAAACAGGCCCACAACGCCGTGCAGACCAACGGCGTCCTGATCGACCGCGCATTTGCCCGTTTTTTCGCCCAAAACGGCTGGCTGGTCGGCGTCAGTCTCGACGGTCCCGTCGACTGCCACGACGTTTTTCGCCGACGCGGCGGCCGGCCGACGCACCAGGAGGTCATGGCCGGCGTCATGCGCTTGCGTGAGCAGTCCGTGGATTTCAACGTGCTGTGCGCGGTCCACGCCGCCAGCCAAGACCGGGCGGCGGATGTGTACCGGTTCCTGCGCGACGAGGCCGGCGCGACGCACATCCAGTTCATCCCCATTGTCGCGGCCGGCGACAAGGGACTGTGCGACGCCAGCGTCGATCCAGCCGCCTTCGGCGACTTCCTGGCGGCCATCTGGGACATCTGGCGGCGCGAGGACGTGGGGCGGGTCTACATCGGCCATTTCGACGCCGCCCTGGCCGCCCATCTCGAACAGCCGGGCGGGCTGTGCGCCATGGCCCGGGATTGCGGCGAGGCCCTGGTCCTGGAGCATGACGGCAGCCTGTACGCCTGCGACCACTTCGTGGATGAGGCCCACCGGCTTGGCGACCTGAATCGCCAGCCCCTGTCCGAGCTCCTGGCCTCCCCGGTTTTGGCCGCCTTCAAAACCCGAAAATCAACAAATCTGCCCGCGCCCTGCCGGGAGTGCCCCATGCTGTTCGCCTGCGGCGGAGGCTGCCCCAAGGATCGCCTCGCCGCCGCGCCGGGGCAGCCGCCGGTCCAATATCTCTGCCGTGGCTTGCGGCGTTTTCTCGCCCACGCCGGCCCGGAACTGGCCGCCATGGCTGCCGTGGTGCGACGGCAACCGGCGTTTCAACTGCTGACGACCCCACCTTGAGCCAGGAGGCGCGCTGCCATGTCGGACAAAGCTCCCAACACCGTCTCCCGCCGGGATTTTCTCAAAGGCGCCGCCCAGGCGCTCACGGTCGGCGTCGTGGCTTCGGCCCTGCCCGGGCTGCCGACTTCTGTCTGCGGCCCCGCTCCAGCGTCGGCGACGTCGACGCTTCCGGCCAAGCCCAACCTCCTCATCCTCATCAGTGACCAGGAACGCTACCCCCGGGACTGGCCCGACGGCTGGGCCGAGGCCAACCTCACCAAGGCGCGTAAGCGGCTTCTCGACAACGGCCTGGATTTTTCCCGGGCCTTTTGCAGCGCCTCCATGTGCTCGCCAAGCCGGGGCAGCCTTTTCACGGGCCTCTATCCCGCCCAGCACGGCGTGACCATGACCCTGGCCGAGGGCGCCGAACAAACCACCCTGTCCCCCACGCTGCCCAATCTGGCCCACCTCCTCGCCCAGTCCGGCTACGACGTGCAGTTGCGCGGCAAATGGCACCTGTCCAAGGGGGCGGACGGCGGCACGCCCAGCAGCGCGGATCTGGCCCAATTCGGCTTCCAGGGTTGGACGCCCACCAATGTGGCCGAAGCCCTGGACGTCAACACCCTGGCCGGCGGCTGCCCAGACATGGACGCGCCCATCGTGGAGCAGGCCGTCAGTTATCTCCAGACCGTGACTCCCGTGACAACCCAGACCAAACCGTTCTGCCTGGTCGTCTCCCTGGGCAACCCCCATGACATCCTAGCCTATCCCGGGCTTTGGGACGCGGAAAGCTGCACCGACGCCTGCTACAAGAACACGGCCAACCTCAACATGGGCCTGACCGTGCCGGCTTCCCACGACGCAGACGACCTCTCCCTCAAACCCGAGGTCCAAAAACAGGCGCTGCAGCTCTATGCCAGCGGCCTGGGGACCCTGGTCAGACCGCAGGAGCAGCTGAACTACGTCAATTTTTACGGTTATCTGCAAACCGTCATCGACGCCCAGTTCGACACAGTGCTCCAAACCCTGGCCGATCAGGGGCTGACCGACTCCACGGTGGTGGTGCGCACCACCGACCATGGCGAACTGGGGCTGGCCCATGGCGGGTTGCGCCAGAAGATGTTCAACATCTACGAGGAATGCATCAACATTCCCCTAATCGTTTCCAATCCGCTGCTCTTCCCGACGCCGCGCCAGACCAGCGCCTACGCCACCCTGGTGGACATGGTTCCGACCCTGGCCAGCCTGTGCGGCATCCCCAGCTGGAAGTGGTCCTACCTACCGGGCAAGAACCTGTCCCCCGTGCTCAAAGGGAGCGCACCGACGGTCCAGGACACGGTCCTTTTCACCTTTGACGACGAATACGCCGGCCAGACTTCCGCCCCGCCGTTTATCACCGAACCCTGCCACATCCGTTGCATCGTGCACAAGGACACCGAAGGCGAATGGAAGTACGCCCGGTATTACGACCCTGGCGGCGTGGCGACGGAAGTCTATGAAATGTACTGCCTGAAAGACGGGGCAGGAAATGCCGTTGATCCGACGGAACTGGACAACGTCGCCAACAGCGGCAGCCCCAATTATGCCCAATATGCCGCCAAACGCACCGAACTGGCCCAACTGCTGGCCCAGGTCGAGGCTACGCGGCTGGCGCCGGTCACGCCGCCGGGACCGCCGCTGCCGCAACTCGATCTGCTGTTGTTGAACAGCTGACCGGCCCAGCGGAAAGCGCAAGCGTCCGGGAACCGGCTGTCGGACTCGGGATGACGACCGGAAGAGGCCGCAAGACGGCCTCTCCAGTCTGCCTTGTCAATCATGCCCTGCGGCGATTGTCGGCAGCACGTCGGCACACGAGACCAGCCGCACGCCGGCCCGGGCCATGGCCTCCAGGGCCGCCTGGGACGCGCCGGGCGTCATGTCCACGCCGGCAATGGCGTCAACGGCCACCGTCACGCCGTAGCCCCGGGCGGCAGCGTCCAGGGCGCAGGCCTGGACGCAGTATTCGGTGGCCACGCCGCACAGGTGCAGCCGCTTCACGCCAAGCCCTTGGAGAAGCCCGTCCATGGCGGCATGGGTGAAAAGACTCATGGCGTCCTTGTGGGCCACGAGTTCGCCGGCCACGGGCGCGAGTTCGTCGATGACGCGCGCGCCCCAGGACCCGGCCAGGCAATGGGGCGGCCAGTCGGCGAACTCCCGGGAATCGGCCGGATGGGCGTCGGCGGCGTGGACGACGGGCAGGCCGGCGGCGTGAAAGGCCCGGCGTAGCCGCGCGCACGCCTCGACCACGGCCGCCCCTTTCGGGAAATAGAGCTTCCCGTCGGGGTGGATGAAATCATTGAGCATATCCACCACGATCAACAGATCTTCCATGACCCGACTCCTTGAAGAGACCATCCGCTCTCCCAAATTCCAGCACAGCCGACAAAAAAACCATCCACGACATAAACCCTCTAAACACTTTCTCCATCTGGGGGGTCTGGGGGCCTCAGGCCCCCAGCCGCCGGAGGCATTCTTTGCCTCTCCCTCTCCCCACGTCCTTTACATAACGCGCCGCAGGCGGGGGTTATCGCGAAAGCTCCGGCCAGCCTTGGCCAGGGGCTGGCCGTCGATGCGCACGATGTCGGCGGTGGCGTACCAGGCGTCAAAGAGGCCGCCCACGCCCACAGCTTCGAACAGCCGGCCATGGCGCGCCTCGTCGGTGGCAAAGGCGGCGGCCTTGGCCGGATCGCCGAAGCCGCTGGACAGCACAATGTTGACGTGGGCGAAGCCGGCCGCGTCCAAGGCGTCGCGCACGGCCCGCACGCCGGACACGGTGACGCCAGGACCGGTCTGGTAGGGGCGGCCGTCAAAGGGCGCGCCGCCCTGGCCGATCAGTTCTCCCGAGGTATCCAGGCGCACGCCCCACAAGCGGTCGCCAAGAGCCCGGGCCGTGTCCAGGGCGTCGTCGATTTCCTTGTTGAAGGTGTCGACCAGGGCGATGCGCGGACAGGCCGGCTCGATGTGGCGGTCAAAGGCCAGGGCGGCCTCCCGTGTAGCCCGCTTGGGGCCGAAGCGGTGGGCAAAGGCCAGGACCAGGGCGTGGGGGATGGTGCCGACTCCGGCGGAAAGCCCGGCGGCCCGGGCTCCGGCGTCGGTGGCGCAGGAGTCGAACCCGCCGGCCACGGCCGCCCGGCAGAGTTCCTCTTCCAGGGACCAATGCCAGTGGCGCGCGCCGAAATACATGAGATCCTTGCCCGACAAGATCTGGCGCAAAGCCGCCGCCTTGGCCGTCGCGGCCAGGGGATCGGGCCGGGGAACGCCGTTTGCCAGACTCGTGCGGGCGGTCAGGATGCCGAGGTAGAACGTCTCCAATTCAATGACGTCGCCAATCGGGCCTTCGATGCGCAGCACCGGCTCCAGGGGCGAAAACGTCTCGCCCTCGGCCAGTGCCCAGACCTGTCCGCCATGCTCGCGCAACGGCGAATAGGCCAACAACGCGGCAGCCGCCTCGCCGACGCCGGCAATTGTCCCGGGACCGTTTCGAAAAAAGACCTGGACCGTAACCCACGGGTTGAGGCCTTCCTTTTCGAGGATTTGGCGCGAGCGGAGGAAATATTTGTCGGTGTAGGGCTGATGGCGCGGGGGAAGATTGGGCATGGACGGCTCCGTGGGGCGGCGCTTTGCCGCGAAAGTGGCGTAAATCTACAAGCTGTCCGCCGTGTTGCCAAGGAGCGGGCCAAGGCCTTGGCCCGCCCTGCCCTTGCCCGCAAGGCCCGGCGGCTGCTATGCCGGCTCTCCCGACGCGGCGTCCCGAAGCCTCGTGGCGTGTCTACGAAACGCGCCCGTGGCTTTTCGCGGACAAAAGCCTACAATCATTTATTTTCTTAAAAAATACCGTGGTATTTTTTAAGGGACGCGACACCAAGACCCGCGCGGGTCGCGCACGGAGGCGCTCCCCATGACCGAACAACACGCCGCCCTTATCGCCAAGGAACTGTCCATCGCCCCGCGCCAAGTGGCGGCCGTGGCCGGACTGCTGGCCGACGGGGCCACGATTCCGTTTATCGCCCGCTACCGCAAGGAAGCCACCGGCTCCCTGGACGAGGTGGCGGTGGCCGCCGTGCGCGACCGCCTGCAGCAACTGACCGACCTGGACAAACGCCGGGCCGCCATCCTGGAATCCCTGACCGAACGCGACCTCTTGACCGACGCCCTGGCCCGGGACATCGAGGCCGCCCAGGATATGGCCCGGCTGGAAGACCTCTACCTGCCCCACCGCCCCAAGCGCCGCACCCGGGCGGCCATGGCCCGGGAACGGGGACTGGAGCCCCTGGCCGAACTGCTCATGCGCCAACGCGGCGTGTCCCCGGAAAAAGAGGCGGCCCGTTTCGTCAACCCCGAAAAGGACGTGGCCGACGTCGCCGCCGCCCTGGCCGGGGCGCGGGACATCATGGCCGAGGCCATAAGCGAGGACGCCGGCAACCGGGCCGTCCTGCGCGATCTTTTCGTCAAGCGCGGCCGCATCGTCTCGCGTCTGGTCAAGGGCAAGGAAGCAGACGCCGCCACCTACCGGGATTTTTTTGAGCGCGACGAAGCCGTGCGCGCGGGGGGCGGGCCCCGCGCCCCGGCCAGGAT
>JAEZMB010000033.1 GCA_023435825.1 Pseudomonadota bacterium | reverse complement strand
CCCCCCGCCCCCCCCCGCCCCCCCCCCCCCGCACCCCTGCAACGGGAAAAGGGATAAAGGGCCTGGGCCGGCGTTTCGCGTGGGGTAGGCAGGCCTAGACCGCCACGTCGCCGTCCAGGCAGCGGCGCAGCAATTCGGGATAGCTCCAGACCGGCAACACGCCCTCGCCAGCCGCGCGCAGGCCCGGATTGCAGCCCGAGCAGGCGCACACCAGCGCCGCCGCGCCGGTTTCCTTGGCTGCGGCCATGATGCCGCCCGCCTGGGTCTTGCAGCATTTGTTGGCCGGCAGGTCGATGACCGTCAGCCCCTTCACCCCGTCCAGGAACCGGCGGTAGCGGCCCCAGTCGAAACGCGTCGCGGGGTACTGGCTGCGGGTGGAGGTGTGGCAGCCCTCGAAATAGGCCACCGTCACGGGTGGCACGGCAAGCCGCTGGCCTGCGGCCTCAAGGGCGTCGATCAAGGCGTCGTTGACATAGACGCCGGGCAAGCCCTCGCCGTCCCGATAGTCGGCCAGGGCCGCATGGGCGCAGCCGGAGCAGCAAAAGACCTGCCGCTTGCCGCCCTTGGCCGCCGCCTTGGCGGCGTTGGCGGCCAGCCAGCCGCGAATTTTCGCCTCGACCTCGGCCCGTCGCTTCCCGGCCTGATGCAGCAGGGGCAGGCCGCAGCAGTCCTCGGCCGGCAGCCACGTGTGGGAGACGCCCAAACGCTTGAACAGCGCCACGACGTCTTTGACGATGTAGGGCGTGCTGAAGGGCCGGTAGCAGCCGAAAAAGAGCACCTCGTCGCCGGTCGGGGCAGGCTGGCCCAGGCCCAGGGCGGCTAGCAGTTGATTGCGGGCGACGCGCCCCGTGGCATGGCTGCCGCAGGCGTCCACGGCGGCAAGCTGCTGGTCAAGATCGCGGCCGTCGGCGCTTGTCAGCACCCAGGCGGCGACTTTTTTCGGGCGGATTTCCTGCGTCATGGCGTACGTCTCCTGCGGGAAGTTCGCGGCGCGGCGAAAGGGCGCGCCGGCTGGTTGCATGCTGCCGCTGCCGCAGACGGAAGTGATCTCCCGACCAGCAACGCTGTCGCCGTCAGGCGATCCCCCAAAATACCGAAAGCGCCCGGGTGATTTCCAGCATCGCGCCATCATCCAAACGGCCAAAGGGCGCGCCGACCTTGTCGCGCGGCACGGTATGGGCCTTGTCGATCATGACTTGGGAGGGTTTGCGAAGTCCGTTCGCCGCGTTTGCGGCAACGTCAAAACGCAGCAACGGCGCGCCGTCCACCCGGTGGCTGGTAATGGGCAACAGCGTCACCGAAGCGTGTTCGGCAAACAGATCGGACTGGATGACCAGGGCCGGGCGCGGCTTGCCGTAGTCGCCGGCCAGGGACACGGTCACCACATCGCCGCGTTTCATTCCCAACCTTCGATAGTCGCGGCGGCCTGGGCGGCGAAATCCAGATGTTCCGTTTCGTGGGGATCGCTGCTCACAAGCTGGGACTGCCGCCGGCACTCGGCGGCAAAACCCGGCCGGCGCGTGTCGGGGACCCAGATCTGGAGCGGGCGCAGTCCCTGCTCGCGCAGTCTGGCCCGGTACCGCTCCTGCTTGGTGCAAGGGGCTTGCATGGCATGGCTCCTTTTGGGAGAAGGTAACATGCGACCAAGGAAAGTCAACATGGGGCCGGAAGTGGGGGCAAAGGGGCGGCCGGCGGCGAAACCTGGAAATGCCGTTTCCAAAGGTCAACCTGCTGGGCAAGTTGTATTTCCGGAGCAATGGCAAGCCGATGGTCGCAAAGCCTGGGTTAACCCACCAAGGCCACGGCAAAGGCCTTTTCCCGTTCCGGTCTCTCGAAGGTCTTCGTTACGGTGAATGGAGATGTCGCCGCCAGTGGATCACCCCGCGACAACCTCTTCATGCTGTCTGCGGCTATCCAAGACACGCTGCAGATTGGTTTCGATCCAGTCCTTGAGAGCGGCCACCCGCTGCGCCACTTCCTGGCCCATGGGGGTGAGGCTGTACTCCACGAACGGGGGCACCACGGGATACGACACGCGCCGAACGAAACCGTCCTCCACCAGGGCCTTGAGGCTTTGGGCCAACATCTTCTCGCTGACCCCGCCCATTCTGCGCCGCAGCTCGCTGAATCGGTGCGTCCCGTCGAGCAACGAAACTAAAATGAGCACGCCCCAACGACTGCTCACATGGGCAAGGATTTCCCTGGAAGGACATGGAATCGCGAAGACATCCCCCCTGACGATTCGGGCGCTCGGGGCGTCCGTCTCGGCTGAAGGCGGCGGCGTTTTCATATTTCTCCTTACTTACTTTTTTGTGTGTACTTCCTTCTCGAAAGCAAGGTGCATATAGGGTTTGCATCTCAATTCGCAACCCCTCAGCCTGGAGCAGTACCATGATCGCCATCACTGGAGCCACCGGCCAACTCGGCCGCCTCGTCATCGCGAAATTGTTGGAGTCCGTGCCCGCAAACGAACTGGTCGCCGTGGCGCGAACCCCGGACAAAGCGGCTGATCTGGCCGCCCTTGGCGTGCAGGTGCGCCGAGGCGACTATACCCTGCCCGAGACTCTCGCTAACGCCTTGGCGGGAGTGGACAAACTCCTGCTCATCTCCTCCAGCGAGGTCGGCCAGCGTGTCGCGCAGCACGCCAACGCCATCGCGGCAGCCAAGTCCGCAGGCGTGAAACTGCTGGCCTATACCAGCATCCTCCATGCGGACTCCACGCCCCTGGGGCTTGGTGACGAACATCGCCAGACCGAAGCCATGCTGGCCCAGTCCGGCCTGCCGTTCGTGCTATTGCGCAACGGTTGGTACACCGAGAATTATGCCGCGAGCATCCCGTCCGCCTTGCAGTATGGCGTGCTCTTGGGCAGCGCCGGCGAGGGACGCATCGCGTCCGCGGCAAGGGCTGATTACGCTGCGGCGGCGGCAGCCGTGCTGCTCAAGGAAAATCAGGCTGGGAAGATCTACGAACTGGCCGGCGATGCCTCCTACACGCTTGGCGACTTCGCCGCGGCAATCGCCAAACAGTCCGGCAAGCCCGTGGCCTATCAGGACATGCCCCCTGCGGATTTCGCTGCTGCCCTTAAACATGCCGGCCTGCCCGAAGGCTTGGCCGATCTGCTGGCCGATTCCGACGCGGGCGCGTCCAAGGGAGGCCTTTTCGACGACAGCCGCACCCTGTCCGCGCTTATCGGCCGTCCAACCACGCCCATGGCCGAGGTGGTCAGGAAGGCTCTGGCGGCCTAGCGTTCCCTGTCCAATGCTGTTCCCAGCGGGCTGTTGTGACGGTACACGAGACAATCCGCCTGCCAACGGCCTGCGCAAGACGACGCCTCTCTTGCGGAGAAGCTGTCCCCCCGAAAACACCATGGGCACTGGCGCAAGCTCACCAGATAGCGAAGCGGTCTCACAACACAAAACGCCGCCGCGCCGTGGGAGGACTCACCACGGCGCGGCGGCGTCGGCATGGGCCGGCGAAAACTACTTTGTCCAGGGGCTGCCGAAACCCGTGCCGTTCTGGGGCATGGGCATGGTGCCGTCGCCGTAGCCAAGGCCCAGGCCAAGGCCCAGGCCCGTTGCGCCCTGCCCCGGGCCGCCCGCGCCGCCCAGGCAGGTGCCGCAAGCCCCGGTTCCGGCCGCTACCGGCAGGTCGCCGTCCATCCACCACGCGCCCATGCCGTCGCCAAAGCCCGCCATGGCCTGCCCGGCCAGCAACACGCCCACGGCCACGACCAATCCCGCAATACCCTTTTTCATGCAGTCCTCCTTACCGGTTTGTCATGCCCCATACTGAGCACATGTCATGCCGGACAAAGATGACTCATTATTTCGGGATCTTGGTTGCTCGTCATCGGGATGCTGAATACATACTATACAGCATTCACCCCCTGGCAGGGGTGGTTTTGTATACACTGTATAGCAATCATCCAGATTTCCTATCAACGGCCTATGGATAGCCGGCCTCCTCGATCCGCCCTACGGGCAAACGGGTTTTCAAGACGTTTTTTCAAGCCACGAAAGTCACGAAACGCCGAGACTTAAAAATCGTGCGACTCCCGCCGAAGCCGGACAACGCGGCAGGGAGGGCCGCCAAGGCCCTCAGGCGAGGCGGGAAGTGTCGGCTTCGCGGTCCAATCTTCTGCGGAGGTATGGAACGGGGATGTTCAATGGGAAATGCCGCTGGCCGGCTGGCCGGCGGCGAAGCCCATGGACGCGGCGAAACGGGACGCCGGCCGGTGCAAGGCGCTGAAGAGCGCCGGAGCAGGTACGCGCGCCAGGACGCCGCGCCAGGACATCGCAGCGGGATGTCTGCCCAGGACATCTGATCAGGCGAGGACGGTTGGGACGCCTGGCCGGCCACACTGGCCGGAAAGACGGTCGGGACCTCTGACCGGGCGGCTTGCAGAAGCTGGCCGGACCGGCCGGCCAGCCCGACACCGCGCGCCGCCGCTGGCGGATCAGGCCAGGGGAAACCGGGCGATGAAGCGGCAGCCACCCTGGGGGGGATGTTCGTAGGCGATGTCGCCGCCCAGGCTGCGGGCCACGCCGCGCGCGGCGGCCAGCCCCAGGCCGCTGTGGGCCTTGGAGTCGCGGGTGGAGAAAAACGGCTCGAAAATGCGTGGGGCGATGGCCTCGTCGATGCCCGGACCGTCGTCGCTGACTGTCAGCACGAACTCCCCGGCGACGACCACGGCTTCCACCCGCACCGTGCCCGGGCCGCCGGCCATGGCATCCAGGGCGTTGTCCACCAGGGCCGAGCAGACGAGGTCAAAGGCGGCCGGGGCAAAGCGCACGAGCAGATCGACCGGCACGGCGTTGTCCCCGCCAAGGCCCAGGGAGGCCATGCGGCCGCAGCGGTCGTCGAACACGGCCTGGGCCGCGCTTTTGACCGGCAGCTCGATGGGGCGCGGGTCAAACCGCCCGCCGCACTTGAGCAGATCAAGCATCACGGCCTTGATGCGCGCGCCCTGGGCCGTGATCTGGCGGGCCGACTGGCGGATCTCGGCCGCCGTGCCGGCCGCCTCGGGCGGCAGGTCGTCGCACAGGTCGTCGATCCAGCCGGCCAGGGTGGTCATGATGTTGACCGGGTTGTTGATCTCGTGGGCCGCGCCTTCGGCCACCCGGCCAAGGCCGGCCAGACGCTCCACCTCGATAACCCGGACCGCCTCGGCCCGGTCGAGCTTGCGGCCATAAGCCCGGTGCAGGGCGGCCACCAACTCGTCAAAGTCGATGCTCTTGGACAGGTAGTCGGCCGCGCCGAGCTTCATGCCGGCCACAGCCGACTCCACCCCGGCCTGGCCGGTGAGCATCAGCGCCTCGCCGGAAAATCCGGCCTGCTTGAGGTCGGCCAGGACCTCGACGCCGCTTCTGCCGGGCAGGTTGACGTCCAGAAGCACCAGGTCCGGCGGGGACGCGGCGGCCGCGGCCAGGGCCTCGTCCCCGTCGGCGGCGACGGCGACCACGAAGTCGCGGCCCGAGAGCCGCTGCGCCAACAACGTGGCGTACAGCGGCTCGTCGTCAACGAGCAGGACGGATATCGGCATGCGCCCCTCCCGCGCCAAGGCCCGCTCCCGCCCGGCCCGACCGCGCCGGACGGCGGTCGGGCGGCAGGCGTCCCGGCCCGGTTATTCCTTGTCCTCGTCCAGGATCTGCTGGGCTTCCTCGAACGCGCCGGCCTGGGCGAAGGTGGCCGCCACCATGGCGTCCTCCATCTTCTCGCGGTAGGCCTTTTTCACGGTGCCCAGCAGCTCGTCGATCTCGACGGGCTTTTTGTGGTAGTGGAAGGCGCCGAGCTTCTTGGCTTCCTCTTCGGTGGCGTCGGTGCCGTGGCCGGTGAGAATGATGATGCGCACGTCGGGCTTGGCCGCCCGGACCTTGCGCAGCACTTCCATGCCGTCGATGCCGGGCATGCGCAGGTCGAGCACCACGACGTCGGGTTCGTCCGAGGCCACGGCTTCCAGGGCTTCCTCGCCGGAGTAGACCACCCGGGACGGCACGTCGCGCATTTTCAGGCGCTCGGACAGGGTGTTGACGAAGTTTTCCTCGTCGTCAACCAGCAGCAGCTTGATCTTTTTCATGGCAGTCTCCTGTTATGAGGCCCCGTCCGCTTGGGGCGGGCACGAAGCCGGTTGTGTCGTGGGCGATTCCCGAAAAACCAGGGTCAGCGTCTTGCCGGGCGCGACGTCAGCCCCGGCGGCCCGGGCGGCGGCCAGGCCGGCGGCCAGGGCGTCGTCGGGGAGCTCCCCTTCCCCGGGGGCCAGGGTCACGGCCAGGGCGTCCCCGTCGGGCCGGCAGGACAGACAAATTTTCCCGCCCATGGGCAGATGGGGCAGGCAGGCCAGGATCGTCTCCAGGACCGGCCCCAGGTAATCGGCCCGGCGCAGCGTCGGCCAGCTAGGGGCGGCCTCGTCGCTGGGCGCGACCTCGGCCGAGATCTTGCGCCGCTTGAGCAGCCGCTCGGCCAGGGCCACAAGCGCCGCCAAGGCCTCGGGCGGGGCGACCGTGCGCCCCTGGCCGTCCACGCTGTGGGCGGCCAGGGCCAGGGCTTCGGTCAGGCCCACGGCCCGGGCTAGCTGGCCGCGCAGCATGGCATTGAGTTCCACGAAACGCTCGCGGTAGGCGAAGCCGCCCTTGATGCCAAACGTGCGGCGCGTGGTCTTGGCGTCGGCGGCCAGGCAGTCGTCCATGAGGCCAAGGGCCTGATTGAACGTGGCAAAGACGTTCATGAGGTCATGGCAGGCGGCGGCCGTCAGCGTGCCGAGAAGCCGGCCGTCGGCGCTTGGGGCCTTGGACGCGTCCATTACGCCTTGCCTCCGATGGCGGCGGCCTCGGCGATCTTGCCGAGAAGCGCGTCGAGTTCCAGGGGCTTGAGCAGGTAGTCGAAAGCCCCGAGCTTCATGCCTTCCATGCCGTCGCGGGTGCCGGCCTGGCCGGTCAGGAGAATCACCTGGATCTCCGGGTTGGTGGCCTTGATGTGGCGCAGGATGTCCAGGCCCTTGAGCCCCGGCATCATGACGTCCATGACCACCACGTCGGGTTTGTCGGCGGCGATTTCCTTGAGCGCCTCTTCGCCGGAATAGACACAGCGCACGGACAGCCCGCGCAGTTCCATGCGTTCGGCCAGGGTGGCGGTAAATTCCCGTTCATCGTCCACAAGCAGTATATTGACGTCTTCCATGCGCATGATGGCTAGGCCTCGTGTTTGGGATGTTTGGGAAAACGCAGGGTGAACGCGGTCCCTTTGTCCAGTTCGCTCTCCACGCCGATCTCCCCGCCAAGGCGCTTGACGATGCCGTAGGTGATGGACAGGCCAAGACCGGTGCCCTTGGTCTTTTTGGTGGTGAAAAACGGCTCGAAGATGCAGGCCATGGTGTCCTTGGTCATGCCGCAGCCGTTGTCGCGGACCGTGACGCTGACCCCTTCGGCGTCGCCCTTGGTGCGGATCTCGATGTGTCCGCTGTCGGGCACGGCGGCCAGGGCGTTATTCAAGATATTCAGGAACACCTGCTGGAGCTGTCCCCGGTCGGAAACAATGCCCGGGACCTCGGGATCGAGATCAAGGGTCAGGTCGATCTTGCGGTGCAGGGCCTCCTGGTTGAGGAAGCCGCTGGTCTCGTTGATGACGTCGTTGATGTTGATCTCTTCCAGGGTGACGTCCAGGCGGCGGGCGAAGCCCAGCATCCGCCGGGTGATGTCGCGGCAGCGCATGACGGTCTTCAAAACCGAGTCAATAAGGAGCAGGTAGCGCTCCTTGTCCGGGAAATCGTCGCGAAGCCCGATGAGGTCGCGCATGAGCCCGGTCTTTTCGTTGATGACGGCCAGGGGATTGTTGATCTCGTGGGCCACGCCGGCGGCCAGCCGGCCGATGCTGGAGAGCTTCTGGCTGTGCTCCACCTGGCGCAGGGCCAGTTCCCGGGCCTCCTCGGCCTCGCGCATGCGGCGCAGGAGCTGGTCGGTAATCTTGTAGGAGGCCAAAAACACGGCCAGCACGCCGGCAGCGAAGATGAAGACCAGATCGCCGCGCACGGTGTACCAGGTGCGCAGCATCTGGGCCTTGGGCTTGATGGCGGCCAGGACGAAGTCGCTGTCCGGGAAGTAGGCGTAGGCGAAAAAGATGTCGTTGCCCTCGCCGTCCTGCTGCTGGAGCACGGCGGCTTCCGAGGCCGGCGGCGGCATGGGCAGGGAGAACTGGTCCAACACCTTGCCGAAGCGCTGGGAATCGGTCTGGAGGATGCCGGCGCGGTTTAAAAGGAAGGCGTCGGACCCCGGCTCCAGGCCCATGGAGCTGATGATCTTGTCGAACTGGTGGGTGTCCAGGGTTGCCCGCACGATGAACGATTCGCCCGAGTCCAGGCTGTGGCGCACGGCCACGATGACATGGGGGAACTTGCGGAAGCCCATGAAGACGTCCGAAATGTAGCGCCCCTTGATGCGCACCTGATTGAACCAGGTCTGCTCGGCGTAGTTGTGGCCCTTGAGGTTGTAGGGGCCGACGTAGTTGACCAGCTCGCCCTTGTCGTTGATGAGTCCGATGTCCACGAAACCGACGTACTCGGTCTGCAGGATCTTGAGGATACGGGCCAGGTCCTTCTCGTCGGCCAGCTCCTTGAAGGAATAGGCCTGGGCAATGAATCCCACGGCCGAGGTGCGCTCGGCCAGGAAGAGCTCGAAGGAATTCTTGGACTTGTTGACGATGACCCGCAGCGGATTCTGGATCTCCCGGGACAGGGCCTTCTGGTACTCGTAGTAGTTGAGCCAGGCCATGAGGGCCAGGGGGATGGTGGCCGTCAGGAGCATCACCGCCGTGATCTTGCGGCGAAGGGTGCGGTACATGCCCGGAGCGACCACGGCGTCGGAGCCGCCCAGGCCGGAAAGATGGCGTTTGATGGCGTCGCCGAACATGGCCTAGCCCTCCTTCCCGGGGAAAAGGATGTCGCCCGAGGCCAGCCGCCCCGAAGCCAGGCGGGCCAGCGCCGGCTCGATCTCGCCGGCCACGTTGTCGATGACGTCGACGCGCTTGTAGCGCAGGTAGTGGTAGTATTCCTCTTCCACGGCCCCGGCCACCACGGTGTCGATGCCGTGGGCCAGGACATAGTCGCACAGGTCCTCGGGGGACTGGCGGGCGAAAATGATTTCCGAGCGGGACCGCACGGTCCCGTCCTCGGCGATGTCGCAGACCAGGGCCTCGGCCGTGCGGTCGAACCGCCAGGCCACTTCGTTGCCGCGAATGGCAATGAGCGCGCGATGTCCAGTCATGATCCGCTCCCTTTTCCGGCCGGGTCTTTCTTGGCCCGGGCCGGTTTTTTCGGCGCATCCGGAGCCGGTCCCCGGCCAGGGGGAACGGCGGCGGCGGCGGCAGGCGCGACAGGCACGTAGACCGGCAGGTTGGCCGGCACGATGAGCGGCGATTTGGCGGTCATGACCGCGTATTCGACGATGTTGCGCAGTTCGCGGACATTGCCGGGATAGGGGTACTCGGCCAGAACGCTCATGGCTTCCGGGGAAAAGCCCCGGACGTTTTTCTTGAAGCGTTCGGCGAAGCGCTCGGCGAAATAGGCCAAAAGGAAGGGCAGGTCCTCGCCGCGTTCCCGAAGGGGCGGCAGGTCCAGGCGCATGGCGCTTAAATGGTTGTAAAAGCCCGGGTCGAGCAGGCCCTTGTCGGCCAGTTCGTCGGGGTTGCGCTGGGTGGCGAAGAGCAGGCGCACGTCGATGGGCTGGGGGACCTTGGCCCCAAGGGGCACGACGGCCCCGGTCTCCAGGAAGGCGGCCAGCTTTTTTTGCAAGGACAAGGGCGCGTCGGACAGTTCCGGGAAGAAGATGCTGCCCCCGGCCGCCTCCGCGAACCGGCCGCGAATCTCCTCCAGCCCCGCCCCTTCCTGGGCGGCCCGGCCAAAGAGCTCGGCTTCCAGCAGGTCGGCCGGCATGAACCCAAGGTTCATGCGCAAAAACGGCCGTTTGGCCCGCAGCGACGTTTCATGGACGCACTCGGCAATGAGGTCCTTGCCGGTGCCGGTCTCGCCGACGAGGAGCACGGGCCGGTCGGAACGGGCGAAATCCGGCAACGTGACCAGGATGTGCTCCATGGCCGCGCTCTTGCCGATCAGCGCCCCTTTTCCGGATTTCCGCGTCGCCATGCCGTCCGCTCCCTGCTCGACCAGTTCTTCCACGAAGTCCATGCGGTACAGGGTGTTGCCATCCCGGTCGGGCACGCATCGGGTGTGCAGCCGCACCGGTATCCTTCGCCGTCCCCGGTTGACGATGTCGGTTATAAGCGACTGCTCGCAGCCGCCCTGGCGCAGGTGGGGGCAATCCCTTCCGCAGGTGGCCGTGCGCAGCACGTGCCGGCAGGGAAGCCCCCGAGCCTCGTCCAGCGTGAAACCCGTCAACCGTTGCAGCAGGAGGTTTAGGTGCACCACCTTGCCGTCCCCGTCGTACACCGCCGCCCCCATGGGCAGGGCGTCCAGGAGCCCCGGCAGGTCAACCATTCCTGCGGCAATCAGATCCGCCTTGTCCGTCGCTGTCACGCTCCCTCCTCCATGCCGCGGCGATCCGCGCCCGTGATGCCTTCACTTGTAGTCGAACCGCCGGGCGCATGGAAGGGAGTTTGCCGCCTAGTGCCCGCCGCTGCCCACCACGCCCGAGGCGGCCACGAGCAGGACCACGATCTCCAGGATGGCGATGACGGCGAAGATCGGTTCCTTTTTCTTGAAGTAGGCGCCGACCAGGGGAATGTAGCACAGGATGGTCATGCCGGCCAAAAGCACGATGCCGGCGAAGTTGATGAAGTCGCCCTTGCCGATGAGCTTGAACCAGCCCCAGCCGGTGGGCACGTTGCCCTGGGCCAGGTAGGTCTTGACCGGCTGGGACCACAGCTGGGTCACGGTGTCCAGGGGCACGTGGGGCGTGAGCACGCCAAGCACGTACAACAGGTAGGTGGCGGCCATCAGCGCCAGGGAGCCCCAGCAGCCGTAGAAGAGCATGTTGGAGTAGACGATCTGCTCGGGAGGGGTCTGGGTCGTATCAGTGGTCATGGTTGTTCTCCGTATCTCGCGTGTGCGTGTCGGTAGTGTTCGATCCGAGGCAAGGCGCGGCCGATCAGCCGATGCCCAGGCCCTTCAAAAGCGCCTTGGCGCCGGAGAAGAGCAGCACGCCGATGACCATGTAGCGGATGAACTTGGGCTTGGCCTTGGCGAGCAGGCGCACGCCGACAAAGGAGCCGAACATGAGGCCGACGATGGAGGGAATGGCCATGAGCGGAATGACGCAGCCCTGGTTCAGGTAGACCCAGGCGGCCGAGGTGTCGGTGATGGAGAGCAGGAACTTGGAGGTGCCCACGGCGACCTTGAGCGGCACGCCCATCATGAGGTTGAGCACCGGAACGTTGGCCCAGCCCGCGCCCAGGCCGAACATGCCGGCCATGACGCCGATGACGATGAACATCAAAAGGCCCGGCAGGGTGCGGTGGGTCTTCCAGGCGTATTCCTTGCCCGAGGAGGCGTCGTAGTAGACGCCGTTCATGCCGAGCGCGATGCCCAGGGCGTCGGGATTTTTCACCTCGGGCACGGCCACGTTTTTCGACTTGAGGATGAGGATGGCGATGAAAAGGATGGTGCTGCCCAGGGCGATCTGCACGACGTTGGTCGGCAGGGCCAGGCCGATCATGGCCCCGACGATGGCGCAGGAAGAGGCGATAAGCGCCACCGGCAAGGCCAGGCGCAACGAGGCCAGGTTACGCTTGAGCAGACCCGGTCCGGCGGCCAGCGCGCCGGCCAGGGCCACCATCAGGCCCGCGCCGCGCACGAAGTCGAGGTGGAACGGGAAAAAGCCGCTGACCAGGGGCACATAGAGCACGCCGCCGCCAACACCGGCCAGAACCGCGATGATGCCCAGGATAAAGCAGAAAAACAGCAGGATGAGCGGCCACATCCACCACGGCCCGGACGCGCCGGCCTGGTTGAGGGCGTCGGCCACGACCGCGTCGTTCTGGGCCGCCAGGGCGTAGACCGCGACGAGCAGGGCGGCCGCGAGGACCGGCAGGCCCGCTTTGAAGAAAATTTGCCGTTTCATGATCCTCTCGTTCTCCTTTTCCGGGTGAAGTGGTGTCGCCGCGCCGTCGGCTCCGGGACGGTCCGTGGCCAGGGTCCGCCGTTGCCTGGCGAACCGTTTGTTGCCCTCCTTCTTATCAAGGATTGTGCCTTTTCGGATTAGTATTAATATCAGCATGTTAACGTTTCGTCAGCGGCAGCAAACGGCAAACATTCGCCGCCCGGCGGCAAATTTTTGCCGTTGTCATTTTTCGGCCATTGGCGCATTCTCCCGCCGACACCGGCTCCACCCTGTTGGCAACGTCCTGACGGCGGCAAGAAAACATGATCGATTCCAGCATGTTACTTGGCGGCAAATTCTTGCCGCTCGACGCCGACGATCCCGTCGCCGCCGGCCAGCCCCTGCCCGAGGCCGAATTCCTCTTTTGTTCCGCCGAAATGCAGGCCGTCTACGACCTCGCCACCCAGATCGCCCCGTCCGACGCCTGCGTGCTCATCTCCGGCGAAACCGGCACCGGCAAGGAACTGCTGGCCCAGTGCATCCACAACCTCAGCCGGCGACGCAAAAAACCCTTTGTTCCGGTCAACTGCGGCGTGCTCAAAGGGGAACTCTTCGCCGACAAGTTCTTCGGCCACGAGGCCGGCGCGTTCACCGGCGCGGCCAAGGCCCAGCGCGGCATCTTCGAAATGGCCGGCGACGGCACGCTGTTTCTCGACGAGGTGGGGGAGATACCCGGCATCAACCAGGTGGATTTCCTGAGGGTGCTCGAAGAACGGGCCTTTCGGCGGCTCGGCGGCGAAAAACAGATCCGGTTCGCCGCCCGCATCGTGGCCGCCACCAACCGCGCCCTGCCCGAAATGGTGCGCCAGGGCACGTTTCGGGCCGATCTGTACTACCGCTTAAACGTCGTGCCCCTGGTCCTGCCGCCGCTTAGGCAACGCAGCGGCGACATCGCCTATCTGGCCGAATATTTCCTGTCCATCTACCGCCAACGCTACCACAAGCCCGGCCTGCGCTTCACCGAAACGGCCCTGGCCGAACTGACCGCCCACGACTGGCCCGGCAACGTGCGCGAACTCAAAAACTTGATCGAACGCCTGGCGCTTTTGTGCCGCGAAGGAGCCATCGACGCGGCCGACCTGCCCGAGGACATGCGCCTTGGCGGCGAGGTCGCGCCGCGCGGCGCCCACTCCGACGCCCCCGTCACCCTGGAAGAAGCCGTGCGCCAAGCCAAGACCCAGGCCATCCTGCGGGCCTTTGCCGCAAGCGGCGGCGACAAGGCCCGCACCGCCGAGATCCTCGACATCAGCCCCCGCACCCTGCGCCACCTGGTGCGCGAACTGGGCATTCGCCGGGATTAGGGAGAGGGACGAAGAGGAAGAGTGCCTCCGGCGGGGGGGGGGGGGGGGGGGGGGGGGGGGGGGGGGGGGGGGGGGGGGGGGGGGGGGGGGGGGGGGGGGGGGGGGGGGGGGGGGGGGGGGGGGGGGGGGGGGGGGGG
>JAEZMB010000006.1 GCA_023435825.1 Pseudomonadota bacterium | reverse complement strand
CACCTTGGGCGCGGTGGAAACCGGCTCGGGACGGCGGGGCGGCTGCTTGGCCGGCTGGCCCGCTTCGGCGGCCGCCGGGGCGGCCTCGGGTTCGGGAGTCGTTTCCGGGGCCTGGGCGGTCGCCTCGGGAGCCGGGGGCGTGTCCTCGGCCACGGGCGCGGCCGGCGTTTCCGCCGGGGCCGGTGCTTCGGCCGTCGGTTCGGCGGCTACGGCCGCAGGCGCGGGCTCCTCGGCCTTCTCCGGCTCGGGGCGCTCGATGATGCGGGCCGTGGGAGCCGGGCGCACGATGCGCGCGCCGCCCGTGCGGGGAGCCGGGGCGGGGGGAGCGGGCTCCTCGGCGGGCTCGGCAAAGGCCTCGAAATCTTCGGCTTGGGGCTGGTACTGCACTTCGACTGGTTCCTCGTGTTCCGGTTCGGCCGGAGCCGTCGCGACCACAGGGTCGACGACGGGCGCCGCCGGTTCGGGTTCGAGGTCCCGGGGGGCTGGCGCGGCGTCGGCCGGGGGGGTGGGGGCGGCCTTGCGGCGGCGGACGATGACGCCGGGCGAAACCTCGGTGTCGATGACCTGGGTGCGGCCGGAGCTGCCCTGGCGCACGCGGGCGCGCAGTTGGGCGGCTTCCTCGTCGGTCAGCGTGGCCATCTGGCTTTTGACCTGGATACCGAGTTCGCGCAGGAGATGCAGCATGTCCTTGCTGGACAGGGCAAGCTCCTTGGCAATGTCCTTCATTTTAATCTTGTTCACCTTGACCCCCCCCTCCGTCGCCTGGGCCGACCGGAGTATTTCAAAAATTTCTCGGCGCATGCGGGGTTGGCGCAGAGATAGTGCCCGCGTCCGGGCTGGGCGGCCCGGGGATCGGGCGCAAGGCCCGCTTCGCCCTCGGCCGCCGCGACGTGTCTGACCAGCTCGCTTTTAGGAAAGCGCTCCCGGCAGATCACGCACATCCGCACCGGCCACGGCGGCCGGGCATGGGACTTGCCGCGCGTCATTTGGCCTCGTCCGCGTTGGTTTCTTCCGTGCCGGTCGCGGCGTCGCCGCTGGCCGGGGCATCGCCTTCGGCGGCGGGCGCGTCGTCCGCCGACGTTTCCTCGTCGGCCGGGGCATCTTCCTCGGTCGGCGCGGGCTTGTCGAAGGCGCCCATCAGCTTGAGGGCGGCGCGCAGATCGTCGCGCTTGGACGGCGTCATGCCGGCGATGGCGTCGATGGCCTCGTCGTCGGCCTCGGCCAGCTGCTCCATGGAGACGAAGCCGGCGGCGATGATGTTGTCCACGTGGATCTCGGCCACGCTGGCCAGCTGTTCCAGGAACTTCTTGGACGCGTTGGCCTCGCGGAACCGGGATTCGGTGACGATGTCGATCTTCCAGCCGAGCAACTTGGCGGCCAGCTTGACGTTTTGTCCCTTGCGGCCGATGGCCAGGTTGAGCTGGTCGTCGGTGACCACCACTTCCAGGGACTTCTCGTCCTCGTCAACGGAAATACGGGTGACCCGGGACGGCGACAGGGCGTTGGCGGCGTAGCTGGCGATTTCGGGGTTCCAGACCACGATGTCGATGCGTTCGCCGCGCAGTTCCTGCACGATGTTCTGGATGCGCGAGCCGCGGATGCCGACGCAAGCGCCGACCGGATCGACGTCGCGGTCCTTGGAGATGACGGCCACCTTGGCCCGGGAGCCGGGATCGCGCGCCACGGCCACGATCTTGACCGTGCCGTCGGAAACTTCCGGCACTTCGCGGGCAAAAAGGGCCTTCATGTAGTCGCCGTGGGTGCGCGACACGATGATCTGGGGTCCGCGCCCGGAAGGCAGGACTTCGATGATAAAGGCCTGGACCCGGTCGCCGCGCTTGTAGCGCTCGCGGGGGATCTGCTCTTCCTTGGGCAAAAGCGCCTCGGTGCGGCCGAGGTTGATGATCCAGCCGGCCCGGTCGCGGCGCTGGATGATGCCGGAAATGATCTCGCCCTTGCGGTCCTTGTACTCCTCGTAGATGATCTCCTGCTCGGCGTCGCGCATGCGCTGGATGATCACCTGCTTGGCGGACTGGGCGGCGATGCGGCCGAGGTCCTCGACGGCGAGCTTGAAGCCCATCTCGTCTTCCAGGGCGACGTTGGGGTCGATGGCCTTGGCGTCGGACAGGCAGATCTCGGCGGCCGGGTCGGCCACGTCGTCGTCTTCCACCACGACCTTGAACTGGTAGACCTCGATCTCCCCCTGCTCGTCGTTGTAGCTGACCTCCACGTCGAGGTTCTCGCCGTACTTGCGGATCACCGACGAACGGACGGCTTCTTCCAGGGTGTCCACCAGCAGGTCGCGGTCGATGCCGCGATCCTTGCTGATCTGATCGATGGCTTTTTTCAGTTCGGTCATGAGGTTGCCTCCGAGTTGCCGTACGGCCCGCCGTCGCCGTCGGCCTCTCCTTCGGGTGTGGCGTCAAAAGCGTGGATGAGGCGGATTTTGTCCGCCTCGGCAAAATCAAACGAAATCGAAAATTCTTTGGCCCCGGGGTCCACGGTCATGGACACGGTCTGGTCCGAGACGCCGGAGAGGATGCCCCGAAAGCGCTTGCGGCCGTCGCGGGGCATGGCCAGCTTGGCCTCGATCTCCCGGCCGACGTAGGGGGACAGCTGGCCGGCTTCGAAAAACCGGCGCGACAACCCCGGCGAGGAGACTTCCAGCACGTAGGGGTTGTGGAAAATTTCATCGACCTCAAGGAGCGCGCCAAGGTGGCGGCTGACTTTGGCGCATTCGTCGATGGTCACGCCCAGGCGTTCGGGCGTGCGCGGCGTGTCGGCGGCCAGGTCGAGATAGAGGCGCACGAGCTGGCGATGGCCGGCCGAAGCCAGCTCCACCCCCCAGACCGCAAGGCCCAGGGTGGCGACGTAAGGGGCGATAAGATCCCGGACGGCATCAGCCACGGCGTTTTTCTGAAGCATGATTTCCTTGTCAGCAAAAAAAAAGTGGACCGATCGTCAGGCCCACCTCGTCACGTCAACCATTCGGTTGGGAGACTCAGGTTTGGAGCGGGCGACGAGGATCGAACTCGCGACACCAAGCTTGGGAAGCTTGTACTCTACCAGCTGAGCTACGCCCGCTCGAATGGAAGGAAATACCACTTCACCGAGGTTTGTCAAGCTATCCGAGCCCGGCCCGCGAAAAAAGACGGCTCCTCGGCCGCCGCCCTCCGGCCAGGGCGGCCAAGGGCTGGCCCGCATGTTGCAAAGCCCAGCGCCGAGGAGGACCGCTTCCATGGAAATGAGCATGTACAGCGCGGTTTTCGGCGCACTCTCAACGGAAACGCGTCTCAATATCTCCGCCAATAATTTGGCGAACGTCAACACCACGGGCTACAAGCGCGACCGGGTCTCCTTCGAGGACACCTTTTACCGCTACGCCCACGACTATCATATGGACCCCCGGGGCGACATCCGCCAAAAGCAGCTCCTGCCCCGGGCCGACCTCATCGCCAAGCCCCGCCTGGCCATGCAGCAGATCGACTTCGCCCAGGGGGCGCTGACGGCCACGGGCAACCCGCTGGATCTGGCCATCCAGGGGCCGGGCTTTTTCAAGGTCTCGGCCGGCCAGGGCAATTCCTACTACACCCGAAACGGGGCCTTTCACCGCTCGGCCGAGGGGATGCTCGTCAACGACCAGGACATGCCCGTCCTTGGCGGCGGCGGCCCCATCCAGCTGCCCGAGGGCCGCATTTCCGTGGGCGGCGACGGCTCGGTCTATGTTGACGGAGCCCAGGTCGGCCAGGTGGACGTGGTCACCGTGCAAAATCCTGACGCCCTCATGAAGTACGGGGCCAACCTCTACATGCCCCAGACCGGGGCCACCATCCAGGAAGGGGTCCTGCGGGCCGGGACCACCGAAGTGGCCCAGGGTTTTCTCGAAAAACCCAACGTCGAGGTGGTGGAGGAAATGGTTTCCATGATCGAGACCCAGCGCACCTACGAAGCCTATCAAAAGGTCATGAGCAGCGCCAACGAACTTGACACCAAGGCCATCCGCGTCGGCACCGACAAGATGTAAGGCCAAGAATCCGGAGGGATACTGTTATGATGCGATCACTGTGGACGGCCTCCACCGGCATGGTGGCCATGCAGATGCAAATCGACACCATGTCCAACAACCTGGCCAACGTGAACACCGTGGGCTTTAAAAAGAGCCGGGCCGAGTTCGAGGACCTCATGTACCAGACCTTGCAGGTGGCCGGCACCGAAACCGTGGGCGGCAACCGCCTGCCCACCGGCCTCCAGGTGGGCCTGGGCGTCAAGCCGACGACGGTGCACAAGTTCTTCACCCAGGGCGACATGCAAAACACCGGCAACCAGCTCGACATCGCCATTCAGGGCGAGGGCTTCTTCAAGGTCGACGTCAACGGCCGCGAACTCTACACACGGGCCGGCTCGTTCAAGCTCAACCAGGACGGCACCATCGTCACGGCCAACGGCTATCCGCTCCAGCCGGCCTTTTCCGTACCCACCGAGACCAAGACCATCACCATCACCGAAAACGGCCATCTGTCCTGCCTCGACGCCAACAGCACGGAGCTCGCCGCCACGGACATCCCGCTTTACACCTTCATCAACAATGCCGGCCTGACCGCCGAGGGCCGCAACCTCTATTCCACCAGTCAGGCTTCGGGCGCGGCCAACGAGGTCACCCCCGGTAACCAGAACGCCGGCACCCTGGCCCAGGGATTTCTGGAAATGTCCAACGTGGAACTCGTGGACGAAATGGTCGGGCTTATCGTCGGCCAGCGCGCCTACGAGGCCAACTCCAAGTCCATCACCACGGCCGACGGCATGTTGCAGACCGCCGTCAACATCAAGCGTTAAGCGGGCGTCCGTCGCCCGGTTTCCTGTTCATGGGGCTCGTCCCGACGCCGCCGCCCGCCCGGTCGGGCGGCGGCGCGGGGAGGGCCCGCCAGCCAAGGAGGTCGCCATGAAACGCCGCGCCATCACCATTTTCGCCGTCGCCGCCCTGGCCGCCGCCTGGCTCCTGGCCGCCTTGCCGGCCGGGGCCGGACTGTGGCGGATCAGCGTGCGCGAGGCGGCCACGGCCGCCGGCGAGCGCGTGCTGTTGTCGGAAATCGCCGATCCCTCCGGCGAATTCCCGGCCGACGCCTGGGCCGTGCTCGGGGCCACACCCCTGTGGTACGCCCCGGAGGCCGTGGGCCGCGTCGCCGTCATACCCTCGGCCAAGGTCATGGAAGGGCTGCGCTATTACCTGCGCGACGCCCCGGTGGAATACGCCCTGCCAAGCCAGCTGACCCTGCGGCGCGGGGGCAGGGTGGTTTCCGGCCAGGAGCTGCGGGCCATGGCCGTCGAAACCTTGACGCCCAAGGTCACGGCCCTGGGGCCCGAGGCCAAGCTCCTGTCGGTGACCGCCCCGGACCATCTGTTCGTGGACGAGGCCGCCAGCGTCGGTGTCGAGGTCGCCGAGGTCCAGCCCGGCCGCACGACCTTCCGCTACGTGGTGACCGGACCCGGGGCAAGGATCTTGCATCAAGCCTCGGCAGAGGCCGTGGTTGAACATTTCATCCGGGCGCCGGTGGCCATCAAGAACATTCTGCCTAAGGACGGAGCCGCCATGGAACAGATCGCCTACGTCTACGAACGCCGCAACCTGGCCGGGATCAAGGGCCGGGTGTTCGAGCCGGGCGACGGGCAGTGGCGGGCCCGCAAGGGCGTGGGCGTGGGCCAGGTCATCATGGCCGACGACATGGAGCCCATGCCGCTTATCGTCCGGGGCGATCAGGTCAAGCTCGTCTACCAGGGCCGGGCCGTGCGCCTGACCATGCTGGCCGAGGCCATGACCGACGGCGCGCCCGGCGGCAAGATCACGGTGAAGAACAGCAAATACGCCAAGGAAATCACCGGCGTCGTCAAGGACAAGACGACGGTGGTGGTGCAGTAGGAAGCTTATACGGGCCCTTCGCACGGACCGCGAAACGCAAAGGAAGACGCGCCATGAGACGCACACCGCTTATCCCCCTGGCCCTTATAGCCGCCGCCGTCGTCGGCTGCGCGCCGGCCACCAAGCAGGCCGCCCCGGCTCCCCAGATGACGCCGCCCGTGGCCAAGGCCCCGCCGCCGGCCGACAACCCCGGCTCCATCTACAGCCAAAGCCAGCCCACCTTCCTTTTCGACGACACCCGGGCCCGGCGCATCGGCGACATCCTGACCGTCAACATCGTCGACACCTCCAAGTCCGACCTCAAGGCCGAGACCAAAAACGACCGCACGGCCAGCAACGAACTCGGGGTGCAGAACTATTTCAGCAACAAGAACGTGGCCGGCAACCTGTCCGGCCAGCTCGGCGGCCCCAACTTCGGCATGAACGGGCTTATCGGCAGCGATCCCATCGTCAAGACCAACACGGCCCAGAAGTTCCAGAGCAAGGGCGAGACCAAGCGCGAATCGGCCGTCACCGCCTCCATCGGCGCGCGCATCGTCAACATCCTGCCCGGCGGGGTGATGCAGGTCGAAGGGGCCCGCCAGACGCGGGTCAACGACGAGAACCAGATCATCGTCATCAAGGGGCTGGTGCGGCCCATCGACATCGGGCCCAACAACACCGTGCTGTCGACCATGCTGGCCGACTGCCAGATCGAATACTACGGCGAGGGCGACCTGGCCGACCGCCAGAAGAGCGGTTGGCTCACCCGCATCCTGGACAACGTCTGGCCGTTCTAGCCCGGCGCGACACCGCAAACAGCCTCGGCCGTTCCCTTCGCCCCAGCCGGGCCGGACGGCCGGAACACGACAGGAAGGATCACCAAGGGGAGCGTATGGACATGCAACCCAATGCACACGCCCGGAGGGCGAAGACGCGGCGGTCGGCCCGGGCCGTCATGGCGGCGGCGCTGCCCGACAGCCTGCCGGCCATGCTGGCCGTGCTCATCCTGGCCGCCCTGGTGCTCGGCGTGGTCCACACGGCCCACAGCGCCCGCATCAAGGACCTGGCCACGGTGTCGGGCATGCGCAAGAACCAGCTCGTGGGCTACGGCCTGGTGGTCGGGCTTTCCGGCACCGGCGACCAGCGCGGCTCGGACTTCACGGTCCAGTCCATCTACAACATGCTCGACAAGATGGGCGTGCGGGTGGACAAGGCGACGCTGAAGCCCAAAAACGTGGCCGCGGTCATGGTCACGGCCCAGATGCCGGTGTCGTCCAAGGCCGGCAGCCGGCTCGACGTCACGGTGTCCTCCATCGGCGACTCCACGAGCTTACTTGGCGGCGTGCTGCTGGTGACGCCGCTCAAGGGCATCGACGGCAACATCTACGCCATCGCCCAGGGGTCGGTTCTCGTCGGCGGCGTGTCGGCCCAGGGGGCCGGGGCGTCGGTGTCGAAAAACATCACCACCGTGGGCATCGTGCCCGGCGGCGGCAACATCGAACGCAGCGTGCCCTTTGCCTTCAACGACCAGCCCGACCTGACGCTGTCCCTGCGCACCCCGGATTTTTCCACGGCCACGCGGCTGGCCAAGCGCGTCAACGAATCCCTGGGCCAGGCCATGGCCACGGCCATCGACGCCGGCACCATCCGGCTGGCCGTGCCGCCGGAGAACCAGGGCAACCTGGCCATGCTCATGGCCTCCATCGAAAATCTCGACGTCACCCCGGACCACCGGGCCAGGGTGGTGGTGGACGAAAAGACCGGCACGGTGGTGCTGGGCCAAAACGTCCAGATTTCGCCGGTGGCCGTCACCCACGGCAACCTCCAGATCCAGGTCCAGGAATCGGCCGACGTGTCCCAGCCGCTGCCGTTCTCCAACGGCCGCACCGTGGTCACGCCCGAGACCAACATCGCGGTCAACGAAGAGAACCGCAAGCTGCGCATGATCGAGGGCGCGACCCTACAGGAGTTGGTCGAGGGCTTAAACGCCCTGGGGGCCACGCCGCGCGACCTCATCAGCGTCCTACGAACCCTGGAAGCCTCGGGGGCGCTGTCGGCCGACCTCGAAGTCAACTAGTCCGGTCTGCCGCCATGGAAGAACTCGCCGCCCCGGCGTCCTTCACGGACGCCGGGGCGTTTTTTTCGCAACCGGCGGGCAGGGGAGGAGTAACCCCCTTCACCCATACGGGGGCCGGGAGCCTCAGGCCCACAGCGGGGAGGGCAAGGCAGAGGCAACGTCTCTTCTGCCCACCGGAGCAATGGTGGTTCCCGTCAAGGGCAATGGACGGCTTCTTGCCTTCCTCGCCGATCCGGGATGCAACCTTTGTCGAACACCCTTTACCCCTTTTCCCCATTGCAGGGGTCCGGGGGGATCATCCCCCCGGCCGCCGGAGGCTCTCCCCTCCGTCTCCTCCACGCAACTGGCCCGCAATTTGCCTTACCAGGGGTGTCGGGGCCGATTGGCCAAAAAACCGACGCCGGACCAGCGAGGATGACAGCCATGAGCGTTCCCGAGGGCATGGCCGATGTGGCCGCCAACGCCTCTTTGCAAAGCGACGTCGCGCAGAAGCTCGAGATCGACGCCCTGCGCCAGAGGCTTTCCGGCGGCAAGGACAAGGAAGCCAAGCTGCGCGAGGCCTGCCAGGGCTTCGAGTCGGTGTTCATTTCCAAGCTCTTTTCCCAGATGCGGGCCACGGTGCCCAAGGACGGGTTGCTCCACGGCCAGTATGAGGACCAGTACTATTCCATGTTCGACAAGGCCATGTGCGACAAGATGGCCGAATCCGGCGGCATTGGGCTGGCCGACATGATGTACCGCCAGCTCAAGGGCAAGGTGCTCGGCGGCGGCGAGAAGGCGGGGGTGGGCGACGTGTTGCCGGCCAACCGGCCGACGGCGACCCATGGCCTGGGCGTGGCTTCGTCCAACCTGACCGTCACGGACGCGACCTTGCCGCGCGGCGGCCGGCCGGTCCAGGCCCAGCCGCTTTCGCCGGCCGTGACGGCGGCCCTGGCCCGGCCCGGGGCAGCGGCGCATGGCCAGGCGGCCATGCCGGCGCTGAGCCCGGCCCACGAACCGGCGGCGGGCAGTCGTCAAAACGATGACGGCTTGGCCGAGGCCCAGGCGGCCACGCCCATGGCCGCGCCGACTCGGGGCGACATCACGTCCGACTATGGCTGGCGCTCCGATCCCTTCAAGGGGAACAAGGCCTGGCATGCCGGCATGGACATCGCCGCGGCCGAGGGCGATCCGGTCGCCGCCTGCTGGGACGGGGTGGTCACCTACGCCGGGACCAAGGGCGGCTACGGCAACGTGGTGGAGGTGGAGCACCCCGGCGGCTGGAAGAGCGTGTACGGGCATTTGCGCGGTTACGCGGTGCGGCCGGGCGACAGCGTTCAGGCTGGCGGAAAAATTGCAGAGGTAGGAAGCACCGGACGCTCCACCGGGCCGCATTTGCACTTCGAACTGCGCCGGGGCGGCGAGACGGTGGACCCCCACGGGCTGCTGGCCGCATCGGGAGTCCTGCAAGGGCCGCTGTAATTTACTGGAATTGCGAGTAAAAATCGAGGAACGCCATGAAGGGTCAGATACTTGCGAACCTGCGTCGGCAGCTTGGGGCCGTCACTCTCCTGGAAAGCCTTCTGGCGGAAGAATTTTCCCATCTTTCCACGCGCCAGCCCGCGTCGGTGGCCTCGGTGGAATTTTCCATCCAGGAACTGCTGCGCCAGATCACGGGCGAGCGCCACAGCCTCCACGGCCTGTACGCCGCCCTGGACCCCAAGGCCAAGCGGCTGGCCGACCTGGACGGGCAGCTTGATCCCCAGACCCGGGAGGCGGCCCAGGGCCTTTATGAGGCCATTGAAAAGACCGAACAGCGGGCGGCCAAGCAGGCCTCGCGCAACTACGCCATGGCCCTTGGCCTGTATGACGTGACCAAGTCGAGCCTGGACAACCTGCAAAAGCTCATGACCCCGAAAAAGGGCGTCTACGGGGCCAGGGGGCGCATGACTTCGGCCACGCCGCCTCCGGGCATGATCAGCGGGAGGCTCTGATGTCCGGCATCACTTCCCTGCTGTCCATGGGGGCAGGGGCCCTTCGCGCCAACCAGGCGGCCTTGCAGGTCACCGGCAACAACATTTCCAATGTTGATACCGAGGGCTACAGCCGTCAGTCGGTGGTGCTCAAGGACGGCCAGTACGTCAACACGTTCACCGGCCAGGTCGGCACCGGCGTGGTGGCCCAGGAAGTGGTGCGCGCCCACGACAAGTTCGTCGAGGCCCAGTACCTGACCAAGGTCTCGGCCCGGGACCGCTACCAGACGCTCTACAGCAGCCTGCAAAGCACCCAGAACCTTGTCAACGAGTCCAACACCAAGGGCCTCAATTCGTCGCTGAGCACGTTTTTCGACGACTGGGGCGACCTGACCACCAGCCCGGACAGCGCCGCCGTCCGCCAGACCCTGGTGGACGACACCGGCACCATGCTGAGCATCCTGCGCTCCCAGGCCGACTCCATGCAGCAGCTGGAGGACCAGACCAACCAAAGCATCGCCGCCGGCGTCGACAAGCTCAACCAGTTGGCCAAGGACATCGCCGACCTCAACAACCAGATCAACCAGACCCAGATCGACGGCAAGAGCAACCCCAACAGTCTCTACGATCAGCGCGACAACAAGCTGCGCGAGATGGCGGGGCTCATCGACATCAACGTCATCGACAACGGCAAGGGCAACATCACGGTCAACACCGCGGCCGGCCAGACCGTGGTGGACGGCGTGGTGTCCTTCGATTTCAAGTTCGAGCAGGGCAAGACCGTGCGCCAGCTCTCGCCGACCTCCCTGGGGCCTCCCGTCAGCGACGCCCAGGCCTATTACGACGGCACTGACAACAACGAATACACCCTCAAGGTGGTTTCCGGCGGCGCCGTGGGCGGCGGCGCGGCTTTCCAGGTGTCCCTGGACGGCGGCAACACCTGGATCACCAACGACGACGGCACCACGGCGATTTATCAGGCCGAAGGCTCCACGGCCAAGGTCCGGGTCGGCAACCTCGACATCTGGTTCGCCAACGTCGACGATTCGGGCACGCCGGCCGCCAGCAACCTCAACGTGGGGGACACCTTCACCCTGGTCCCGAAAAAGGCCCTGTACTGGTACACCACGGCCGGCACGGCCGAGAACATCACGCCCCAGCAGTTCGCCGACGGCACGGACAACCCCCGCCGCCTGACCGGCGGCTCCCTGGCCGGCGCGTTCCAGTTTCGGGACGAGGATCTCGGCCAGTACCAGGACACCCTCGACGCCTTCACCAAGAGCATGGTCTGGGAGGTCAACCGCATCCATTCCCAGGGCGCGGGCCTGACGAATTTCGCTTCGGTCCTTGGCACCAACGCCGTGGTCGATTCGAGCTACGCCCTGGATTCGCCGACCTCCGGGCTCGACTACGGCAACCGGCTCCAGTCCGGCGCGTCCATGATGTACGTCTACGACGCCAACGGCGCGCTGACGGCCAGTTCCGCCATCAGCTTCGCCCCCGGCGACTCCCTGGACGACGTCATCACCCGGATCAACACCGCCTTCGGCGGCAGCGTCACCGCCTCGGTGGTCAACAACCGGCTGTCCATCGCGGGGACGGGCGGGGCGACGTTCCAGTTCGGCAACGACTCGTCGGGCCTGTTGGCCGCCCTGGGCGTCAACACCTTCCTGACCGGCTCCAGGGCTTCGGACGCGGCCGTCAACGACGTTGTGGGGACCGACCTCAATCGGGTCAACGCCGGCCATGTGGGGACAAACGGCCTGGTGGCCGTGGGCGACAATCTGACGGCCAAGGCCATGACCGAACTGGAGACCACGGCCGTGGGCTTTTACGTGGCCGGGGAAACCACGGTGCACCAGACGCTGACCGACTACCATGCCGCCCTGGTGTCCAAGATCGGTTCGGACACCGCCTCGGCGTCCTACCAGGCGAGCTACCAGTCGGCCCTGGCCGCCGAGCTCAACGAGCAGCAACTTTCCACGTCCGGCGTCAATCTCGACGAGGAACTGACCAACATGATCAAGTTCCAGCATTCCTATCAGGCCGCGGCCAAGCTCGTCAGCACGGCCAACACGATGTTCGAGACGGTCCTGGGGCTCAAGAACTAGGCCCCCGGAGGTTCCCATGGTCATGCGCATCGCCCAGCAAAGCATATACGGTTCCATCGTCCGGCAGAACAACGCCGCCTTGAGCCGGCTCATGGAGACCAATCTCCAGTCGTCCACCCAAAAGCGCATCAACGCGCCCTCCGACGACCCCAACGGCGCGGCCGTGGTGCTCCAGACGCGTTGCGACATCAGCCAGCTCACCCAGTACAAGCGCAACATCACCAGCGCCCAGGGATGGCTGACCCAGTCCGACAGCGCGCTCACCTCGGTCAGCACGCTCATCACCACCATCAAGGGGTATGCCGAGCAGGGGGCCACGGGCTCGGTCACCGAGGAAAACCGGGGCGAGATCGCCTCGGCCGTGCGCCAGTATTTCCAGCAGCTCATTTCGCTGGCCAACACCGAATACAACGGCCAGTCCCTGTACGCCGGACAGAAGGTCGGCTCCGAGGCGTTCACGCAACAGCTGTGGATGAATTCCAACGACACGGCCTTCGAGGCCACGGTGGCTTCCAACGGCGGCTTCGCCCTGACCGGCTCCAGCGACTCCACCGTGCTGGTGCAGTTCATGGGAACCGACGCCGTGGGCCACCAGCCGGCCTTTTCCTACTCCAGCGACGGCGGGGCCACCTGGACCGCCGGAAGCTACAACACCGCCAGCACGGACGATCCCCAGGAACTCAACCTGGGTGGCGTGACCATGACCCTGGCCAACAACTCCCTGGACAACGTCAAGGCCTGCGCCGACCATGACGACCAGAACGGCACCTGGATGTGGATACGCCCCACGGCGGTCTACAACGGCAACAGCAACGACGGGGTGACCGTCGTCGACGCGACCGGGTCCGGGGCCACGGCCTCGGCGGCCGGCGTGTTTTCCGGCAACGTCTCCGTGCGCCTGGACGAGGCCTGCGATTTCAGCGCGCCCTTCACCTATTCCTACAGCACCGACGGCGGCCGCTCCTGGGTGACGGGCAACACCTCGGGCACGCCCAGCGGCACGACGGTGAGCCTGCCCGTGCCCGGCGGTTCGCTGACCCTCAACAGCGCCGCCACCGTGCCCAGCGGCAGCCAGTTTTTCATCCAGCCCAGCACCGCCGACATCAACATGGCCATTTCCCCCACCGACGCCGTCACGGTCAACGGCGTGGGCAAGGACATCTTCGGCGGCATCTATAACCAACAAGCCGTGACTTTCGACGGTTCGGTCAACGCCAACCTGTTCGAGACCGTGGGCAAACTCGTGGGCTACCTCGAAACCAACAACCAGCAAGGCTGCCAGCAGGCCCTGGACCAGTTGACGGCGTCCCAGGAGCAGGTGCTCACCGTGGCCGCCTCGGTGGGCGCCCGGGAGAACCGGGTCACGGCGGCCGGCACCATGGTCGACACCCTGGCGGAGAACGCGGGGGATACGCTCAGCAAGACCGAGGACGCCGACATCACCGAACTCATCACCAAGTTGGCCCAGCAGGAACTGGCCTATCAGGCCGTGCTCAAGTCCTCGAGCACGGTGATGAACCTGTCGCTGGTCAGCTATATTTAGCGGTCGCGGCCCCAGGCGTTGACAAAAGCCGGCCCAGGCAGCTAGAAGGGTCGATAACCGGGCGCGAAGACGGCATTTTTCGTGTCCAGAAACACAAGTGGGGGCGTGGGCGTTCATGCTCATCTTGACCCGGAGGCCGGGCGAAAGCCTGCACCTCGGAGACCACATCAAGATCACCGTCCTGGGGGTCCAGGGCAAGCAGATCAAGATCGGGCTGGAAGTGCCCGACGACATGCAGGTGTATCGCGAAGAGGTTTATCTGCGGGTGCTTGAACAGAATCGGCAGGCGCTTTGCGCTATGGATTCCGATGTCCTGGCGGCGGCGAAGTTATGGCCAAAAAAAACGAACGAATAGTGGAAACGCGCCTTGGGCGCTTGACGTTGCCGGAAGAACGGGTGCTGCAATTCCCCAGGGGCCTCATCGGCTTCGGGGACCAGCGGGAATTCACCCTCATCCAGGTGCGTGACGACTCCCCGTTTCTGGTGCTGCAAAGCCTGGACAACCCGTCGCTGGGGTTGCTCGTGGCCGATCCCTACTCGTTTATGACCGAATACGAAGTGGTCATCGGCGAGGCGGATCGGCGGCTTCTCGGCATCGATTCCCGGGAGCAGGCCACCGTCCTGGTCACCGTGACCATTCCCCAGGGCATGCCCGAGCGCACCACGCTCAATCTCAGCGGCCCCATCGTGGTCAACAACGAAGCCCGCGTCGGGCTGCAGATTCCGCAGACCGACTCCCGCTACCCGGCCCATTACACGCCGGGCATGGCCTCTCCCAAAAAGAGCTGACGCCTTCCCGGACCCGCCGATGCGGTCCGAAAAGGCGTCAAGTTATGTGCTGTCTTCATGTCGCCGCGTCGCCCTCGGGCTGCGCGGCGCGTTTTTTTGGGCGCGCGGCCTAGCCGAACAACTCCGATTCCATGGTGAGCATTTTTTCGGCGATTTTCTTGGAGTCCGGCTGGTAGGTGCCGGCCTCCACCTGGGCCTTGAGGGCGGCCACCTTGTCGGCCCGCGATTCCGGGGCCTCCTGGGCCGTTCGGGTGGCCACGGACACGAGCCTGCCGCCGTCGGAAAGCGTCACCCGGTCGGCCGACGAACCCGACGAGCTGCCGGAGCTGGATGCCTTCCCGCGCGAAACGCTTGAAGATTCGCCAGAGTCGCTACGCCCGACACGATTTTGCCCGTAGGGCTGATTGATTCCGAAGATGTTCTTGATGTCCATGGCGACCCCCCTCCCGCGTTATCCGCAATGTACTTATCGGCAGCGGGGGGACCGATGATTAGAGCATGGTTGCGTCAACTTTTTCCAGGGCCAATTCCCACAACCGCCGCATGGCGGCCGCCTTGGCCTCGCCGACGAGGGACACGGCTTCTCGTCCCGGGTCCTTGCGAAAAATCTGCATTTCCTGTTCTTCAGGCGGATAGGCGAACACTACGGGGAAACCGAGTTCCTCTTCCAGTTCGGCCTTGAGCTCCTCGACCACCGGCGTGTCGCTGCCGGCCACGATGCAGTTCTCCACGATCTCGGCCGCCACCCGCCCCACCAGCTCCCGGCGCTTGGCCTCCCGGGAAATCTGGGTTTCCTCGTCGTCGGCAGGCTGCAGCGACCGTCGGAAGCGGGCCAGCCGCCGGGCCGTGGTCACCTGCCTTCCGTAGGTGCGCAACATGGCGCTGACCTGATAAGGGATGGCGGTCAAGGCGAATGGCTCCTTCTCAGGGGTCTTATCGGACGCTTCGCCCTAACCTTTAGAGGGGTCGGCAAAAAAAATCCATGCCCAATCGCCTGGAAACCCCGGGCCGCCTTCCTTGTATCGCTTGCCCCTTTGCCTTATAACACGCTTCCCCCGGCCTGACCGGGGCAACAACAACCGGACCCACATCATGTCGCCTTCCATACGCACCGTTCTCGTCATCTACAAAGCCGACCACGACCAGGCCCGGTCCATGGCCTGGACCGTGGCCCAGTGGCTTGCCGCCCGGGACGTCGTGTGCCTCGTGCGGGAAAACCTGCCCGACGCCGCCCACGCGGTCCTGCCGGCCGGGGCCGTGGTGGCCACGCCGCCGGATCTGGCCCTGGTCCTTGGCGGCGACGGCACCATGCTCTCGGCCGCCCGCAAGCGCGTGGTCGACGGCGTGCCGCTTTTGGGCATCAACCTCGGCCGGGTGGGATTCATGACCTCGGCCGGGCTGGCCGACTGGGAAGCCGTGCTGGGCGACATCCTGCGACACGGCTTTGTCGAGGCCCGCCGCCTCATGATCGAGGTGGCCGTCATCCGCCGGGGCGAGACGGTCTTTTCCACCATCTCGGTCAACGACGCCGTGATAAGCCGGGGAGCCATGGCCCGGCTGGCCGCCTTCGACGTGACCCTGGGCGACACCGACGTCTGTACGCTTCGGGCCGACGGCGTGGTCATCTCCACCCCGACCGGCTCCACCGCCTACTGCGTCTCGGCCGGCGGGCCGCTCATCTACCCGGGCCTGGACGTCCTGTGCGTGGTGCCCATCTGCCCGTTTTTAAGCGACTTCAAGCCCGTGGTCGTGCCGGCCGAAGCGCCGGTGCGCCTGGCCCTGTCGGCCCCGGAAACCAACATGTACCTGACCTGCGACGGTCAGGAACTCTTTGCCCTGGACGATCACGACGTGGTGCTGGTCACCAAGGCCGATCGCTGCCTGCGCCTGGCCAAGCGTCCCGGGGAGAGCTATTTCGAGCGCCTGCGGCTCAAGGGATTTATTAACCGCCCATGATCCAGGAAGTCCCCTCCGTTCTGCCTGTCCCCGGCCAGGCCCCGCGCTACGGCGTCGATCCCATCCTCGACGCTTGGCTTTTGCATTTCATGACCGAGAACAACCTCGAACACTCCATAGACCCGGAAAAAAACGCCTCTCCAGAGCAACTGCGCTTCATGGTGGCCCTGGCCCCGGACCAGATCTACGTGCCCTGCACCGACGCCATGTTCGGCCACCTGCTCACCGAGCAGGCCGACCCGCAGGTGGTGGCCGAATACGACGCCCGCCTGGCCCGCATCGACGGGCTCATCGACGCCTTCGTCCATGACGACTACACCCGGCGCAAGATCCGCACCCTGTGCCAGCTCAAGTACCGCCAGGCCCTGGTCAAGCCCACGCTCATTCCCTCGCGCCTGGGCAAGCGCCTCAACACCATTTTTCTCACCCAGTCGGGCCTGGACGACCCTTACCGGGAACGCCGCCGGGCCGCCAACCGCCGGGCCTTCGCCTTCATCCAAAGCGAGACCTTTCGCGGCATGCTCCACGCCTGCCCGACGGATCTGCCCGGCTGCGGCTCCATCCCCGAGCTGCGCCATGTCCTGGATCTGCTGGAGCTCAAGCGCCTGTTCGCCATGTCCGTCATGCCCGAGGTCTGGGAGGGCGACGGGGCCTGCCCCGGCCCCGAGACCCTGGACGCGGTCATGGAGAGCTTCCCGCCGGAATTTTCCCGGCTGGAGACCATGCTCGACCCCCGGCGCGGGGCCAAACTCAAGATCCTCTACCTCGTGGACGCCGCCGGCGGAGTCATGTTCGACCTGCTGGCCGTGCGCACGCTTTTGCGCATGGGCCACCGGGTCATGCTGGCCTTCAAGGAAGGCTTCTACTTCGAGGCTCCGACCATCTGGGACACCGACGGCGACCCCATCCTGGACACGGCCCTGGCCGACGCCCATTTCCTCACCGACCAGCGCATCACCAAAAACGAGCTGCTGCAGGTGATCCGCGAAAATCCGCTCACCGTCATCTCCGACGGCACCCGCGAACGGCTCAATCTCTACCGCGTGTCCGTGACCTTCGCCCGGGCCTGGAAAGAGGCCGACCTCGTGGTGGCCAAGGGCGAGCGCAACCACCGCCGGCTCATCCTCACCAGCCACCAGTTCACCCGGGATGTGGCCGCCTTCTACCGCCTGCCCGGCGACGGGCTGCGTTTCGACTTCAAGCCCCGCGCCCCCGGGGCGGTGTCCTTCACCGAGGCCGAGATCACGGCCAAGGCCGAGGAGATCATCCTCGGCATGCGCCAGGCCAAGACGGCCGGCCGGTCGGTGATGTTCTACAGCGCCATCATCGGCTCGGTACCGGGCCAGACCAAGGTGGCCATCGAACTGGTCACGGCCTTCGTGGCCTACCTGCGCCGCAAGCTGCCCGGAGTCTACATCATCAATCCGGCCGAGCACTTCGAGGAAGGCATGGACGCCGACGATTTGATGTTCATGTGGGAAAAGGTGCAGCGCAGCGGGCTTATTGACGTGTGGCGGTTCCAGACCCACTTCGACATCGAAAAGAGCTTCGAGCTCATCGGCCGCAAGGCCCCGCCGGTCTGGGCCGGCAAGGACGCCACCTTCTCCACGGGCTGCACCAAGGAGATGCGCATCGCGCTGTCCATGCAGCAGCGCCACCGGGAAATGCAGATCATCGGCCCGGACCCGGAAAAGTTCTTCCGCCGCCGCGAATACGGCGTGGGACGGTTCTGCGACGCGGGTATCGATTGCGGGTAGGGGAGCGGGAAGGGAAGAGAAAGATGCCTCCGGCGGCCGGGAGGGGGTAACCCCCTCCCGGACCCTCCCTGAAAGGGGGGATGGCGGTTGGAGGCGCGAGAGAGAAAGTGGACGGCGAGTAGGCAGCGTCCAACAAAAAGCCCCCTGGCGCGGTTGCGGCAGGGGGCTTTTTCGTGGGCGGGCGAATGTCCTACCGCTCGTCCTTGGGCTTGTGGCTGGCCCGGCAGACCACCTTGACCGGGGCCGTGGCGATGCCAAAGAGCTTGCGCAGGCTGTTTTCCAGGTATTTGATGTAGGAATCGCGCACGCGTTCGGTGTCGCTGACGAAAAAGACGAAGGTCGGCGGCGCGTCGGCGGCCTGGGTCAGATAGTAGAACTTCGCCCGGCGACCGTTGACCAGGGGCGGCTGGTGCTTGTCCAGGGACGCCCGCATGGCCCGGTTGAGCTCGCCCGTGCCGATGCGGATCTGGCACTCGGCCCAGATGGCCTCGGCCTGGGGCAGCACCTTGGCCACGCCCTTGCCCTTGGCGGCGGACATGTAGAGCACCGGCACGTGGGAACACATGCGCAGTTCACGGGCGATGTCCTTTTGCAGGGCCAGCATGTCCTTTTGGGGCACGAGGTCGGTCTTGTTGACGGCCACCAAAAAGGCCTTGCGCTCGCTGTCCAGGAACGAAATGAGCCGCTTGTCCTGGACGCCGACCCCGCCCACGGCGTCGATGACGACCACGGCCACGTCGGCCCGTTTGGCGCTGGACAGGGCCTTGGCCACGCTGTAGCGCTCCAGGCCGTCGGTGATGCGGGTGCGCTTGCGCACGCCGGCCGTATCGACGAACAGGTAGCGCTTGCCTTTCTGGTGGACCACCACGTCCACGGCGTCGCGGGTGGTGCCGGCGATGTCGCTGACAATGAGCCGCGATTCGCCGGCCAGGGCGTTAATCAGCGACGACTTGCCGGCGTTGGGCCGGCCGAGCACGGCCAGACGCAGCACGGTCTGGACCAGGGGTGCGTCGGGATCGTAGGGCTCGGCTTCGGGCAGGCGCTCGCTAATGGCCTCGGCCAGCTCGGCCATGCCCTGGCCGTGGGCGGCGGAAATGGCCAGAAGCGGCAGGCCCCAGGCGTGGAAGTCGGCGGTCATGGCGGCCACGCGCTCCAGGCCGTCGACCTTGTTGACGGCCACGATGACGGGCTTGCCCAGGCGGCGCAGGCGCTCGGCCAGATCGTCTTCCAGGGCGGTGCGGCCGGTCTTGCCGTCCACGAGAAACAGTACCACGTCGGCCGTGACCAGGGCGGCCTCGGCCTGTTCGACGATTTGCTTGGCCAGGCTTTCTTCGGCCTCGTAGTCCATGCCGCCGGTGTCGACCAGGGTGACGAAGCGGCCTTCGATTTCGGCCGGGGCCTCCAACCGGTCGCGGGTGACGCCGGGAAGGTCATGGGTGATGGCCCGGCGACCACGGGTTAGCCGGTTGAAAAGCGTGGACTTGCCTACGTTTGGCCGTCCGACGATGGCCACGATAGGGGGCATGGGATCTCCTTGGGGGACTGGGGGGCGGCCTGGAGTGGGGGATGGTCCCCGGCCGCGGAAGCGAGTCCGGCCTGTCGCCCGGCCTGGGCCAGGGCGCGGCAAAGCCGGTTTAGTTCACCGACGCGAACCAGTCTCTTCATCACGGCTTGGGGGGACATGTCAACCATGATTATGCAATGCGCCGCACCCGGTCAAGAAATCCGCAAGCGTCGGCAAAGCTCTCGGTGGAGGGAACGCAGCCCGGCCAATCGCCGCAACACCGCGTCCCCTTTACACCATTTGGGGGGTCCGGGGGGCTCAGGCCCCCGGGCGCCGGGGGCATGTTGGGG
>JAEZMB010000332.1 GCA_023435825.1 Pseudomonadota bacterium | reverse complement strand
GGGCGCGGCCGGGCGGCGCGGGAGCGGCAGCCAGCCGCCAAAGGGCCAGCATTTTTCCACGGTGTTCGTCCGGGCCTTGAGGTTGCGGGGCGGCGGGCCGAGCCCGGACCGCCCCAGGCCGACCGCGCCGGGCTTGCAGCCTTGCGCGGCCCGGCGCGGGTTACTGCTTGGCCGCTCCAGCCTGCTTCGCCGACTGGGCCGCCGTCAAGGCCTGCTTGCAGCCGGGCGAGAGCTTGTCGGCCTGCTGCTTCAGGCAGGCGACAATGCGGCCGCCCCCGGGCTGCACGCCGGAGCACAGGGTTTTGTAGTCGCCTTTGCAGGCTTCCTTGAGGGCCTGGCCGGCGGCCGGGGCGGGCTGCTGGGCCATGGCCGGGACGGCGGCAGCCAGACAGCCGGCAATGGCGACAGCGGCGGCCAGGGTTTTGGTCAGGCCGGCCAGGGCGCGGGTCGGGAAAATGATCGGCATGCGTGTTCCTCGCTTTGTGCGTCATGGGCCGCCAAGGGGCGGCTTTTGGAGATGATACGGGCGGGGCGGGGAAATCCCCCGCCAGATTTCGCGGCCGTCCGGCGAAAACCGGCGTCGGGCCGGTGGAGGTCCGGCGACGGGCGGGGGTTGCCTGCCCACGGCTGGTCGGAGCACTTGCTTGTGCTGCCCCCCCTGCGGGAGCACAAGTTCCGTGCGCGCTCCTGGTTGCAGACGGTTTTCGTCTTCTGGGGGAGCCACCGGGGGGAGACGCCGGCGCGCGCGTATCATGGGCAACAAGACGGCCGACGCCTGCCGCACCGGCATTTCGACCTACTGGTTCGGGATCGGCCCGGCAGGCGCGCCGCCAAACCCCCTGCAACAAGCGAGGAAACCATGATGCGACGGAAATTCACCCTGGCGGCGGCCCTGTGCGCCTTGCTCCTTGTCGCCGCCGCGGCCTGGTCCGGCGCGCCGGGCGGCGACGGCCCGGCCGGGAAAGGGCCGGGGCTGGTGCGTATGCTCACGGAACTGGATCTGAGCGCCGCCCAGAAACGGGAAGTGGCCGGCATCCTCAAGGCCAACCGCGACAGCACCAAGGCCCTGCGGGACTCGGTCAAATCGGCCATGGACGCCATGCGCGCCGTCATGGCCAAGACCCCGGGCGACGAGGCGGCGGTGCGAGCCGGAGCCAAGGCCGTGGCCGACGCGGCCGTGGAGTTGGCCGTGGCCCGGGGCCGGGTCAAGGCGGCCATCGACGCCGTGCTGACCCCGGAGCAACGGGCCAAGCGCGACGCCCTGCGCGAGGAGTTACGCGACAAGTGGAAGGCCCGCCGGCTGGAGCGCCAAGGCGAGCTGGACGCCTGGATCGAAAGCAATCTGTCCTAGGGCCGCGCTTGCAAGAGGGCCGGAAACGTTATTCCGGCCCCGGCGCATCCCGTCGTTTGGTTGCGCCATCCCGTTGGATCACGCAGGAAGGCGACACGGATCGCCACCGCCCCCCGCAGGCACGCCTGCCTTGAAACCGCCAAAGCCCCGGCCTCATGCCGGGGCTTTGGTTTTCGGATAGGGTGTTCAGGATTCAATAAACGCCAGCAGGTCGGCGTTCACCGTCTCCTTGTGGGTGGTGCACAGGCCATGGGGCGCGCCGGGATATTCCTTGAGCACGGCCTTGGGAACCAGTTTGACGGCGGCGCGGGCCGAGGCGTCGATGGGCACGATCTGGTCGTCGTCGCCGTGAATAAGCAGCGTCGGCACGTCGATCTTGGCCAGATCCTCGGTCAGGTCGGTCTCGGAAAAGGCCTTGATGCAGAAGTAGGCGGCCGGGAAGCCGGCCATCATGCCCTGTCGCCAGAAGGCCTGGCGCACGCCTTCGGACACGGCCGCGCCGGGGCGGTTGTAGCCGTAAAACGGCAGGGTCAGGTCCAGGAAGAACCCGGAGCGGTCCTTGACCACGCCGTCGCGGATGCCGTCGAAGACCGCCATGGGCAGCCCGCCCGGGTTGGCCGGGGTTTGCAGCATCAGCGGCGGGATCGCGCCGATGAGCACGACCTTGCCCACGCGCCCCGTGCCGTGGCGGCCGATGTAGCGCACGACTTCGCCGCCGCCGGTGGAGTGCCCCACATGCACGGCGTCGCGCAAATCCAGGGCCGTGGCCAGTTCGGCCAGATCATCGGCGTACGCGTCCAGGTCGTTGCCCTGCCAGGGCTGGTCGGAGCGGCCATGTCCCCGGCGGTCGTGGGCGATGACCCGGTAGCCGTGCGAGGCCAGGAAGAACATCTGGTCCTCGAAGGCCTCCGCGGAAAGAGGCCAGCCGTGGCTGAAGACCACCGGCCGACCGGAACCCCAGTCATTATAATAGATCCTGACGCCGTCTCGCGTCGTGAAGGTTGCCATGATCGTCTCCTTGGGGAGCCGGACGGCTCCGCCTGGAGCAACCGGCTCGTCTGGGGGGCGCCGGCGGGAGGCCGGACACCGCATATTGATTACAATTAGGCAAGGGCGGGGAGAAGTAAAGGGCGTTATGTCGGGATTGACCACCTCGACCGTCCTTCGAGGGCCTCACCCGGGCCGGCGGGGACTTGGAGGGCCGCGTCCTGGGCGAGAGCCGGGTTCGAGGCGCGCGGCCAGGGCCGTTTCATCCTGGGCGGCGAAGGGCCGGGCTTGACCCCGGGCCGGGCTTGGCGCATGTTGGCCGGGCATGAGCCAAAAGACCTACAAGATCGGCGAAATCGCGGAAATAACAGGGCTTAAACCCTTTGTCCTGCGCTTTTGGGAGACCGAATTCCCCCAGCTCGTTCCGGTGCGCACCCCTAAAGGCCAGCGGCTCTACACCGACGAACATCTGGCCCTGCTCGGGACCATCAAGACCCTTCTCTACGAAGAAAAACTCACCATCGACGGGGCGCGCCGCCGTCTGGCCGGCCCCGACCGCGAGACTTCGGTCCTGCAGCAGGTCTATGACGAACTGCGGGACATCCGGCGTCTGCTCGGCGGCGGAGACCAATCCCGTTCCGGGGCGATCTGAACCCGATTGACACAATTGTTCCAATTCCGCGATGAGGCGGAATCGGCTGTCTGGCCGTCCTGGGCAATGGCTTTTGGGGCGTTTTGGCTATGGACGGGGTTTCGGTTTTACATTATTGCTAGTTCGCGCGTCGGCGGATGGAGAGTGACCGCAGGCGTGGCGAGAGGTGGAAATTTCAGTCCGGACAGGGCATAAGATGAGGGAACGCCCTTTTCGGCAACGGGCCGCCCGACACGGCCCTGCCACATTGCCGGACCCAGGCGCGAAACCACGCCAAACCCGGCGGGCAGGCAGACGGACGGCCTGACGTGTAACCCGCTTAACACAATGGAAGAGGACCCTATGAGCGGAATCAAAGCTCGTCTGGACGCGATTTCGGCGATCATCGGCTACAAGCCGGCCCATGCTCCCCTCAATTTCAGCGAGACCAAGCCCACCGACGTGTTCGGCTGCAACGTCTTCAGCGACAAGGTCATGCGCGAGCGCCTGCCCAAGCATGTCTACAAGTCGCTCAAAAAGACCATCGAGCTTGGCGAAAAGCTGGACGCCTCCATCGCCGACACCGTGGCCAACACCATGAAGGACTGGGCCATCGAGCGTGGCGCCACCCACTTCACCCACGTGTTCTATCCGCTCACCGGCCTGACCGCTGAAAAGCACGACTCCTTCCTGGTGCCCGACGGCAAGGGCGGCGCCATCGCCGAGTTCTCCGGCAAGCTGCTCATCCAGGGCGAGCCCGACGCCTCCAGCTTCCCCTCCGGCGGCCTGCGCTCCACCTTCGAAGCCCGCGGCTACACCGCCTGGGACGTGACGAGCCCCGCCTACATCCTGGAAAATCCCAACGGCACCTTCCTGTGCATCCCCACCGCCTTCGTGTCCTGGACCGGCGAGGCCCTGGACAAGAAGACCCCGCTTCTGCGCTCCACCCAGGCCCTCAACAAGCAGGCCAAGCGGGTGCTCAAGCTGTTCGGCGTCGAGACCAAGCTGCCCGTGGGCTCCTTTGCCGGTCCCGAGCAGGAATACTTCCTCATTGACCGCAACTTCGTCTTCTCCCGCCCCGACCTGCTCATCGCCGGCCGGACCTTGTTCGGCGCCAAGCCGGCCAAGGGCCAGGAGTTCGAGGACCAGTACTTCGGCGTCATCCCCCGCCGCGTGCTGTCCTTCATGATGGAAGTCGAGCGCGAGCTGTACAAGCTGGGCGTTCCGGTCAAGACCCGCCACAACGAAGTGGCCCCCAGCCAGTTCGAAATCGCCCCGATCTTCGAAACCGGCAACCTGGCCACCGACCACAACCAGATGGTCATGACGGTGCTGCGCACCGTGGCCAAGCGCTACGGCATGATCTGCCTGCTGCACGAAAAGCCCTTTGCCGGCATCAACGGCTCGGGCAAGCACCTCAACTACTCCATCGGCAACGCCGAACTCGGCAGCCTGTACGATCCGGGCGACACCCCGCATGAGAACGCCCAGTTCCTGGTCTTCTGCGCCGCCGCCATCCGCGCCGTCCACAAGTTCGGGGCGCTTTTGCGCGCCACCGTGGCCACGCCGTCCAACGACCATCGCCTGGGCGCCAACGAGGCCCCGCCGGCCATCATGTCCGTCTACCTCGGCGAGCAGCTCACCGACGTCTTCGAGCAGATCAAAAAGGGCAAGGTCGAAGGCTCCAAGCAGAAAGGCGTCATGAGCATCGGCGTCGACACCCTGCCGCCGCTGCCCATGGATCCGGGCGACCGCAACCGCACCAGCCCCTTTGCCTTCACCGGCAACCGCTTCGAGTTCCGCGCCGTGGGCTCCTGCCAGTCCATCGCCGGCTCCCAGGTGGCCCTTAACGCCATGATGGCCGAGTCCCTGGACTACATCGCCACCAAGCTCGAAGCCGCCACCGGCGGCGATCCGGCCAAGCTCAACGCGGCCGTGCAGACCGTGATCCAGGAAATCATCAAGGAACACGACGCGGTCGTCTTCAACGGCGACGGCTACTCCGAGGAATGGCACGTCGAAGCGGCCAAGCGCGGCCTGCCCAACCTCAAGACCACGCCCGACGCCCTGCCGGTGCTGACCTCCCCCGAGGTGGTCAAGCTCTTCACCACCTACGGCGTGTTCAGCGAAGCCGAACTGAAGTCCCGCGAGGAAATCTACCTCGAACAGTACATCAAGACCCTGCAGACCGAAGCCAACCTGGTCGTGCGCATGGCCAAGACCATCATCTTCCCGGCCGCCATGCGCTACCAGAGCGAACTGGCCGCCGCCTGCGCCAACCTCAAGGCCATCGGCCACGACTACAAGATGGACACCCTGGAGTGCGTTACGGCCAAGCTGCGCGACCTCCAGACCAAGACCGCCGAGCTGGAAAAGATCATGGAGCATTCGGCCGAAGGCTCCCTGGCCGAAGCCAAGCACATGTGCTGCACGGTCCTGCCGGCCATGAACGAAGTGCGCGCCGTGGCCGACGCCCTGGAAGCCGTGGTGGCCGACGACCTGTGGTCGCTGCCCAGCTACCAGGAAATGCTGTTTATCCGCTAATCACCGATCCTTCGGGATGGGAAAGGGCCGCTCCGGCAACGGCGCGGCCCTTTGTCGTTTGGCGCGGGGCTGGCTGGTATTGCGATTGTGCCGGCAGGTAACTCCGGCCCGTGGCCTGCCGTTGGTTGCCCGAACCGTCCTCGTGTCGCGTCCGCGAAAGCCTTGGGCACATTTCGCGGACAACAGTCGAGAACCAAGCCTGTTTCGGAACAAATGCCGGCGTATTGGTAAGGGACGCCACACTAGGCGTCGCGCTGCATGTTCTCCACGAGCTGTTGCAGCACATGGGCCTGGCCGGCCAGTTCGGCCACGGCCCGGCTGGCCTGGCCCATGGCCTCGGCCGTCTCCTGGGAAATGGCCGCCAGTTCGCGCACGGCCTGGTCGATCTCCTCGCCTTCGGCGGCTTCCTTGCGGGAGGCCTCGGCAATGGCCTGGACCTGCTTGGAAGCCCGCTCGATGAGCTCCACGATGTCGGCCAAGGTGCGGCCGGAAGCGGCGGCCAGGTTGGTGGAGGCGTCGATGGCGGCCACGGCCTGGTCCACGCCGTCGATGGTGGTGCGCGCCCCGGTCTGGATGTCGCGTACGGCCACGTCCACCTCGCGGGTGGCCACCATGGTCTTTTCGGCCAGCTTGCGCACCTCGTCGGCCACCACGGCAAATCCGCGTCCGGCGTCGCCGGCCCGGGCCGCCTCGATGGCGGCGTTAAGGGCCAGCAGGTTGGTCTGGTCGGCGATCTCGCTGATGACGCTGATGACCCGGCCGATGCCTTCGGCGTAGCCGCCCAGGGCGGCCATGTCCTTTTTAAGCCCCAGGGCCAGCTTCTGGGCCTTGTCGATGCCCGACACCACCTCGCCCACCACGTTTTCGCCTTCCAGGGCCTTGGACCGGGCGTCCTCGGCGGTTTGGGCGGCCACGGAAGCGTTCTCGGCCACGCCGGCGATGGTGTGGGACATGACGTCCATGGCCGATTCGGTGCCGGACAGGCTGCGCGACTGTTTCTCCATGCCCTGGCGGGTCAGCTCGACTTGCCTGGCGAGCTGTTCCGAGGCCGAGGTGACCACGGCCACCACCTGCTCGATTTCCGAGGCGGCCTGGGCGATGCCGCGCCGGGTCGCCTCGGCCGAGTCCTTGCGGGCATCTTCCACGGCCTGGGCGGCTTGTCGGGCCTTTTGGGCGGCCTCGTCGGCCTCGTCGGTCTTTTGCCTGGCTTCGGCCAGAAGGCGGCGGATCTCGCCGGCCATGCGGGTCAGGGCCTGGCCGAGGGTGGCCAGTTCGCCGCAGCCATGGCGTGGCGGCGAACCGTCCAGGTTGCCCCGGCTGATGTCGTCGGCAAAAGTGACGGCGGCGGCCAGGGGACGGGTGATCATGCGGGTCAGGGCCGCGCCGAAGCCCAGGGCCAGAAGCGCGCCCACGGCCATGCCGATGATGATGTTGCGGGTGCTGGCGTCGGCCACGTTTTCGGCCGCGTCCACCACTTGCCGGGATTCGGCCACGGCGGCGGCGATGGCCTCGTCCAGGGCGGACAGCACCGAGGCCTGGACGACGCGCAGGTCGGTTGCCGTGGCCAGCACGTCCATCATGGCCAGGATGTCGCTTTTATCCGTTTCCCATTCCCGAATCTTGCCCAACAGAACGTCGTTGCCCTTCTGGGCGGCGTTGAGAACGGTCCGCAAGGCGTCCAGGCGTTGCCGTTCGGCCGGGGCGTCGGCCAGTTTGTCCGCCTCGGCCATGGCCCGCCCGATGGTATCGCCGGCTTTGTCGATGTTGCGGCCCTGTTCGGCGGCTACGGCCTTGTCGATGCCGGGGATGAGCAGGGTGCGCTGGGCGATGATGATTTCGCGCAGGCCGGCGCCGACGCGCATGAGCGCCGGAATGGCCGGCAAGCGCCTGGCCACGATGTCGTCCATGGAAGCGGAGGTCCGCGACAAGCCCCTCCAGCCCACGGCCCCCACGGCCAGGGCTATGGCCGCCATCACCAGGAACGCGGTCATGATTCTCGTGCCGACGGACAAACCGTTCATGGCGTCCTCCCGTGGATGGGGAAAGGGAAGGGCTTATTAGGACGGCTTGTAGATGCCGCAGCCGACCAGCATGTCGTCGACCTTTTCCAGGTACATGGACTTGGGTTCGATCTGGCGGGTCACGGGATTGAGAAACTTGTAATCCTGCCAGAAACTGGGCTGGGTCTTGGCCATTTCCACGCGCTCCTTGACGAAGAACTTGCCGTCGGGATCGCGCAGCTCCAGCAGGTCCTTGCCGATCTGCTTGGGATTGGCCCCGTGGGCCAGGCATTTGCCGGAGAGGTCGTAGACCACGACATAGAGGTCGCGGTCGTGGAAGGGGCCGCCCGGAGCGTTGATGGCGGTAAAGGCCTTATCCTTGCCGTCGGCCTGGATGGCGGCCACGGCCTTTTTCACCATGGCCACGGCTTCGTCCTTGGAGCCGCGCTCCTCGGCCAGGGCCGTGGCGGCGACAGACAAAACGGCAAGGCACAGGGCTGCGGCGATCAGACGTTTCATGGAGTCCTCCTTGGTATGGCAAGACGGTGCGGATTTCGCAATAGATCTTCTTCTTGCCACGATAGGGTCGGCTGAATCAAGGGCTTCCGTGAAAAAGGCTGCAGCTTGAACGGGTTTGACGGGGCGTGAGAGAAGGGGGAAAGGCTGCAGGCTGAAACTATTGTAGCTGTTATTATTAGAAATGGATTGATGTTTGGCGTCCTGTTTGGTCCCAACGCCGACGACGCGTCGTGCAACGTACGAGGAGCGCGGGGTTGTTTCGGCCTTGAGGGGGTGTTGCCGGCGGCTGCAGGCAGGCGTCCAAAAGGAACAGACGCCAACCGGGGCGCGGCAGGGAAGGCAGCCGGGCGTCGCGCCGTTGGCCATCAGCCGGCCGCGCCCCGGACGGGCGGTGTAAGGGCTGTAGATGGCTTGGTCCTGGCGGGGCTGGAGAGCGTCGGCGAAGGCGGAAGCCGTGGCGCGCAAGGCCGGACAGGGCATGAAGCCTGGGCCGTGGACAGGGAGAAACCAACAGGCTGTGAAGCATGGACGGTGGACAGGGAGAAGCCAACGGGCCGTGAAAGATGGGCCGTGGACAGGGAAAAGCCAACGGGGCGTGAAGCATGGGCCGAGGGCTGGGAGAGGCCGGACGGCGGGCAACCGTTGGCGATGGATGCAGGCGGACGCAGCCGGACAAGGCGACCGCCAGCCCGGGACACGCCGGACGAGCGACAGGGCAAGCGACGCAGCCAAGACTTGCCGCCGCCCCAAGGGCCAGGAGGAAAAAAAGGGCCGAGACAAAAGCCTCGGCCCCAAATCAGGCTATAGGACAGCGCTCCGTGAGCGCCGTGTCCGACGTCGGCCGCCGGACCGAAGGACTACCAGCGTCCGCCGCCGTAACCGCCGCGACCGCCGCCGCCGCCGGAGCGGGGCTTTTCCTGGGCCTCGTTGACCTTCAGGGTGCGGCCGCCGAGTTCCTTGCCGTCCAGGTTCTGGATGGCGGCGGCAGCGCCGGCGTCGTCCATTTCCACGAAGCCGAATCCGCGCAGGCGGCCGGTTTCACGGTCGGTGATGAGGTTGACGCTCAGCACCTCGCCATAAGAGGCGAAATGATTGCGGACATCGTCTTCGGTGGAGGAGAAGGACAGGTTGCCGACGTAAAGTTTCTTCGACATGGCTAGGCTTGGGCTCCGGTATTTGGCATGGGGCTAATTTCGTCGTCCGGGATGAACTTGCGCTGCGTTCCGAGGGGCGAATGCATCATGCACGTTGTTGGGTTCGGGGGACAATACCTGGAACGTGGATTTACGCAATAGAAAATATGGCCGGCGAGCTTGTCGGGATAAAAATTTTCGGCGATTGCGGGCGGTTGGAAAATGGTGCGCTGTGCGAGTCGTCTCTGTTGCAGAGTCTGGAAGTAGAGTTTTGCGGGTAATGATTCAGGGCGGTTAGCCTTGCCTTATCCGAAATTTGCGTCGGCCGGCGGCAGGCTTGCGTCTTGTCTCCGGTTGGCTGGCCAGCGATTTTCAGGAGGGCAGGGCGAAATTTTTTTTGCCGGGGAGGGGAAATCCGCCAGCCCGCCGCCCAAACGGCTTGGCGAGCCGGTGGTTTCCATCAAGGCAAACCAGATAGTATCCCTTCTCCCGTCGAGGGGGTCCGGGGGGATCATCCCCCCGGCCGCCGGAGGCATCCCCCTCTTTGTCAGGGATGGCCGCTCTCGTGTCGCGTCCACGAAAAGCGCATAGTGCATCTCGTCGGCAACTCACTAAAACCATAAGTTCTTCTTAAAAAATACTACCGTATTTTTTAAGGGACGTTGCTCTAGCCGCGCAACGCCTGGTCCGGCTGCAGGGCGGCGGCGGCCAGGGCCGGGCGCAGGCCGAAAACCAGCGTCACGGCCAGTCCCAGGCCCAGGGCCAGGACAAAGGTGCGCCAGGTGGCCACGGCCACGAGCAGGCCTTGCCGGTTGACCAGCCAGCAGGCCGCCTCGCCCAGGGCGTAGCCCAGGACCGCTCCGGCCAGATCGAGGATGAGCAGCTCAAGCACGATGTGGGCGACGATGTCGCGCCGCCTGGCCCCCACGGCCATAAGCAGGCCGATCTCGACCCGGCGCAGGCTGATGTTCAGATAGGCCAGATTGGCCGCCGTGAACCCGGCGGCGGCGATGACCACCGCCGAGGTGACGACCAGAAACAGCTGGATGCCCAGGCGCAGCACGGACAGGAAATTAAAGATCTCCTGGATGGTCACCACCGTGAAGTCGTCTTCCTGGCCTGGCCCCAAGCCGTGGAGCCGGCGCAGGAACCGGCGCAGCTCGGCGATGTTGGCGTCCATGTCCGAGGCGTCGGCGAACTTGAGGCGGATGCCGCGCAGATACAGCGGGTTCAGGTTGTAGTGCCGGGTCAGGCTGGCCAGGGGCACGACGACCCGGTCGTCCACGGACACGCCGCCGCTGACGAAGCCGCGCTCGGACAAGACGCCGATGACCGTGTAGGGCTGGCCGTCCAGGCGCACCTGGCGACCCAGGGGATTCTCGTCGGCAAAAAGGGCGCGCCTGGGGATTTCGCCCAGCAGGCAGACCCTGGCCCGGCCGGCCTCATCTTCGGGGTCGATGTCGCGGCCCAGGGCCAGGCTCCAGTTCCAGGCCCGGGTGAATCCCGGCATGGCCCCGACCAGGGCCGGCGTTTCATGGGTCCGGCTGCCGTATTTGAAGGTCTTGCGCCGGGCCAGGCGCGAGGCCGAGACGTCGTGGACCCCGGGCAATCCGTCGCGAATGGCCCGCCAGTCGGCCATGGTGATGGTCTCGTTTCGCTGGCCCACGGGCTTACCCCGCACCTCGCCGCCGGCCACAAAGGCCGCGTCGGCCCCGAACCACTGGACGAACTCCTCGATCTTGGCATTGGCCCCGCGCGTGGCCGCCTCGGTCAGGCTGACCACGCAGATGGCCAGGGCCACGGCCAGGATCGAGAACAAGGCGCTCACCGGATAGGCCCAAACGGCCCGCAGGGCGTGGCCGGCGATGCGGGCAAGGCGGGTCGGGGTCATGGCCTGGCCGGAGGGAAGTCCCTAGAACTTCCCGTTGATGACCTGTTCCAGGAAGGGGAACACGGTGCGGAAAAAGCCCCGGTAATTGGAGCCAAACGACGGTCCGATGCGGGTGTTGACGCCCAGGATCAGGTTCAGCGACGCGCCGACGGCGGCATGGGCAACGGCCGAGACCCAGATGTTGGGCACGTTGCGGTAGACGAGGCTCCACAGGGCGGCGGCGAAAAAGACGCCGAGCATGAGCGTGGTGTTGGGATAATGGAACAGCGCCGCCACAAGCCCCAGCCAGCCGGCGCACAGCAGTTCCCGGTCGGTGAGTCCCTGGCAGAAGCGGGCCTGGGCAAAGGGGCGTCGGCAGGCGTCGGCGTCGAGGTGGTCGCCGTTAAAGGCGCGTCCGCCGTAGAGCAGGCAGGTGAGCCGGGGGTAGAAAAAACCGAAGATGAACAGCTGCTGGCCCAGGGCCGAGAAGATGTAGAGGAAAAAGCGCCGGCCAAGGGCGTCCCAGTCGAAGGTCAGGGGCGAGAAGCGGTCGGTGGCCAGGGCGGCGGCCACGATGAGGATCAAGGCGGCGCTGGCGAGGGAGCCGTAGACGGTGAGCGCCCGGCCCAGGTTGTCGGTGCGCAGGAAAACCCGACGCCAGGAACCCAGGCCCCGGGGCGGCCCGGAGTCGCGGTGGACGAGCAGGGGAGAGATTATGGCAGCGTAAATGGCCGTGGCCAGGAACAAGCCGCCCACCCAGGGGCCAAGGCTGCCGCCCCCCTGGGCCAGGGCCGGGCCGACCCGCCAGATGCCCCAGAAATAGATGGCCATGACGCCGCCCATCTCCAGCAGGGACAAGGTCCGCCAGCCCAGATCGACGGCCAGGGTACGACGCATGTCGTGCTCCGTTGCCAGGTGTTGTGGGCAAGCGCCGGTACGTCGCTATAGCCAGGGCAAGACTGGAGCCGACTGCTTTGAACAATACATAAATAATGAAGCGGGATGTGCCGGTCAATCGCTTTGTGGCGGCGCTTGGCGGCGGGAGGACGTTGTCGCGTGCGTCGCCAACTCGGGCCATGCCCGGCGCGGCCGGAGCAGGTCCGGCCTGGCCCCGGGCGCTTGGGAAGGCCGGTTGCCCCCGGCCCCCGGCCGGCCGCCGGCCGGGCTGACAAAAGCCCGCCTCGGGCGTACCGTGCCCCGGACGGACGGCGCATGGCCGGTCCCAGCCCCGGGAGGACGCCTTGTTACAATCGTTGCGGCTGCCCCATCTCACCATCCGCCAGAAGGTGCTGGCCGGCGTCATCATTCCGGTGCTGGCCTTTGCCGTGGTCGGCGTGGTGTCGCTCAATTCCCTGACCCGCCTGGAAACGACGCTCACGCTCATGGAGATGGCCGACGACCTCTCCAACACCATCCTGGAAGTGCGGCGTTACGAAAAAAACTACCTGCTCTACGGCCACGGCGAGGATTTCGAGGAAGCCCAGCGCTACATCGACCAGGCCCGGGCCACCCTGCTGGCCATGACCGCCGACGCCCGCGACGGCCGCAGCCGGCGCGGCATCGCCGCCTTGGAAGCGGCGCTGACGACCTACCAGGCCAAGGGGCAGGCCCTGGGGCCGGCCGCCGCCGCCCCGGCCGAAAGCCTGGACGCCCTGCGCCAGGCCGGCAAGGATATGGTCGATCTGTCGCTGGACATCAAAAACGCCGAGCGCAGCCGCACCCTGGCCCTGGTGTCCAACCTCAAGCGGCAGCTGCTGGTGGCCGGGCTGTGCGTCATCGCCTCGGGCCTGGCCCTGGCCTGGCTTCTGGCCCGCAAGATCCTGCGCGCCCTTGGCGTCATCGTCCAGGCCACGACCGACATCGGCCAGGGCCGTTTCAAAACCCTCACGCCGCCTCAGGCCGGCGATGAGACGGGCCTGGTCATCGAGGCCTTCAACCGCATGACCCGGGAGCTGGAGCGCCGGCAGGCCCAGCTCGTCCAGGAAAAAAAACTGTCGTCCCTTGGCGTGCTGACCTCGGGCATCGCCCACCAGCTCAACAATCCCCTCAATAACATCTCCACCTCCTGCCAGATCCTCATCGAGGAGCACGGCCAGTGCGACCCGGCCTTTGCCGGGCGGATGCTCACCAACATCCAGCAGGAAGTGCTGCGCGCCCGGGACATCGTCAAAGGGCTGCTGGAATTTTCCCGGGCCAAGGACTTCAGCCTCAAGCCTACGCCCCTGGCCCCGGTGGTGGCCGGGGCGTTTCGGCTGGTGTCGAGCCAGACGCCGTCCGGCGTGACCCTGTCCCGGGACGTGCCCGAGGATCTGGTCCTCAATCTCGACGCCGCCCGGATGCAGGAGGTGCTCATCAACCTGCTCTTAAACGCCGTCCAGGCCATCGACGCCCCGTCCGGGGCCATCACGGTCTCGGCCCGGGTCGAGGCCGACGCCGTGGCCCTCGTGGTGGAGGATACCGGGCCGGGCATTGCCGACGAAGACCTCGGCCGGGTCTTTGATCCCTTCTACACCACCAAGGAGGTGGGCAAGGGCACGGGCCTGGGGCTGTCCATCGTTTTCGGCATCATCGAAAAGCATCAAGGGTCCATTGTGGCTGAAAAGACCGGCGGCCGGGGGGCGCGTTTCGTCATTCGCCTGCCCCTGCCCCGGGCCGGGACGGACGCGGCATGAAGGGCGCGTCGGTGCTGGTGGTCGACGACGAGGCCATTGCCGTGGAAAACCTCAGCCACATCCTGGCCCGGGAGGGCTACGACGTGGTTGCGGCGGCCAGCGGCGAGGCGGCCGTGGGCCTGCTTGCCGATCGGGAGTTCGATCTGGTCCTGACGGACCTGCGCATGAAGGGCCTGGACGGGCTGGCCGTGCTCGGGGAGTCCAAACGGCTGTGGCCGGACACCGAAGTGGTGGTCATGACCGGCCACGCCACGGTGGCCTCGGCCGTGGAGGCCATGCGCCTGGGGGCCTGCCACTACCTGACCAAGCCCTACGGCCTGGCCGAGGTCCGGGCCACGGTGGCCGAGGCCATGGACAAACGCCGGCTGCGCCTGGAGGTGGCCCGGCTGTCGCGGCAAGTGGCCGAGCTGGGGCGCGGGCCGCTGATTATTGGCGAAAGCCCGGCCATCCAGGCGCTCACCGAAAACATCCGCCACATCGCGCCCACCGACTCCACGGTGCTCATCCTCGGCGAGACCGGCACGGGCAAGGAGCTGGTGGCCCGGGCCATCCACGCCGCCGGCCTGCAACGCGCCAACCGGTTTCTGGCCGTCAACTGCGGGGCGTTTACCGAGGAGCTGTTGACCAGCGAACTTTTCGGCCACGAGAAGGGAGCCTTTTCCGGGGCCATGAGCCTCAAGAAGGGGCTTTTCGAGGTGGCCGGGGAGGGGACGCTGTTTCTCGACGAAATTGGCGAGATGTCGCCCAGCATGCAGGTGCGGCTTTTGCGCGTGCTCCAGGAGCGGCATTTCTTCCGGGTGGGCGGGGACAAGGAGATTCCCGTGGCCGCCCGCATCCTGGCCGCCACCAACCGCGACCTCAAGGCCGACGTGGAGCGCGGGCTTTTCCGGGCCGACTTGTACTACCGCTTAAACGTCATCACCTTGCGCGTGCCGCCGCTGTCCGCCCGCCGCCAGGACATTCCGCTTTTGGCCGGGGCCTTTGCCGCCCGCTACGCCCGGGGCATGGACAAGCCCGTGACCGGCTTTTCGGCCGAAGCCGTGCGGCGGCTCATGGCCTACGAGTATCCCGGCAACATCCGGGAACTGGAAAACATCGTCCAGCGGGCCGTCATCATGGCCCGGGGCGAGGTCATCGAGGCCGGCGACCTGCCCCAGGACCTGCATGGCGACGCCCCGGCCCTGTCCCGGCGCGAGGGGCCGGAGCTCATTGCCCTGGAGGAGCTGGAACGCCGCCACATCCGCGACATCCTGACCTACTGCGACGGCAACAAGACCCGGGCGGCCGAGATCCTCGGCATCGACCGGGTGTCGCTGTGGCGCAAGGTCAAGCGCCTGGGGCTGGCCGTGGAATAGGGGAGTGTTCAATAAATACGTGAGTATTTATTGAACAATGCTGGTTCTCAGGGGGCTCTGGCGACTCCCCTGGCGCTGTTGGCGCGGAGGCGGCGCGCGTCCCGGCCGTCCGCCGCCAAAGCGCCATTCCTGGAGCAGCGGCGCGCCGGCGGCGCTGTCCCTTAAGCCAATGCCAGGGGCAGGGCCGCAAAGACCGTGGCCACGTGGCGTACGAGCACTTCCGGGCTGTCCTCGCCGGCCATGGCCGCCACCTCGGGCCGGTTGGCCTCGGGCACCAGCACCTCGCGCATGCCGGCCCGGGCGGCGGCCAGGATCTTCTCCCGGATGCCGCCCACGGGCAGCACGTTGCCCGTCAGCGTGATCTCGCCGGTCATGGCCACGTCCGGGCGCAGGGGGCGGCCGGAGAAAAGCGAAGCCAGGGCCACGGCCACGGTGAGTCCGGCCGAGCTGCCTTCCTTGGGGATGGAGCCGGCCGGAATGTGGACGTGGACGTCCTGGGTGGCGAAAAGCCCGGGATCGACCCCAAGCTCCCCGGCCCGGGAACGCACGAGGCTTAAGGCCGTGCGGGCCGATTCGCGCAGCACCTCGCCCAGGGACCCCGTCAACAGCAGCTCCCCGGTGCCTTCCATGCGGATGGCTTCCACCGAAATGATCTCTCCGCCGTAGTCGGCATAGACCAGCCCCGTGGCCACGCCCAGACGCGGCGCGGCCCCGGCCGTTTCGCTGCGGAAGGGCGGCGGGCCAAGCAGCGCGGCGGCCAGGGCGGCGTCCACTTCGGCCGGAGCCGCGCCCTCGCCCTGTTCCAGGCGAAGCCGGGCCAGCTTGCGGCAGATGCGGCCAAGCTCCCGGTCGAGGTTGCGTACCCCGGCCTCCCGGGTGTGGCCGGTGACCACCTGGCGCAGGGCCTCCTCGGTGACGGTGGGAAAGGGATGGGTCAGCCCATGCTCGCGCAACTGGCGCGGGAGCAAATGCTCGGCGGCGATGCGCACCTTTTCCCGGGTGGTGTAGCCCCGGAAGGGGACCACTTCCAGGCGGTCGCGCAGCGGCCCGGACAACTCGGCCAGGTCGTTGGCCGTGGCGATGAAAAGGGTGCGCGACAGGTCAAAGGGCGCTTCCAGATAATTGTCCACGAACTGGCTGTTCTGCTCCGGGTCGAGCATCTCCAGGAACACCGCCGCCGGATCGCCCCGGAAGTCCTTGCCGATCTTGTCGATCTCATCGAGCATGAAAACCGGGTTGGCCACGCCCAACCGGGCATAGGACTGGAGCACCCGGCCGGGCAGCGCGCCGACATAGGTGCGGCGATGGCCGCGCAGCTCGGCCTCGTCGCGAAGGCCGGCCAGGGAGATGCGGTGGAAACGCCGCCCGAGCGCCTCGGCGATGGCCTGGCCCACCGAGGTCTTGCCCGTGCCCGGCGGGCCGGAAAAACACAGGACCGGGCTTCGAAACGAGGCCGGCGCGGTCTTTTCCTTGGCCAGCGCCGCCACGCTGGCCCGCAGTTCGTCGAGATTGACCGGCTTGGCCAGGTAGTAGACCGCGCCTTGCCGCATGGCTTCCACGGCCGTGTCCACGGTGGCGAATCCCGTCACCAGCATCACCCGGGTGGCCGGGGACAGCCGCCGGGCTTCGGCCAAAAGCTGCAGGCCGTCCATCTTGTCCATCTTGAGGTCGGTGACGATGAGGTCGAACTCGCTTCGCCGCACCTCGGCCAGGGCTTCCAGGCCGTTGGCCGCCCCCCGCACCTTGTAGCCTTCCTTGCGCAGCACGTGCTCCAGATTGGCCCGGGCGATGTCCTCGTCGTCCACCACCAGCACATGGAAATCCGGGGCCGCCCGCAGCGCCCGTGAGGCCAGGTATTCGAGCACCCGGTCCTTGATCTGCCCCAGCCCGTGGTGGCGGGCGTCCAGGACCGCCTCGGCCTGGGCCAGATCCAGCCGGTCCGGGGTGACGGCGGCCCAGGGCAGGCCGAGCAGGAAATCCAGATAGGCCAGACCCACGCCGTACTCGGCCGCCGAGGGATCGGTCTTTTCCAGCCGTTCCAGCTCGCGTTTGGCCGCTTCCCGGGCGTGGTGGGGCAGTTCCTGGGTCTCGATGCGCGCGCGCAACTGGCCGATGTCGCTAACGGGCGGCGGCGGCAGCGCGCCCTCGGTGCGTTTCTGGAAAAACAGCATGGCTTCTCCGTGGTTTCCCTCCTGATTGAGCTTTTTCACGCCCCCTCGCAACACCGGATTCAGCCGCCGAGGCAATCCGCAACGCCTGTTGCATTCGGCAACGCCGTCTGGCCGGGAACAATGCGGCGCAGCGTTGCGTATCGCAACGAAAAAAGTTTCAGCCAAGTAGAAAGCATAATAATTTCAATGGTTCGCATGTTGGTACGGAACTTGGAAAAAGAGCGGAAAACGACAGGAGGACACGGACATGGCCAGCATCAGGGAACACGTGGAGACCGTTTTTGCCGCCCTGCCTTTTGCCGAACGCAATCTGCCCAAGGAGGCCCGGGAAGTCCTGGCCGAAGGACGCCAGACGGCCGACGCGGCGGCTGTGGCGGTCAAGCGGGCCGACAACCGTCCCCGGGTGCGGGTCTAGCCCGACATGGCCAAGCGCGAGAAGGCCGCCGCGTCGCCCGGGACGCGCCCTGGAAGGCCGTCGCGGTTGCGGCGCTTCCTGGAAGACACGGCCCAGGAAGTGGGGCTGGCCGAGCACGGCCTGTCCCTGACGGGCGCGGCGTCCGGCCCCCTTGGCCGGCTTGGTCCGTTGGAATTTTCCGAGGCGGGCAGCCGGTCCCTTGTGGCCGGGCCGCAAGGGGCCGGAGCCGCCGAGGGCAAGAAGATCGTGGCCGTGTCCACGGACCCGGAATTTCCCCTGGGGCTCGTTCGGCGGGCCCTGGGCGTGGCCGGCCGGCTCGGCACGGACATCGTGGGGTTGACCGTGGCCGCGCCGGCCGAGGGCGGCGCTTCGGTCCGGGAGGCGTTCTTGCGCCGGGCCAAGGTTTCGGCCCGGGAGTTCGGCCGGGAGGCCGAACGGCTGGGGCTGGGGTTTCGGCATGTGGTGTGTTTCGGCCGCCCGGCCGAGGTGGTGGAGCAGGAATGCGGCCGGCTGCGCCGGGTGGAATTCGTGCTGGCGGCTCGCGAACAGCGGGCCCGGGACGGATTCGCGGTCAGCATGCCGCTGTTTGAAGTGACTGGTTAGGGGACGTCGCCCCTGTAACGGATGAACGAACGGGACAAGGAGAGGCATTGATGCAAGCGAAGGCGAAAAAGCCGGTGGCCAAGCTCTTGGCGTACGGCATCGGCAGCGTGGCCCTGTATGCGGCCGTCTATCAGTTCCAGGATCTTTTGCTGACCACCTCCGCCCGGGGCGGCGTGTTCACGGCCCTGCCCATCGCCACGGTCTTCCTGTTCTCCTGGGTCCACGGCACCTTTGCCGGGACGTTGTGGGAAGTGCTCGGCGTGAGTGCCGTGACCAAGGCTCCGGCCCAGACCGCCACCCGCACCCCGGCCCGCCAGGACAGCCGGCCCCGGGCCACGGTCAGCGTCTAGTCCATTTCAACCGCATACTGCGACCACACGATCCCAAGGAGCGCGTTTCATGGATATGCTTACTGACGCCGCCCGGTTCATCCACCTCGATCCGGCCGGAATCTGTTTCCTCTTCATTGTCGGCTTCATCGGCGGCCTGGTCAGCGGATTTATCGGTTCCGGCGGGGCGTTCGTGCTCACCCCGGGCATGATGAGCCTGGGCGTGCCCGGCACCGTGGCCGTGGCCTCCAACATGTGCCACAAGTTCCCCAAGGCCCTGGTCGGGTCCATCAAGCGCTACAAGTACGGCCAGGTCGACATCAAGCTCGGGCTGTATCTGGCCGCGTTCGCCGGCATCGGCGTGCAGATCGGCATCAAGATCCAGAATTTCGTCCTGAACCTGTGGGGACCGGCCGGCTCGGACCTGTACGTCAGCGTGTCCTTCGTGGCCGTGCTGGTGGTGGTCGGCGGCATCGTCATGCGCGACGCCCTGGCTTCGGCCAAGTCCTGCGGCGCGGAGCAGACCTGTTCGGTGGCCTTGCGGCTCCAGAAGATCGAGCTGTGGCCCATGATCGACTTCAAGAAGGCCAACCTGCGCATCTCCATGTGGTTCCTGCTGCCCGTGGGCCTGGCCACCGGCCTGCTCGCCGCCACCATCGCCGTGGGCGGCTTCGTCGGCGTGCCGGGCATGATCTACATCCTGGGCGCGTCGAGCCTGGTGGCCTCGGCCACGGAGCTGGTCATCGCCTTCGTCATGGGCCTGGCCGGCTCGGTCAACTGGGCCATGCAGGGCATGGTGGACATCCGCCTGACGCTCATCATCCTGGCCGGTTCGCTTCTGGGCGTGCAGCTCGGGGCCATCGGCACCACCTTTGTCAAGGAACACATGATCAAGATCGTCATGGGCACGATCATGCTCATCGTGGCCCTATCGCGCGGGTTCGCCATGCCCAAGTACCTGGCCAAGCTCGGGCTCATGGACGTGACCCCGGACACCATCGCCCTGCTGGACAAGGTGAGCTTCGGCTTCATGGTGGTCTCGCTGGTGGTCGGCGCGGTCATCATCCTCGGCAGCATGTTTAGGGCCAAGCGCCCGGCCGCCGTGGCGGCGACGTCCGAGGCCTAGGGCACAAGCTCGCGACAAAGGATATTCCAGGCCCGGCAAGGGCCGGGGGGGGGGGGGGGGGGGGGGGGGGCGCGCGCGGGGGGGGGGTGGGGGGGGGGGGGG
>JAEZMB010000277.1 GCA_023435825.1 Pseudomonadota bacterium | reverse complement strand
GCCTCGGCCACGCCGCCTCCGGCGGCAACCGGCGAAACCGAAACCGTCCAGGCGGAGGCCCAAGACCCCCTGGTCGAAATCGCCACGCCCCGGCCGACCATCTCCCCGGTGCGCCGGGCCATGGCCGCCTATTCCCAGGGCCGCGCCACGGGGTAGCCGCCCGAAAACCGTCGCGGCTGTCCGTGGGCTGCCCCCGGACCTTCCCGAAGGCCGCCGGGCCGGCGACACGGACGCCGCCTCGACCGGCGTCGAACGGGCCGCAGTGAGGCCAAAGCCTTGCCAGCCCGGACTTGTCCCAAGGCCGACGGCAGGCTAGTTTGCGCCATGTCCGCCGTCGCACCCCATCCGTTTTTCCGCTATAGCGCCGAGGTGCTGGCCTGGCGGCTCGGCAGCGGCCAGGCGGCCCCGCCGCCGCCAGCCGCCGCGCCCGAAGCCACCGCTGCCCGGACCGCCCGCGTCCTGCGCGCCCTGGGCGGACGGCGGCGCGTCGCCCTGCTCGGCCTTGGCAGCGGCGATCTGGCCGCCGCCCTGGCCGCCGCCCTGCCGGAAAATACGGCCCTGGACGTCGTCTGCCTCTCGCCGGACACCGCCCGGGAGTCCCTGGCCGCCGGCCGGCTGCCCTGGCTGACGCCGGACGGGCCGGCCCAACTCGTCGCCGACGCCTCGGTCCAGGCCGTATGCCACCTGCTGTGGGCCAAGGGCCTTGCCCTGGAAAACACCCTGGTCACGGTCAACCCCGAACCGGCCGAGGCCGGCGAGGCCCGGAACCTGGCCCGGGTCCGCCGGCTGCTGACCGCCGGCCGGCTCCTGCCCGATCCCGGCCCGACGCCGGCCGGCCAGCCGCTGCCGACCCTGACCCTGATCGCCCGGGCCGACGAACCGGCTCTTGAAGCATTTTTCGAGGCCGCCAGGGGCCTGGCCTCCCAGGCGGTCATTGTCTGGGACGCTTGCGAAGTCCCCCCGGCCGCCGCAGCCGCCGCCCGCCTGGGTATTCCCGTGCGCCACCTGGCCCGGCCCCTGGCCGGGGACTTCGCGGCCCAGCGCAACGCCGGCCTCGACGCCTGCCCGCCCGGCTGGGTGCTGTCCCTGGACCCCGACGAACGGCCCGGCCCCGGCTTTGCCGCCGCCGTGGCCAGGATCATGGCCTGCCCGGAAGCCGGAGCCGCCTATTTCCCGCGCCTGACCCTCTATCCCGACCCCTGTCGGGCCAAGGTCGGCCACGGCCTGTGGCCGGACTGGCAGTTGCGCCTTTTCCGCACCGACGCCGCGCCCGGGCCGCGCTATGTCCGCCCCCTGCACGAACGCCTGGAAAACCATCCCGGGACCGCCGTCCTGGCCCTGGACGCCCCCATCCTCCACCACAACAGGCTCCTGGCCGACGCCGCCGGCGTCGCCGGCAAGCTCGAAGCCTTCAGCCGGGTGGCCGGAGCGGCCCGGCACCGCCTCAGCGCCGATTACCCGACCCTGCCCCTGGACTTCTTCGCCTCCCTGGTCCCGGGCGACGGCCCCGGCCGCTGCCTCCTGCTGCCCCCGGGCCTGTAGCCACGCCCCTGAAACCGCCGCGTCCGGGCAAGGTTTGGCCGAGGTTGCCTTGACGGCGTGGAGAAGCTACACTGCCTCTCGTTCATGCAGGCCCAGCGACCGCTCGCCGGGCGTTTCCCGAAGGTACGTGATGCGCATAACCTGTCCTCAATGCGGCTTTTTCCGGGAAATCCCCGACACCAAGGCCCCGGTCACCCCGACCATGGCCACCTGTCCCAAATGCCGCCACCGGTTCCGGTTCCGTCCCCAACCGACTCCGGCCGCCGAAGAATCCTTTGGCGCGACAGAACCCGGCGTGTCCTCCTGGCGTCGCCCCGCCGCCCGGCAGGAGCGTGCCGCCACGCCCCCGGCCGCCTGGGAATCTCTGGAAGAACCGGCCGCCCAGCCCGCCCCGGAAGACCTTGAGCCGTCCGGCCCGGCTCCCGTGGCCGACGCCACCTTCGCCCCGGAGACCGCGCCCCGGGCCGACACGATGCCCCAGCCGGAAGACCTTCCGGCCGAGGACGAAGCCGTGCCGCCCCCCACCCACTGGGAACAACAACCCGAACCGCGCCAGCCCCTGGCCCAGCGCCGCCGCCTCGACGCCCTGGACGAACAGGACGAGCCGGCCGCCCCGCCCCGGCCGGCCAAATCCGCCGCCAAACGCAAACCGGCCCCGACCACCCGGGAAATCCTGGCGACGCCGCCCCAACCGGCCCGCCAACCCGGACTGGAACCCAAGCCGGAACCCGATTTTTCCGATGCCGACATGCCGGACGAAGCCCCCTCGGACGTCGCCCGGCGCATCCGCGCCCGGGTCGAACAAGGGCTTGAGCCCGCGCCCGCGCCGCAACCCACGGCCGCCGCCGCACCCGAAACGGAACCCGAAGCCGCGCCCGAACCGGCAGCGGCCCCGCCCCGTGCCGCCAAACCCCAAGCGGCATCGGCCACGACGCCCCGAGCCGCGGCTCCCAAGGCCGAAACGCCGGCCGAGTCCGAGCCCCAGGCCCCAGCCTCCGCTGCCGCCCGCGAAGACGCCGCGCCCCCGGCCGCGACGGAGACTCCGGCCGCCGAACCGCCCCAGGAAACCACCGTGCGCGCCGACGGCGTGCGCGACATCTGGGCCAGACTGCAAGCCCTCGACGACCGCAAGGCCGCCCGGCCCCGCCTGGAACACCAGCGCCCGGCCGAGGACGAACCCGAGGAGCCGGCCCGGGAAGTCGTCACCGACCCCGTTCCCTGGGAACGCCAGGACGCCTACGGCTTTTTCCCGGCGCTCATCCTCACCCTGCGCAAGATCCTCTTCCAGCCCCTGGACTTCTTCGGCAACCTTCCCGAAGGCCGGCCCAAGTCCAAGGCCCTGGTGTTCAACCTGCTCATCAGCGAATTTCTGCTGCTCATCGACTTCATGTGGACCCTGGCCGGCCTTCGCGCCCGCATCGGCAGCCCGGGACAACATGACGCCCTCAGCGTTCTGGGCAGCTCGCCGCTGTCGTTCCTGCTGGCCCTGCTCCTGGTGCCCCTGTTCATCTCCGTGGGCGTCTACCTCGACGCCTGGGTGACCCACCTGCTGCTCATCCTGTTCCGCAGCACGAAAAAAAGCTTCGACGAGACCTTCCGGGTGCTGTGCTACTCGGCCGCGCCGACCGTGCTCACCGCCGTGCCCGTGGCCGGCCAGCTCCTGTCCCCGGTCATCCTCGTCTGGTACATGGCCCTGCAAGCCATCGGCCTCAAGAAATGCCACGAAGGCGCCTACACGCAGACCCTGGCCGCCATCTTCATCAAATGGTCCATCTACCTCTTCCTGCTCCTGGCCATGCTGCAAAGCTTCACCGCGGGCCAGTAGGCCCGGCGCGGCCTTGACGGGGCCGGCGCGAAACGCCCATAAAGGACGCAGACTCACAGGTTCCTTCCCGGGAGTGGCCCATGCTGTCATGGTTTCAGACCAAATGGCGCGCCCTGTCGGAATGGCGGCGAAAAGTCCGGGAACTCCACCCCGACGCTTTTCGGGCCATGGCCGGCGAACTGGCCGAACTGGCCGAAGTCGCCTCCAAAGTGCGCCCCGAAGAACAAGCCTTCCTGCTCAAGATCCGCCGCATCCGCCAGGAAATGCGCGAACTCGAACGCCTGGCCGAACGCCCGGAATTCCGCCTGCTCTCGGCCAAGAAACGCCACGAACTGCGGGTCAGCCTGCTCTCCTCCCGCGAACAGCTCCTCAAAACCCTCTCCGACGCCCCGGTGGTCACCACCACGCCCCAATAACGGGCCATTTACGGAGGTCCCATGCGCCACGCCACGCTTTCCTGCCTCCTCGCCGCCCTCGCCGCCGTCCTGCTCGCCGGCTGCTCGGTCGAACCCAAAATGACCGATAAACACACCCTCTACATCGACAACTGGACCAAACGGAACAACCCCGAAGTCTACGTCGAACCCCAAAAAGCCCCGCCCGTGCCCGTCTCGGCCCTCATCGTGCCCTTCCAGGTCACCCAGGACATCCCCTACGGCCAAGACCTCGGCGAACAACTCACCCGCGTCGTCTGGCAAACCTGGACCCGCGACCGCGTGTTCCCCAAACTGCTCTACGAAGCCAACCTCAAAAACGCCTCCACCCCCCAAGCCGTGGCCCTGGCCCGCAAAATGGGCATCGACACCGTCGTGGTCGGCAAATTCACCTACATCATGTCCGGCGGCTCGCGCGGCGCGTCCGGCGTCTCCTTCACCTTCGACGTCATCGACGCCCGCAGCGGCGAACGCCTGTGGTCCATGGCCCACGGCGGCACCATGGAAACCGGCCTGACCGAAGACTACATCCTGTTCCAACGCCAAAACCGCATGCCCACCGAACCCCTCTCGGCCATCACCGCCACCCTGGCCATGGATATGGGCAGCCCCATCACCAACTGGAACTACGGCTACAAAGCCCCGCCCCCAGCCAGCCCCAACCCGCCGCCGCCCGCGCCGCCTGCGGGCGCGGGAGCGGGGTCGTAAGGGAGAAGGGGAGAGGATGAAGGCCAAGACGAAGACGAAGACGAAGAGGAAGAGCGGGCTCTGCCCGCACCCGCCAGGGGCCTAAGG
>JAEZMB010000270.1 GCA_023435825.1 Pseudomonadota bacterium | reverse complement strand
GCGGGGGGCGGGGGCCGTGTGGCCCCCAGACCCCCCATCTGTGGAAAAGGTTTAAAGGGGTTGATAGGTGGGTCGTAAGCTCCAAGAGGCTGTCGTTGGCGCTTGACGAGAACCAACGTAGCAGGAGGCAGGTGTCAAACGACATTAGCAACTGCCCCTTACGCCATCAAGAACTGACCTCCTTCAGGGCCGGTTGGTGGTTTCAGCTAAACCGGCATGCTGGTGTACCAGGATACCGGCACGCCGGCTGACGCTGTTGTGGACGGGGACCAGCTGAACCTGCGTGGCCAGACGCAACATCATTCGACCTTCCTGCCAAAGCCTATGAGGAAACAGGACCCTTTTTTATTTCCCCCATTTTGTTCCGTAAATTCAAAGCTCTCGACAACTTTGCCGGACAAGTTCTCAAAAAGCCAATTTTAATTTATTTTTCTGCATGTTATCTTCATCGGACAACGCTACCGCTGATTCCCTGTCGGCTTCCCGGGCAACGCTTTCTTCACGAAACCGTTGCATTCTCCGGCAATGCCGCCTTGCGTCTGCGGCGTATTTCCCTTCGATGCCCGCCCCAGGAGACCGTCATGGAACTGCTCGATCTCGCCGCCGCCCTGCCGGAACCCGAGGACCGGCTGCGTGCCTTGGACGTCCGGTCTTGCCTCGGCTGCGGAGCCTGCGCCAGCGGTTGCCCCATCCCCGGCACCCCGGGCATGGAAAGCTTTGATCCGCGCACGGCCATACGGCTGGTGGCCATGGGCCGCGAAGCCGAAGTCATCGCCTCGGCCTTTCCCTGGGTCTGCACCACCTGCGGCCGTTGCTCCCATGTCTGTCCCATGGGCATCGACCTGCCGGCCGTCTTTGCCCTGCTTCGTGGTCTGGCCCCGCGTTCATCCGTGCCCGGAACCCTGGAGAAGGGCGTGGCCTCGGTGCTAGAGACCGGCAACACCCTGGCCATCCCCCTGGAAGACTACCTCGACACCCTGGCCGACATCGGCGACGAGCTGGCCGAGGAACAATGTCCGGGCTTTTATGTGCCCGTGGACAAGAAAAACGCCGAACTGCTCGTTTTTCTCAATTCCAAGGAAGTGTTCGGCGACTTCGACGACCTCAAGTGGTGGTGGCGCATCTTCTACAACGCCCGCGAGGACTGGACCGTGCCCTCGCGCAACTGGGAAGCCGAGGACTGGGGCTTATTTACCGGCAACGCCGACGTCTCCCTGGTCCTGGCCCGGCGCAAGCTCGACCTCATGCGAAGCCTTGGCGCGGCCCGCCTGTTCATCCCGGATTGCGGCGGCGGCTCTTACGGCTGCCGTCTGGGGTTGACCACCTGCGCCCTGGAAGACCCTTCCAGGCAAGTGGATGCCGTGTATTTCTACGACTACCTCCTGGACCGCATCGCCTCGGGCCGACTCGTTCTCGATCCCTCCCGAAACGCCGGCTGGACCTATGTCTGGCATGACGCCTGCAAACACGGCCGCGAACTGGAACGCCATTTCGGCAAGGGCTATTACGACGAACCCCGGGCCATCCTGGCCGCCTGCGTGGGAGCCGAAAACGTCGTCGCCATGTCCCCGGACCGGGCCAACAACTATTGCTGCGGGGCCGGCGGCGGCAATTGGCCCATGCCCTTTGAAAAGGAATCCGCTGCCCACGGCCGGTTCAAGGTGGAGCAGCTCGAAGCCTGCCGGGCCGACGTGGTGGTGGTCGGCTGCGCCAACTGCCGCGACCAGCTGCAAAAACGCCTGCCCCGGTTTTATCCCGGCCGCTGCCGCTACGAAGTCAAATACCTCTGGCAGCTCGTGGCCGAGACCATGATCGAAACACCTTGGACGGCATCGGAAGTCGCAGCGGCCAGCGAACGCTTCCGAGTGCAGCGCCAACATTTCGAAGCCGAACTCGACGGAGGCTTTTGACATGGAGCCCCAAGCCATCCTGCCCGTGGCCGTGGCCGGCGGCGGTCCGGCCGGCCTGCGCGCCGCCCTGGATCTGGCCACGGCCGGTCGCGAGGTCCTTCTTATCGATGCCGGGCCAATGCTTGGCGGCGCGGCCAGGCATCTAGCCGCCCTGGCCCAGACCGGCCAACCGGCCGGGCCGGCCCTGGACGCCCTGACCCGGGCCGTGGCCGCCCAGCTGCGCATTCGCTTGCTGTCCGGCTGCCGCCTGCTGGGCGTGGCCGGCAGCCCCGGCGACCTTATGCTCACGGTCCGGCAAACCGGCGAAACGGAGGCATTGGAACTGCGGGCCGCCGCCCTGATCCTGGCCACGGGTCTGGTTCCCTACCACCCCGGCGGACTCGACTTTTTCGGCTACGGCCCGGTCGCCGACGTCATCACCAGCATTGAACTGGAAACCATGCTGGCGGCCGGCCGCGTGCGTCGGCCGTCAGACGACGCGCCGCCGGCTTCGGTGGCCTTTGTCCAGTGCGTGGGCTCGCGCATGCGCCGGCCGGAGGAACGCCCGGCCTGCTCCAGCCTGTGCTGCGCCGTTTCCCTGCGCCAGGCCCTGGCCTTGCCCGAAGCCCGGCGCGCCATCTACGCCATGGACCTGCGCGTTCATGCCTCGGGAGGGCAGGCCCTGGCCAACGCCGCCGAGGCTTCAGGCGTGGCCGTGCGCCATGCCCGGCCGCACACCCTGGAGCCCGGCCCGGAAGGACGAGGCGTGGTTTTTCGCCTTGTCGACGAGCAAGGGGACGAAATTCATGAGCAGATCGATCTGGCCGTGCTGGCCGTGGGCCTTGGTCCCTCGCCCCTGGGCCGGGAGCTGGCGGCGGCCTGCGGCCTGGAGACGGACAAGCAGGGGTTTGTGACGACAAACCCTTTTGCCCCGGCCGTGACCAACCGGCCGGGCCTGTTCGTGGCCGGCGGCGCGTCTGGTCCGGCCGACGCGGCCATGGCCACGGTGCAAGGGGCGGCCGCCGCCCTGGAGGCCCTGGTCTGCGCTCCCGTTCCGGACCCACGGCGCGACACGCCGGCCGTGCTGGTGGTCGGCGGCGGGGCGGCCGGTCTGGCTTGTTCCCTGGGGCTGGCCGAGGGCGGGGTTCCCGTCGTGCTCATTGAAAAAGCCGACGCCCTTGGCGGCCATCCCCGCAAGCATCCCACGGTCTGGAAGGGCAGCGATACCCGACAGGCCGTGGCCGCCATGGCCGAGGCAGCCTTGGGCCATCCCAACATCAAGGTGCTGTGCGGCGCGCGACTGGTCGGCTTGTCCGGCCAGGCCGGCGACTGGACCGGCGAAGTGGAAACGTCGGCTGGCCGCCAGAACATCGCGTTTGGCGCGGCCATACTGGCCCTGGGCGGGGCCGAAGCCCGGGTGGACGGGCATCTCTACGGCCGCGATCCGCGCGTCATGACCCAGCTCGAATTCGAGAACTGGCGGCGGCTGCACCCCGGCCCGGACGAAGCGCCAAGGCTGGCCGCCTTCATCCAGTGCGTGGGCTCGCGCCAAGGGCAGGGCGGCTACGACGCCTGCGCCCGGACCTGCTGCGCCCAGGCCCTCCAAGCCGCCGTGGAACTCAAGAAAGCCCGGCCCGACGCCCAGGTGGCCGTGTTTCACCGCGACATCACCGCCTACGGCCGCTTCGAGTCCCTGTATACCGAAGCCCGACGCCTGGGAGTGGCCTTTTTCCGCCACGACGCCGCCTCGCCGGCCCAGGTGGAGCGGTTGGGGCCGGATATCGTCGTAGCCGGTTTCGACCAGCTGCTCGGTCGCGAGGTCCGGTTGCGGCCCGATGTGGTCATCCTGGCCGCGCCTCTGGTTCCGTCGGGCCTGGACGAACTGGCTGGACTCTTCGATCTGCCGTGCGGCCACCTGGGCTTTTTTACGGCCGCCCATCCGGTGTTCGCGCCGGTGGACCTACCCCGGCCGGGCCTTTTTGCCGCCGGCCTGTGCCTGGGACCCAAACCCCTGGACGAATCCGTGGCCGAAGGGCGGGCGGCGGCCATGCGCGCCCTGGCTTTCCTGGCCGGCCGGGCCTGAGCCCGAGGTTGTTTCGGGGCTGGGCAGGCGATACATTTTTTGCTATGCGGAGAACCGTTTTCGATAGACAGATCGTCGCCGAACAGGAACTCCATGTCGCCAAAGCCCTTTCGCAAAGCCATCGTCCTTGGCATCGACGGCCTTGATCCGGGACTGTGCCGCCGGCTCCTGGCCGCCGGCCGGCTACCCCATCTGGCCCGCTTGGCCGCGGGCGGGCGTTTCGTCGCCCTGGCCACGTCCAACCCGGCCCAGAGTCCGGTGGCCTGGACGAGCCTGGCCACCGGAACCAATCCCGGCCGCCACGGCATCTTCGACTTCATCGTGCGTGCCCCGGGAACCTATCTGCCGCGCCTGTCGCTGACTCGCCCTGGTCCGGGCGGCGCGCCGCTGCCGGCCTACGCCTGCGAGACCTTTTTCGAGGTCGCGGCCAAGGCCGGGCTGCCGACAACCGTGGTGCGCTGGCCAGTGAGCTACCCGCCGGCCTTCGGTCAGGCCACGGTCCTGTCCGGACTCGGCGCGCCCGACGTCAAGGGGCGGCTTGGCAACTACGTCCAGTACGCCGAGGAAGCGGCCGGCCAAGGCGGCCGGGGCCGGTTCGTGCCCGTGCGGTTTGCTGACGGCAAGGCGACCCTGGCCGTGGAAGGCCCCATGACCGTGGTCGCCGGGCGCAAGACCCCGGCCGTGGTCCCTTTGGCCCTGACGCGCCAGGACGGCCGACTGGACTACACGCTTTGCGCCCAGTCCGGGAGCCTTGGCCCGGGGCAGTGGTCGCCGTATCTTTCCGTGCGCTTCGAAACCGGGCAGGGCGCTCCCATAGCCGGTCTGGCTCGGCTGTGGCTGGGCCGGTTGAACCCCTTGGAACTTTACCTCGGCCCCATCCAGATCGACCCGGCCGAGCCCTGCCTGCCCATCGCCGCGCCGGCCGGCTACGCCGCCGAGCTGGCCGACGCCCTTGGCCCCTATTCCACCCTGGGCATGCCCGAAGAGACCAAGGGACTCACTGACGGGGTCATGACCGACGAAGCTTTTTTGGCCCTGTGCGACGACGTGACCCGCGAGCGCGAGGCCATGCTCGACTTCGAACTGGGCCGGTTTCGCGAGGGCCTGCTCTCCGTGGTCTTCGACACCTCCGACCGCATCCAGCACTGCTTCTGGCGGCTGGCCGACCAGACGCATCCCCTATATGACGCAGCCGAGGCGGCTCGTCTGGGGCCGGTCATCGACGACCACCTGGCCCGCATGGACGCCGTGGTGGGCAAGGCCGTGGACGCGGCCGGGGACGACACGGCACTTTTCGTCTGCTCGGACCACGGCTTTTGTTCCTACACCCGGTCGATCAGCCTCAACGCCTGGCTTGTACGTGAAGGCTACATGAAGCTTAAGCCCCACGATCCGGCCGACAGCGGGGAGCTCTTTCGCCATGTGGACTGGTCCGCCACCCGGGCCTTTGCCCTGGGGTTCGGCTCGGTGTGCCTCAATGTGGCCGGCCGTGAGCAGCAAGGCGTCGTGCCGCCGGGCGAGGCCGACGCCCTGGCCGGGGAACTGGCCGCCAGACTTGCCGCCCTGGCCGATGGGCCGGCCTCGCCCATTGCCGCCGTCCACCGCCGGGAAACCCTCTACAGCGGCCCCCTGGCCGGGGCGGCTCCGGACCTCATCGTTGGCTGCCGGCCGCTGTACCGCCTGGCCTGGACCTCGGTCATCGGCGGCACGGGCGGCGAGGTCTTTGCCGACAATCGCCAGAAATGGTCCGGCGACCATTGCGTGGATGCTGCTTTTGTACCGGGTTCACTTTTTTCCAACCTGCCCCTGGCCGCCGCCGACGGCGTGCCGCAAACGCGTCTGGCCGCCACGGTCTGCCGGAGCCTGGGGTTGCCGCCGGCGGCCCACATGGACGACGACTTGTTGGCATCCTCGTAAAGCGGCCTTGACGCGGTCCTGTCCGAGACTTACTGTTTCGAAAACTAACTATTAATCCCAAGGGAACAGCCATGACCGATCCACTCGACACCTGCGCCCGCGAGCTGCTCGACGTCATGCCGCTGATCATGCAGGATCTGCGGCGCACCATGCGCAGCCAAAGCGCCCCGGACCTGCGTGTGCCGGAACTGCGCAGCCTGGCTTTTTTACGGCACAATCCCGGCTCGAACCTCACCGATCTGGCTGAATACATCGGCGTGTCCCTGCCTTCCATGTCCAAACTCGTCGATACCCTGACCTACCGGGGATTTATCGAACGCACTCCGGACGCCCAGGACCGACGTCGGGTGCGTCTGGGCCTGACCGAGGCGGGCTTCGCCATTCTGGCCAAGGCCCGTGAAGCGGTGAAGGCCTCCTTTGCCGCCAAACTCGCCGGCCTGAAACCCGATGACGTGGAGCTTGTCACCGCGAGTATGCGTCTTTTGCACACGCTGTTTACCCAGCCTCAGGAAAACGGCGCGTCTGGCGTCTAGCGCGCCGCCAGACCGTATTGTCGTTGGTCTGGCCTAGCAGGTTTCATCGTTCTCCATGCCGACCCCAGACACTAAAGCCCGGGACTTGCTGTTGCGATCCTTTCGCCACCGCAATTTCCGGCTTTTTTTCGCCGGGCAGTTCATTTCCCTGACCGGCACCTGGATGCAGTCCGTGGCCGTGTCCTGGCTGGTCTACCGCCTGACCGGCTCCAGCCTGGCCTTGGGACTGACCGGCTTTGCCAGCCATATTCCGGTCTTTGTCTTTGGCCTTTGGGGTGGTTGCCTGGCCGACCGGGGTAACAAGCGCCGCATCCTCATCCTGGCCCAGGCCGCCGCCATGGTCCAGGCCCTGACGCTGGCTTGGCTGACCCTTTCCGGCACGGCCGCCCTGTGGCAGGTCGTCGGGTTGGCCGCCTTCCTTGGCCTGGTCAATGCCGTGGAGATGCCCACCCGCCAGGCCTTCGTGGTGGACATGGTGGGCCGCGACGACCTGCACAACGCCATTGCGCTTAATTCCTCCATGTTCAACAGCGCCCGGGTGCTGGGTCCGGCCCTGGCCGGCCTGCTCGTGGCCGCCATCGGCGAAGGCTGGTGCTTTTTTTTAAATGGCGTCAGCTATTTGGCCGTCATCGCCGCCCTGGCCGCCATGCGCTTGCCGCCGGCCCCGCCCGCGCCGGCCTGTCCGCCGGCCGGCGGAGCCATCCGCCAGGGACTGGCCTACGCTTACGGCGACATGAAGATTCGTGCCATCCTGAGCGCCCTGGTGGCGGTGAGTCTTTTCGTCTCGGTGGTCATGGTGCTGCTGCCGGTGATGGTCAACGCCGTCCTTGGCCAGGGGGCGCGGGAGCTGGGCTTCATGACCGCCTCCATGGGCGCGGGCAGCGTGGTCGCGGCCGTGACCTTGGCCCTGCGGCGCGAAAGCCGGGGCCTGTCGCGCTGGCGGGCGGTCTGCGGGCTTGGGGTGGGGCTTTGCATGATGGCCTTTGCCGCTTCCCGGACTTTTGCCTTTTCAGCCGCCATCGCGTCCGCCTTGGGGTTTTGCCTGATTCTGTTTTTCGCCGCCTCCAACACCATCCTCCAGTTGCGCACCCCGGACGCCATGCGTGGCCGGGTCATGGCGCTGTATGCCGTCACCCTGGTCGGCATGGCTCCCTTCGGGTCGCTCATGGCCGGCGGGGCGGCCAGCCTGCTCGGCGCGCCCCTGGCCATCGCCCTGGCCGGCGGGCTGTGTCTGGCGGGGGTGGCGGCCAGTTTGTATTTCGAAGCCGTGAGCCATAAAGCCAGCCAGGACAGTCCAGCCAGGCCCACGCATTGACAGCCGCCGGGGCCGGCGTCACAACTCGGACCAAACCGCCAGCTCGCCGCCGTCCGGGCGGCCAAAGGAGCCAAGCCATGCAGACCCTTCGCCTCGGACAGACCGGCATCGAAACAGCAGCCATCGGGTTCGGCGGCATCCCCATCATCCGCCTTGGCCGCGACGAGGCGGCCAGCCTCATGCGCCTGGCCCTGGAGCGCGGCATCACCTTTTTCGACAGCGCCAACCGCTACATGGACAGCGAAGAGAAGATGGGGCTGGCCTTCGAGGGCATCCGCGACAAGGTGGTCATCGCCACCAAGACCGGCATGCGCCGGGCCAAGGAGGCCATGGAGGAGCTGGAACTGAGCCTCACGCGCCTGCGCACCGACCGCATCGATCTCTACCAGCCCCATCAGGTGTCCACGCCCGAGGACTACGAGACGCTCTTCGGCCCGGACGGGGCCATGGAAGCCCTGGTCAAAGCCCGGGAGCAGGGCAAGATCCGCCACATCGGCATCACCTCCCACAGTCTGGACATGGCCCGCAAACTCGTGGCCACCGGCCTTTTCGCCACCATCCAGTTTCCTTTCAACATCGTCGAGACCGAGGCGGCCGAGGCGCTTTTCCCCGAAGCCCGGGCCAAGGGCATGGGCATCCTGGTCATGAAGCCCTTTGCCGGCGGCATGCTCGACGACGGCGAGGTCGCCTTGCGTTTCCTGCGCCGGGAAAAAGATGTGCTCGTCCTGTGCGGCTGCGATCAGGCCGAGCAGGTGGAGCAGGCCGTGTCCGTGTTTTCGGGCGAGCCGGTCTGGACCGAGGCGGACGCGGCCAAGGCCCAAGCCTACCGGGACGAACTCGGGTCGCGCTTTTGCCGGCGCTGCGAATACTGCCAGCCCTGTCCCCAGGGCGTGCGCATCACCTACGCCATGATGTACCGGGTGGTGACCAAGCGCCTATCGCCGGCCAAGGCGGTCAATTTTTCCGGCGCGGTCATGGAGACTGTGCGCGACTGCGTGGACTGCGGCGAATGCGCCACGCGCTGCCCCTACAACCTGCCCATTCCAGAGATGCTGCGCGAACATCTGGCCATGTATGACGCCCACCGGGAGGCGGCCAGGTGATCGCCCTGGCCCAGGCCCTGATCGAGCGTTTCTGGGAATCCGGCGCGGTGGTGGTGCGCGACGCGCCCATCACCCTCAAATCCGGCCGTCAGAGCCATGTCTATGTGTCGCTGCGCCATTTCGTCTGCGAAGCGGCCAATCTGGCCCTTCTCGGCGACGTGTTCGGGGAATGGCTGGAAGGCCGGGAGTTGACCCTGGGCAGCGTGTCGAGCCTGCTCTCGCCGGTGCTGTGCGGGGCCTTTGCCGGCCGTTTCGACCTGCCTCTGGCGCTCTTTCGAGCCGATGCCTCGGAAAAGGGGCTGTCCGGCCAGGTATTTGGCGGCGAGAAAGGCGCGCCCGTGGTCCTTGTGGACGACGTGCTGACCTCGGGCGGCACGGCCGTTACGGCGGCCCGGGCTTTTGTCGAGCAGGGCCTGGGCCAGCCGTCGTTGTTCGTCTTCGTGGACAAGCGCCCGGAAAGCCTGCGCGGAAAATTTCCCATGCCCGTGGCCGCGCCCCTGACCCTTGTCGAGCTGTTGCGCCATGGCATCGAGGCCGGTTATCTGAGCGGGGAGGCCGTGGACTTTGCCGAGAAGGAGCTGGCCTTTTTGGCGGACTAGAAGGCCGCTTGCCGGGCAAGCTCAAGACCGTACGGCTTGCCTGGCAAAGGCCGGACTACAGACAGACAGTTCAACGGGCATGGTTGAAGGGTAACTTGATTGTACCTGGTAGGAAAAAAAAGACAAAGAGCTGTTTATGCGGACATACCTATTTGGGTACAAGCAAAGATAGCTTTGAGTTTGCCATCTGAAATAATTTATCAAAGTCTTCAAATGTAAAACCGATTGTCTTTCTAAAGAGAGTTCTTTCTTTTTGTTCTATAAAATTCAGCAATTTATCAAAATATTCTATTTCTTGTTGCCACTGTTCGTCTGATCTTGGCGTTGGATAACGCCCTGACCACATTAGTACAGACTTGCATTTCAGTAGTCGATATTGATTTTCTACTGACAATTCTGGCAATCCTGCCTGTCTCCATAAAGACGGAAGATTGTGATTTGCAGGAATTCTTGGCTTCACAAAATTGCTGTATTCTATTTCATTTTTTTGCGCGATAACGGCCTTGACAATGAGTTCAAGAGAAATAGATGCTTCACGAACAAAGCCTTCATGCAAAGCTACGGATGTTGTTCCAGAATATCCGTATTCTTCTGCAATAGAAGCGACTGTCTCTTCATTTGTCTTCGATAAAGCTAGGGCACAAAATCGTGCATTTGTAGCCTTGGCAAGCCACCACGAAACAGCATTTCTTCTGTATTCAAAAGTTGATTGCATAAATTTTGACCATTCCTTTTCTACCCACGGCCATAAAAAAGGCGCGCCATCCGGGTCCCGGACGGCGCGCCTGACGCGTGCGCGCGAAATAAAAAAAGCGCGAGTTGCCTCGCGCTTTTAAGGGAAGCCGGACACCCGGCTACAACCGTTACCGCTGCTTCCTTTCGGACCTGACGGGGTTGGCGGCGCACCCGCCATCCGACTTCCCTGAAAACTGTGGCGGAGAGGGAGGGATTTGAACCCTCGGTACCCGTTAAGGTACATACGATTTCCAATCGTACTCCTTCGGCCGCTCGGACACCTCTCCGCGAGACGGTGGTAATTACAAAGAACCCGTGGCCTTGGCAAGCAAAAAATGCTGCCTAGGCCAATTTTTTTCCGGTCAGCAGCTCGTAGGCCGCCAGGTACTTTTCCTGGGTCTTGGCGATGACGTCCTGGGGCAGGTTCGGGGCCGGGGGCTGCTTGTTGAAACCGATGGAGACCAGCCAGTCGCGCAAATACTGCTTGTCGTAGCTCGGCTGGGACTTGCCGGCTTGATAGCCCTCAGCCGGCCAGAACCGCGAGGAGTCGGGCGTGAGCACCTCGTCGATGAGGATCAGCTCGCCGTCGATAAGGCCGAACTCGAACTTGGTGTCGGCGATGATGATGCCGCGCTCCCGGGCGTAGTCCCGGGCCTTGGCGTACATGGCCAGGCTCGTGGCCTCGACCTTGGCGAAAAGCGCGCTCCCAAGCATCTCCTTGGCCGTGTCCAGGGTGATGTTTTCGTCATGAGCCCCGAGGTCGGCCTTGGTGGACGGCGTGAAGATGGGTTCGGGCAGGATTTGCGATTCCACTAGCCCGGCCGGCAGGGCATGGCCGCACACCGTTCCCGTGGCCTGATAGTCCTTGAGGCCCGAACCGGTGATGAAGCCACGCACGATGCACTCGATGGGCAGGGGCTTGGCCTTTTTGGCCACCACCGACCGGCCGGCCAGATCGGCGGCATAGGGAGCCAGCGGCGCGGGGAACGCGGCCACGTCCGAGGCGATCAGGTGGTTGGGAACCATGTCCTTGAACATCTCCATCCAGAACAGCGTGATCTGGTTGAGGATCACGCCCTTGAGCGGAATGGGGTCGGGCATGATGACGTCGTAGGCCGAGATGCGGTCGGTAGTGACCAGTAGCAGGCTGTCCGGCGAGAGATCGTAAATGTCGCGCACCTTGCCCCGGGAACGCAGGGGATAGGCCTTGATGTCGGTTTCGGTCACGGCATGCATATATGGCGCTCCTTCCTTATTTCAAACGGCATTCCACGCTGCGGGCGTGGGCTTCGAGATTTTCGAGTCTGGCCAGCCGGGCGATCTTGGGGCCGTTGGCGGCGACGTAGCCCGGGGCGGCGGCGATGAGGCTGGTTTTCTTGGTGAACGTGGACACGGACAAGGCCGAGGAGAACCGGGCCGTGCCCATGGTCGGCAGCACATGGTTGGGGCCGGCGAAATAGTCGCCGACCGGCTCGGGACAGTGATGGCCCATGAAGACCGCGCCGGCGTGGCGCACCTTGCCGACCAAGGCCCAGGGGTCGGCCACGCACAGCTCAAAATGCTCGGGCGCGATGGCGTTTATGAGTTCCATGCCGACGTCGAGATCGGGCACGGCGACTAGCGCTCCGTAGTGGGACAGGGAGGCGGCAGCGATGTCGTTGCGCGGCAGCGCCGCCACTTGCTTGGCCAGTTCGGCGCAGGTGGCGTCTAAAAGCGCCTTGTCGTCGCTTATGCACACGGCGGCGGCCATGGGGTCGTGCTCGGCCTGGGACAGCATGTCGGCGGCCAGCCATTCGGGGTTGGCCGTGGAGTCGGCCAGGATGGCTATCTCGCTTGGCCCGGCGATCATGTCGATGCCGATGCGGCCGATAAGCAGGCGCTTGGCCGTGGTGACGTAGATGTTGCCCGGCCCGACCACCACGTCCACCGGGGCGATGGTCTCCGTGCCGTGGGCCAGGGCGGCGATGGCCCAGGCGCTGCCCATCCGGTAGATCTCGGTGACGCCGCACACGGCGGCGGCGGCCAGGATGTAGGGATTGAGCGTGCCGTCGGCCCGGGGCGGGGACACGGCCACGATGCGGGGCACGCCGGCCACGGCGGCCGGAATGGCGTTCATGAGCAGGCTGGAAATAAGCGGTGTTTCGCCGCCGCGCCCGCCGGGCACGTAGCAGCCGGCGGCGTCCACCGGGGTGACGATCTGGCCGAGCATGGTGCCGCCCGAGGACGGAACCCACCAGGACTGTTCCTTTTGGCGCGCATGGAAGTCGCGGATGTTGGCCGCGGCTTCCTCGATGATGGCCAGGTCGGCGGCGGGAACGGCGTTCTTGCCGGCCTCTATGTCGGCAGCGGGCACACGCAGACAGGAGGCGTCGAAGGTCTTGCAGTCGAAATCGCGGGTCAGTTCCACCAGGGCGGCGTCGCCGCGCTCGGCCACGTCGGCCAGGATGCGGCGGACTTTTTCCTCGGCGTCGCCGGCCGCTTCCTCGCGAGTGGCGAGCAGGGCGCGCAACGCTCCGAAATCGGCCAGACCGGTGACGGTAAAGCGGGGACAGGGCATGGGAATATCCTTGGGCAAGCTTGAAGGTGACGCGTGAAGGCCCACAATCTAGGGCCAAGCGCGCCAAATGTCGAGATGTGCAGTAGACGGAGAAGAGGCCTCCGGCGGGGGGGGGGGGGGGGGGGGGGGGGGGGGGGGGGGGGGGGGGGGGGGGGGGGGGGGGGGGGGGGGGGGGGGGGGGGGGGGGGGGGGGGGGGGGGGGGGGGGGGGGGGGGGGG
>JAEZMB010000257.1 GCA_023435825.1 Pseudomonadota bacterium | reverse complement strand
GGCCTCAGGCCCCCAGCCGCCGGAGGCATCTTCCTTTCCGTCTTTCCCCTCTTCTCACCCACCCCTCTTCCCTAAAGGACACACACCATGGACGCCGCATTGCTGGGCGCGCTGGGGCGCGAACTTGGGCCGGGCTTTGTTTATGACGAGGCGGCCAGGGACGCTGCCGCCAAGGACGACGCCGGTTTGGTCATTCCGCCCGAGGCGGTGTTTTTTCCGGCCGATGCCGGGGACGTGAGCCGGCTGATGGTGCTGGCCGGCCGGCACGGGTTTGCCGTGACCCCGCGCGGGGCCGGCACAGGGCTGGCGGGCGGCTGTCTGGCGGTTGCGGGCGGCGTGGTGGTCGATCTGTCGCGCATGGCCCGTATTACGCGGTTGGACACGGCCAATTTGTGCGCCGTGGTCCAGGCCGGGGTGGTGACCCAGACCTTGCGCCAGGCGGCCAAGGATGTGGGCCTTTTTTATCCGCCCGATCCGGCGAGCCTGACCACCTGCACCCTTGGCGGCAACGCCGCCACCAACGCCGGTGGTCCGGCCTGCGTGAAATACGGCGTCACCCGCGATTACGTGCTGGGGCTGACGGCCGTATTGCCCGACGGCGAGGTGGTCCGTTGCGGCACGGCCACGCGCAAGGGCGTGGTGGGCTACGACCTGACCGGGCTGATGGTCGGTTCGGAGGGGACGCTGGGGATCATCACCGAGCTGACGGTGAAGCTTATTCCGCATCCGCGCCAGGTCCGCGCGGCGGCGGCGCTTTTCCCGGACGCGCGCGCGGCCGTGGCGGCGGTGGCGGCGGTGATGGCCGCCGGCGTTTCGCCCTGCGCCCTGGAGCTCATGGACCGGGCCTGCCTGGGCATCGTGGCCGAGCTGTTGCCCTTTGATCTGCCCGGCCCGGAAGCGGCCCTGCTGCTTTTCGAGGCCGACGGCGATCCGGATCAGGCGGCGCGCGACATCGGCCGCATGGAGGCCGTGTGCCGCGACGGCGGAGCGCTGGCCGTGCTGCCGGCGCAGAGCGCCCAAGAGCGCGAGGAGCTGTGGGGCATTCGCCGCCAGATTTCCACCCGCATCCATGAGAGCGCGCCCTTTTACCTGTCCGAGGACGTGGCCGTGCCCATCGCCCGCATCCCGGACCTCATCGACGCCTTGCCGGCCCTGGGCCAGCGCCATGATCTCAAGGTCTACGCCTTCGGCCATGCCGGCGACGGCAACATCCATGTCAACATCACGGGCGAAGCCGGCAGCCGCGACCGGGCCATGGCCCTGGCCAGAGACCTTATCGCCGAGGTGCTGGCCCTGGGCGGCACCATGTCCGGCGAGCACGGCATCGGCATCGCCAAGCGGCCGTTTATCGACATGGAGTTGTCGGCGCGAAGCCTGGCCCTGCAACAGGGCATCAAGGCCGCCTTCGATCCGGCCGGGCTCCTGAATCCGGGAAAAGTGCTGCCCTGATCGGGCTTCGGCGCGTTTGGCACACGCCCGCGGGCTCCGCGAGACTGCGGCAGTGTGGGGTTGCCAAGCGGCCTATTAGGGGCGTTCAGGGCGTCTGAGCTGCTGGGCCTTCAGGAAGGCCACGAGCGGCCTCACGGGCCGCTTGGGACGGCCCGGCGGGCCACGAAGCGCCGCTAGTGTCGCGTCCGCAAAAAGCGCATATGGTGTCTTGTAGTCAACGAGCTAAAACCATTTATTTTTCTTTAAAAATACTATCGTATTTTTTAAGGGACGCGCCGCTAACCTGGGGCCTTGGCCCCGACGACCTTTCGCAGATAGCAGACCTCGAAGGGGAGATTCTCGAAACGGGCCGTGCGCACGGCCCCAAAGCCCAGGGTTTCGTACCACTGCCGCAGCTCGTGCTGTTTGGCGATGATGCCGATTTCAACCTGCTCCGCGCCGATCTGCCCGGCCAGGGAGCAGGCCCGGCCGACCAGCAGCCGGCCAAGGCCCAGGCGGCGGCAGGACGGGGCTACGGCCAGTCGTTCCAGGATGCTGACCCCATCCACCGGCCGACGCAGGCCCACGCAGCCGCAAAGCCTCCCCCCGTCGAAGGCCAGCAACATGGTCGTTCCGAGTTCCATGCCGCGCTCGATGCGTTCCCGGGTCATGAGCGAGGGATGGGTCGGGCAGTTGCCGGCGTGAAGGTCAAAACGCCGGGCCACGTCGCCAAAGGCCAGGGCAATCAGCGCCGCGATGTCCCCGGCCTCGCCCATGTCGGCCTGGCGCACCATCCACGGCTTGCCCTCGCCGCGTCCCATGGCCGCATCCCGCGCCTCCTGCGGCGGGCTTGCCTGCTCATCCATGCGATCAGCCCGTCCTTTGCACCCAGAACTGGTACATATTGAGAAACGTGTCCGGGTTGTCGGCCTCGAAGGCGTGCCAGTTACTGAGATTGACGGCGGCCGGATCGTCGGGAAAGCGGTCATGGTAAGCCGCGACCACTTCGGGTTCGGCTTCCAGGCCAATGACGCGAAGGCCGTTTTCCAGACAGAAGGTCTTGATTTCCAGCAGATCCAGGCAGTGCTCCTGCACATGGAACAAGAGGTCGCGGCAACCGCTGGCGCTGAAAAAATCCCCCAGCAAAAAGCGGCCCCAACTCGGTTCCCAGGGCATGTCCAAAAGCTCCTGGCGAAAGGCCCGAATGGTCTCGGGCGTGGCGACAAGGCCCCGGTCGGCGATCATCCGGCGCACCTTGGTGATGCCGCGCCGGGCCAGGCGGCTGTACAGCCCGATGCGCATGACCCCGCCCGGACGCACAAGGGGGACAAGCGTCCGCCAGCCCCCGGCCGGATCGACCAGATGGTGCAGCACGCCTGAAGATTCCACCAGATCGAAATCACGGCCAATCCCGCCCAGACGCAGCAGGTCGGCCTGGGCGTATTCGATGTTGCCCACGCCCTGTTCCAGGGCCTTGCGCCGGGCGTAGCACAGGCTGGTGAGGCTCAGGTCCACGGCCAGCACCCGCGCGCCAAGGTAAGCCCGGGCCGTTTCCAGGGAATGCTGCCCCGTGCCGCAGCCGGCCACCAGCACGTCCAGGGCCGGCCCGTCGGGCACGCCGGCCAGATCGGCCCGGGGGAAGCGTTCGCGCAAATTGGCGGCCAGCGTCACCGGCGCTTCGGCCGGGGCCGGCAACACCCAGCGGGGATAAGGATTTTCCTCGTATTGCCGCCGCACCAGCCGGGACACGCCGTCCTCGATGGGGGTCAGCGCCGGGATGCGGCCGCGAAGCTCCTGCTCGGCCGCCGGCTCGACGAGCTGCTGGGTCAGGACGCGTCCCACGGCCTCGGGCCAGGGACGCTCTAGCAGTCCGGCATGGCCGGGAACGGCCCGAAGCGGGCCGTAGGCGGCCGCGGCCAGCACCCAGGACGGCGCAATAAGTCCGCAGCCGGCCAGGGCGTCGGCCAGACAGTCCCGCAGCACGGCCACGGCCACCTCCTCCTCGGCCGACACATGAAACACATATTCGTTGACCCGGCACTGCCGGGCCAGGGCGGCATGGAAGGCCGTCACCCGTTCGTCGGCCGGCGTGACGTCGCGGACGTGGGGTTCGTCGGCGGCGGCCTGGGCCAGCAGGCAGGACCGGGCCAGGGTCAGGAACCGCTCAAGGGCCGGTGAGGAAGCCGGGCCGGCGTCGAGCCAGGCGCGCAGCAACGTGTCTCCGGCCACGGCCCCGGGGCCGGCCGGACCGTAGAGATCCTGGGGCGTGAGCCGTCCGGGCCAGGCGGCCAGCGCCCGCTCCAGACAGCCGGCGATGACCGGATCGGCTTCCAGCATGGGCGAGACCACGCCCGCCACCTCGACGCTCCGGGTCCAGGGGTCGGTCAGGGCGGCCAGAAGCCGCTCGCGCCGGGGCGTGCCGGCAGCCGGGGACGGCTGGCCGCGCAGGCAGGCGACAAAGAGCCGGCGCAGTTCCGGCCCCGGCGTCAGGTCCAGGCCGGCCTCGACCACGGTCAGGGCGTCGGCCGGATAGCCGCGCGCGAGAAGCGTATTGGCCAGCAGGATGCGGGCCTCGACCAGTCCGGGTTCCAGACGCAGCGCCCGCCGGGCGCAGTCCTCGGCCTCGGCGGCGCGCCCCAGGGCGGTTAGGGCCACGCCGCAGTTGGCCAGGGCGTAGGCGTAGTCCGGGCACAGGGCCAGGGCCGCCTGGTAACGCGGCACGGCCTCGGCCGGCCGGCCCAGGGCGTAGAGGGTGTTGGCGAGATTGTAGAGGGTGCGCGGCTGGTCCGGAGCGATGGCCAGGGAGGCCTCGTATTCCTGGCGTGCTTCTTCCAGTTGGCCTTGGGCTTCCAGGGCGTTGCCCCGGTTGTTCCTGGCCCCGACGGCTTCGGGATCGATGCCCAGGGCCCGGTCGAAACACGCCATGGCTTCCTCCGTTCGCCCCAGGCCGAAAAGCGCCAGCCCGAGATTGCTGTGCAGCCCCGCCTGCTGCGGGGCGATGTCCAGGGCGCGCCGTAGCGGAGCCACGGCTTGTTCGTTTCGTCCCTGGCGCAGCATGGCGGCGCTCAGGACGGTCCAGCCGTAGGCGTCGCCGGGGTGCAGCACGGTGAGTTTCGTTGCCCGCTCGACGATTTCGCCCAACCGCCCTTCCTGGAAAAGCGCAGCCACGGCCTGTTTTTCCGCCTGCTCCACGCCCTGCGCCGCCGCTTGAGTCCCCTCGGTCCGCATCCGCCACCCCGCCCGGTTGCCGTTGCCGCCGCTCTCCGTTCGCCCACACGCGCCGCCGGTCCGGCCACGCGCAGGCAAAGGACAAACGCAGGCTGGTCCGGGATTCCCGTGAGCCTAACACGGTTTTGCGCCGCCACCAAGGGGCCGGGCTGCCTACAGCGGCGAAGGCGAAGCAAAAGACTTGCCTGCGGCGGCCTTGAGCAGCCCCGGCCCGCGCCACCGGGACGGGCCGCGCGGCAAGGGCGGGTTGCGTGGCAATCGGGCGGGCTGCAGGAGGCAGGAGAAGGCCGGAGGCGGCCGGCGATCAGGCGGCCATGGCCCGGTCGCGGCCGGCGTTCTTGGCCTTGTACAGGGCGTCGTCGGCCCGGATCAGCAGGCTGTCCACACAGTCGCCCGGGGCAAAGGCGGCCACGCCCAGACTCACGGTCTGGACCGTGCCGGTCTCGAAGCGCTGCTCCCGCACGGCCAGGCGCAGGCGCTCGGCCAGAACCAGGGCCGAGGCGGCGTCGGTTTCCGGACACAGGACAAGAAATTCCTCCCCGCCCCAGCGCCCCACCATGTCGCTGGCCCGCACGGTCGCCTTGGCTGCTTCGGCCAGGGCCTTCAGCACCTTGTCCCCGACCAGATGGCCGTGGGCGTCGTTGACGGCCTTGAAGAGGTCCACATCGAACAGGATGACGGCAAAGGGCCGGCCGTAGCGCGCGGCCCGGTCGGCCTCCTGGCGCAGTACGGCGTCGAGATGGGTGCGGTTGGCCAGACCGGTAAGCGGATCGGTGCGGGAGCGACGCTCCAGCTCGGCGTAAAGCTTGTTGATGCGCAGGTTCCAGGCCACGACGATGGCCACGATGAGGGCAAAACCCGCCGCGATGCGGCCGATGAGTCCGTAATCGGTCACGGTCTCGACGTTGATGGACACGTGGCGGTTGACGATCTCCTCGCGCTCGGCCGGGGTGATGGTGCGCACGGCCTTGCTTAAAATGTCGCGAAGGCGCGGCATGTCCTTGGACACGCCGATACGCAGGGCGTTGTCGTAGCCCGGCAGCTTGCCGGCGATCTTGAGGTTGAACAGCCCTTCCTTCTTGATGGTGTAGGCGGCCACCACCAGGGAGCGCAGGGTCATGTCGGCCTTGCGCTCGGACACCATGTCCAGGGCCTCGCGCTCCGAGGCGCTGTTTAAGATGCGCAGGTTGGGATAGTCCCGGCGCACCCGCTCCTCCATGGAGGTGCCGGAGGGAAAAACAATGGTTTCGCCGGTCAGCTCGGCCGGATCGGCGATGAAGAAATGCTCCTCGCGGGTAATAAAGACATTGGCGTCGGTGAAAAGCGGCGGAGTGAAAAGCAGCCACTCGTCCCGGGCCGGAGTCTGGTTGAGAAAAGCCAAAAGCCGGCAGCGGCCGTCCTTGGAGGCGGCCACGGACTCGTCCCAATCGGCCGTTTGCACAATGCGGTAGCGCAGCCCGGCCACCTCGGCCGCCAGCCGGAACAGGTCGGCCCCCACGCCCTCGTACTGTCCACGGGCATTGATGCGCTCAAAGGGCGGCCAGTCCGGGTCCACGCAGACCGTCACCGGCCCGAGATCCCGGATATAGGCCCGCTCCTCGGGGGTGAAGTCCGCCAGCTCGGCCCGGGCCGGGCCGGCCAGACAAGGCAGGAAGCCCAGCCAGGCCAGACACGCCAGAAAAATGAAAGCCAGGAGGCCGCATCTCGGTGGAAAAGGCTCCGAACGCCGCGCCACACCCGGGCGCACAACGCCAGGGGCGCGAAAACCCTTCAAGAACCACCTCCGCTCCGGCTTCGAGCCGCCAAGGCTGGCTGTCTGCCGGCAGCCGTATCGAAAGCGCTTTTCCCGCCGGCGAACGGCGATACAAGACTGTGCATGGTTTCAGACATACCCGGTAGGAAGATGGGCGGCAAGGCCAAATGCCGCCGCTCCCGCCCTTGCCTGCCCCGCCACGGTTGCCGGCCGGGTCAAGAAGAGCTAGAGATTCCCGGAACCTGACCGCCAAGGAGGCCGCCATGCCCGCCCTTCGCCTGGCCCTTTGCCAGCTCAATCCCACCGTCGGCGACGTGGCCGCCAACGCCGCCGCCGTCGTCTCCCGCCTGCACGCGGCCCGGGACGGCGGGGCCGACATCGTCGTTTTCCCGGAGATGGTCGTGGCCGGCTATCCGCCTGAGGATCTGCTGCTCAAACCCGATTTCGTGGCCGCCTGCATGGCCGCAGCCAAGGACATCGCCCGGGAGACCCGGGGGCTGACGGCGATATTTGGCTGCCCCTGGTTCGAGGGCGACCTCGTAAACGCCGCCATTATCGCCCATGACGGGGCCGTGGCCGGCATCGTGGCCAAGCGGTTTTTGCCCAATTACGGCGTGTTCGACGAGAACCGCTATTTCGCCGCCGGCCAGGGAACCACGGTCTTCGACCGGGGGGGCCTTATTTTCGGCGTGTCCGTATGCGAGGACATCTGGTACCCCGACGGCCCGCCCACCGAGCAGGCCAAGCACGGCGGGGCGCGGCTTCTCATCAACATTTCCGCCTCGCCCTACCACATGGGCAAGGGAAACAGCCGGGAGCGGATGCTGGCCACCCGGGCGGCGGACAACGGGGCGTTCGTGGCCTACGCCAACTTGGTCGGCGGCCAGGACGAGCTGGTGTTCGACGGCCACAGCCTGGTCTTCGCCCCGGACGGCGCGCTCCTGGCCCGGGGACGGCAATTCGACGAGGACATGGTCTGGTGCGACCTCGACGTCGATCTGCCCACCCGCCAGCGGCTGCTCGATCCGCGCTGCCGCAAATGGGAGCCGGCCCCGGCCTGCCGCCCGGTCCGCACGGCCCTTTCTCCCCTGGCCGCGCCGGCCCGGCCAGCCCTGGCCCAGGCCACCATGGCCGCGCTCCTGGAGCCGGTGGCCGAAGTCTACCGCGCCCTGGTCACGGCCACCCAGGATTATGTCCGCAAATCCGGCTTTTGCGGCGTGGCGCTGGGGCTTTCCGGCGGCATCGACTCGTCGCTGACAGCCATCATCGCCGCCGACGCCCTGGGGCCGGAAAACGTGCTTGGCGTGGCCATGCCCACCCGCTTTTCCTCCGACGACAGCCTGGAGGACGCCACGGCCCTGGCCGAGCGCCTGGGCATTGAACTCAAGACCGTGGTCATCGAGCCCATCTTCCAGGCCTTCCTCGACGCCCTTGGCCCCATCTTCGGCGACCGGCCCTTTGACGTCACCGAGGAGAACCTGCAGCCGCGCGTTCGCGGCACGCTGCTCATGGCCCTGTCCAACAAGTTCGGCCGCTTGGTGCTGACCACGGGCAACAAGTCCGAGGTGGGCGTGGGCTACTCCACCCTCTACGGCGACACGGCCGGCGGCTACGCCGTCATAAAAGACGTGCCCAAGACCCTGGTCTACGCCCTGTCGCGCTGGCGCAACGAGCAGGCCGGCCTCGACGTCATCCCCGAGCGGGTGCTGGTCAAGCCGCCCACGGCTGAACTGCGGCCCAACCAGAAGGATTCGGATTCCCTGCCCGAATACGACGTGCTGGACCCGGCCCTGCGGGCCTATGTGGAACTGGGGCTGTCCCCGGCGGCCATGCTGGAGCGCGGCCTGGACCCGGCCGTGGTGGACCGGGTGACGCGGCTGGTGGACCGCAACGAATACAAGCGCCGCCAAAGCCCGCCCGGCCCCAAGATCACCTCCCGGGCCTTCGGCAAGGACTGGCGGCTGCCCATCGTCAACCGCTACGCCCCGGATCGCGGCCCCTGCCCGGCCTCCTAAGCCGCCGGCCGCTTCCGAAAACGTCGCCACGACGCTGATGTCCGGGCCGACACAGCTGCCGCAATCGACGACGGCGGGACCGTTTCGCCCCGGTTCCCGGACTCGCCCGCGCCTCGCGGCCGGGGCCAGGCGGTTTCGCCGGCCTTCCCCGCCGCCCCTGCCCGACATCGCGTTTCCCCAAGTTCCCGGCTCCGGCCGGGAACTTTTTTGCCACGCCTAAAGATCGCCCCGCCAAAGGCCGATGACGACGTAAAGGGATATTTTAACGGGGCGGACGGCCATGGCGCTGAGCGATTACGAACGCAGCCTGCTCATCGACACCTCGATGCAGATGATGCAGCAAAGTCTTTTGAGCGACTACCTGTTCCAGGCCGGGCCGGTGGGCCAGAGCCTGCGGGACATGATGCTCGCCCCGCGCAATGTCGTGCCGCGCACCAACCCCTTTGACGAGGCCATCACCGGCACGCTTCGGGCCGATGTCCGCACCACGCTGCAAAATTCCGCCAACGTCTCGGAAGCGGCCGCCATGGTCGGCATCGCCAACGAGAGCGTGGCCACCATCAAGGACAACCTGCAACAGATGCAGGACATCATCAACGCCATCAGCACCACGCCCACGGCCGCCCAGACCAGCACCTACGATTCCCTGCGCAGCGAAATATTAAGCCTCATCCCCCAGACGGAATACAACGGCATCTCCCTGCTCGACGGCACCAAGTGGGGCACCAACCAGATCGACAGCAGCGGCAACGTCTACATCCAAGCCTACAAGAACGGCGGATTCAACGTCAATTTCCAGGATTTCAACGCCCTCAATTTCAGCCAGCTCACCAGCGCCAACCTGGGCACCGCCGGCAACCGGGCCACGGAACTCTCCCGGGTCACGAACAAGCTCGGCAGCACCACCATCATCAACGACATCTACACCAAACGGCAAAGCGGGCTGGAATACCAGGCCGAAAACCTCAAGGGCCAGTCCGCCTTGCTGGAACAGGCCGTGGAAGCCCGGCGTCAACAGCCCACCACATCCGTCGAGGATATCCTGCTCAATCTGCTGCTGCGCGACACCGGCTCGCTGCTCGACACGTCGAGCTAGGGAAAAGGCGGAGGAGTGCCTCCGGCGGCTGGGGGCCTGTGGCCCCCAGACCCCCCATATGGAGAAAGGTTTAAGGGGGCGGCGGGGAATGCCTCTATGTCGGCGAGAAGCCCAAGAGGGCTCGGGGCGTCAGCGCAACTGGCTGTCCTTGTTGCCGCGCCGGTTGTAGAGGCTGGCCGCGCCCTCGTCGGCGTCGCGCTCCTCCTGGCAGGCCACGCACAGCCGCACCCCGGGCAGGGCCTTGCGCCGGGCCTCGGGGATGTCCTCGCCGCAGGCCTCGCAAACAAGCAAACTTTCGCCTCGCGGCAACCGGCTGCGCGCCCGGGCCGCCTCGTCTTCCACGGAATGGGCGATCTGGTCCTGCACCGCGCCGTCCGCTGTCCAACCACCGGCCATGCGTTTTCCCCCTTGCGCCATCCATGCCGCGAAACCGCGTCCCTGACAAGCCGGCCAGACAATGGGGAAGCCTATCCCCTGCCCCGCCTCACGGCCAGGGCCGCCTCGATGGCACGGCCCAGGGCGGCCTTTTCCACGGGCTTGGACAGATAGGCGTCGGCTCCGGCGGCCAGACACCTGTCGCGGTCCTCGGTGAAGGCGCAGGCGGTCATGACCACGATGGGAATGCCGGCCTTGGCCGCGAAACGCGCCTCGCCGCGAATGGCCCGGATGGCCGTAAGGCCGTCCATCTCCGGCATTTGCAGATCCATGACCACCAGATCGAAATCCGCCTCGGCCAGGGCGGCCAGGGCCAGCGCGCCGTTGGCCACGTCCGTGACGGTGTGGCCCAGACGCCGTAACAACTGGCGGCAAGCCAGACGGCTTACGGCGTCGTCCTCGGCCACCAGCACCCGAAGCCCTGTCGTCGGAGCCGCTACGGCCTCCCGATCCGGCAGCGGGCAGGACGCGGCCAGCCGGTATTGGAACGTGAGGTAGACGTCGGTCCCCTCCCCCTCCCGGCTGTCGATGGTCACCTCGCCGCCGACAAGACGCATCAATTCCCGGACAATGGACAATCCCAGGCCGACGCCGGGCAGCTCCGGCGCGCCCTGCTGGCCTCGCTCCTGGGAAAACACTAGGCACAGACGCGGCAGGAAATCTTCGGAAACGCCCGGACCGTCGTCGGAAACCAGGCAACGCACCAGGGCCTGATCGCCCCGGACGCGGACAAGCCGGAAATCGATCCGCACCGCGCCCTGGGTCGTAAACTTGACGGCATTGCCGATAATGTTGTTGAGCACCCGGCGCAATTTCTGGGAATCGCCGATCACCCGCTCCGGCAGGGCTTCGTCCAGGGAAAGGCTCCAGGCCAGCCCCTTGGCCCGGGTCAGGGCGGCCAGGGGGGCGCAGGCTTCCGAAATGACGGCCGGCAACGAGAACGCCTCCTGGACGGTTTCCAGACGGCCGGATTCGATGCGGGAGAGGTCCAGGATGTCCGAGACCAGCGCGCCAAGATGGCGCGCCGACGCCAGGGCGGCTTCCAGGCAATCCCGGTCCGAAGGCGAGAGCTCGGCCTCTTCCAACACCTGCAACATGCCAAGAAGGCCGTTTAAGGGCGTGCGCACCTCATGGCTCATGGTGGCCAGGAACCGGCTCTTGGCCGCATTGGCTTCATCGGCCCGACGACGGGCGGCGATGAGCGCCGTTTCCGCCTGTTTGGCGGCGGTGACGTCCTGGATGATGCCGAACACCCTGCCGGTCGCGGCGTCGTAGGTGGCCCGCGAGTGGATGTCGACAAGCGCCCCATCGGTTGGCCGCCGTATCTGGAAATCCACGGCATAGGGTTCGCCGTGTTCGAGCAACGCTGTCCAACTGGCGTTGAGGATCTGGCGATACTGGGGCAAGGGCCGGTCCTTTGCCTCGTCCAGGGTCATCTCCTTGTCGCCGAGGCCGTAGATGCGCCGCGCCCCTTCGGACGTGGAGAGCGCCCCGGTGGCCACATCCACTTCCCAGTTGCCGGTCATGGCCACGAGTTCGGCCCGCTGGAGGCGCTGGCGAATCGCTTCCAACTCCTCGCTCCTGGCCGAAAGGGCGGCAAGGCGCTCGCGGTTGCTGCGGTGCAGCTGGCACACGAGGAGGGCCAACAGCGGCATGGTGGCCAGGAAAACGATCAGCCGCTGCATGTTGACCGGGCTGTAGCGGAAAAGCGCCTCTGGCTGGGACCAGTCCACCAGCACATAGCCCAAAGCGATGGCCACGCTGCAAAAGCCGGCCAGACAGCCGCCGAGAAAGGCCGACAAGGCGATGGAAAGGGCAAAAATCAGAACGGGATTGGGAATCGTGAAGCCCTGGAGCTTGCACAGGCTGAGCACGATGACGGTCAACACCGTCAGCAATATTCCGATCCAAGTTCGTGGCATGGCCGTCAATCCGTTATCTTGTCTCCGCAACGCACCAGACAGTCCATGTTACAAAACCGAAAAACTTTCAGATGACCTACAAGTCCTTCGGCGTCGCCCATAAGTATGCCGGAAGAAATGGCCTGGACCCAGGCTTGACCACATACTACAATTTTCACAAAACCATTTTATTTGTTGTATTTCTTATCAATCAGACAACGAGTTTGCGCCAAATCCGACCATTTCGCAACCGAAAAGAACTGATATCCAACCAGACGACAAGAACGCAAATTTTCCAGCAATCCAGGCATAAAGGGAATTGTCTGGAGCAGTGGGATATTGCATACTGTCCAGTAGTCTCCTCTTTCAGAAGACCACGGGCTGCGCCCACGGCAAAAGCCCCAAACTGGCGACGCCCTGGATGCATATGTCACCCAATATCCTTTGGCAGCCGAGCACGACGCAAAAGTGGTTATTGACCGCCGCCTGCTTCGTGCTGATCGACCTCATCGCCCGACTCCACTACGTCACCGGCTTTGCCTACGAGTTCAACAGCCTCTATACATTGCCCTTGCTGGCCTCGGCCTGGTGTCTGGGCAACATCGCCTGCGTTTGCACCACCGTGTTTTGCCTGGCCGAGTGGGCCTATACGGACATCCGGCTGGACGGCGGCCAGTCGGGGCTTTTGCCGCTGGTCTGCAACACCGCGACCCGGGCCGTGACCATCGGCTGCGTCATCGTGCTCCTGAAACGGCTGCGCCGGGCCTTGCAGCAGGAATGGGACAACTCGCGCCAGGACCAGCTCAGCGGGCTGTGGAACCGACGCTATTTTTTGGAATTGGGCGCGACCATCCTGACCTTTGCCAAACGCCACGACCTGCCCGTGACCATGGCCTTCATGGACCTGGACCGCTTCAAGGAGGTCAACGACACCCTGGGCCACGCCGTGGGCGACGATCTGCTGCGGACCGTGGCCGCCGGCATGCGGGCCCATTTCCGGGCCGAGGACCTGCTGGCGCGGCTTGGCGGCGACGAGTTCGCGGCCATCATGCCGGGCATGACGGCGCAGGACGCCCGGACTCGTCTGGAATCCTTGCGCGACAAGATCCGGGAAGCCATGGGCCAGCGCCGCTGGCCGGTGACGCTGAGCATCGGCGCGGTCTCTTTCGTCGTGGTCGAAGGCGGCATCGAGGACATGGTGAGCGCCGCCGATGCCGTCATGTACGAGGCCAAGGCGGCCGGCCGGGACCGCCTCGTGCTGCGCGCCTTTCCATCTGACCCGGCTGTTTGACGCGCCTTCCCCTCACCCCGGGCGCAGGTGACTCCCCAAAGGCCTTCCTGCGAACTGCCCTCGCTCCCCGGTTACCGGCAAAGCAACCTGCCATGGGTCGACTCGCCCAAGGGCCTTCCGCCCTTGCTCAAGCAGAGCCCATGCCCCAAGGCGCAACCGACGCAAAAAAAGGGGACCCCTTGCGGAGTCCCCTGACGTGTCGATTGACGCCCTGATCGGCTAGTCGAGATCGATGCTGCCGACGATGGGGCTTTCCTCCAGCTCCTCCAGGAACCGGTCGGGACGCTCGGGCTGGCGCGGCACGGCGATTTCGCTGTCCATGTAGCGACGATAGCCGGTGCCGGCCGGGATGAGCCGGCCCACGATGACGTTTTCCTTGAGGCCGCGCAGGGAGTCGTCCTTGCCCATGAGCGAGGCTTCGGTGAGCACCTTGGTGGTCTCCTGGAAGGAGGCCGCCGAGATGAACGAATCCGTGGACAGCGAGGCCTGGGTGATGCCGAGAACCAGCGGTTCGGCCATGGCCGGTTTGAGGCCCTCTTCCATGACCCGGAGGTTCTCTTCCATGAAGCGGATCTTGTCCACTTGCTCGCCGATGAGGAAGTTGGTCTCGCCGGAATCGAGGATGGAGACCTTTTTCAGCATCTGGCGCACGATGATTTCGATGTGCTTGTCGTTGATGCCGACGCCCTGGAACCGGTACACGTCCTGGATTTCGTCCACGAGGTACTTGGCCAGGAACTTCTCGCCCTTGATCTTCAGGATGTCGTGCAGTTCCGGGTAGCCTTCGGTCAGCAGTTCGCCGGCCTCCACGAAGTCGCCTTCCTGGACCGTGACGTGCTTGCCGCGCGGGATGAGGTATTCCTTGGGATCGCCGGCCTCGGGGGTGACGATGATCTTGCGCTTGCCCTTGGTTTCCGGGCCAAAGGAGACCAGGCCGTCAATTTCCGAGACGACCGCCATTTCCTTGGGCTTGCGGACTTCGAAGAGCTCGGCGACGCGGGGAAGACCGCCGACGATGTCCTTGGTCTTGGACGATTCGCGGGGCTTACGGGCGATGATGTCGCCTTCGAAGACCTCCTGGCCGTCGCGCAGCATGAGAATCGCGCCCACGGGCATGGAGAAGATGGCCGGGGTGTTGGTGCCGGGCCGGAACTTGGGATTGCCCCGCTCGTCCACGATGGAGACCGACGGACGGTACGAGGTGGTGCGGTATTCGATGATGGTCTGCGTGGCGCGCTTGGTGGCGTCGTCCACCTTCTCCTGGTAGGTCTTGCCTTCCACGATGTCGGTGAACTTGATCACACCGGCGACGTCGGTGACGAACGGTTCGTTGAACGGGTCCCATTCGGCCAGCAGCTGGTCTTTTTTCACTTCCTGGCCGGCTACGGCGTACAACTTCGCGCCGGACGGCAGGCTGTAGCGCTCGCGCTCGCGGCCCTGGTCGTCGACCACCGAAACCTGGCCGGACTTGCCCATCATGATGGTGTGGCCCTGCTGGTTGACGATGGACTTGACGCGCGAGAGCACGATGCGGCCGCTGTGCTGGGCCGTCACCGACGACTGGGCGATTTCGCGCGCCGCCGTGCCGCCGATGTGGAAGGTGCGCATGGTGAGCTGGGTGCCCGGCTCGCCGATGGACTGGGCGGCGATGATGCCCACGGTCTCGCCGACGTTGACCAGGTGTCCCCGGGCCAGGTCGCGGCCGTAGCACATGGCGCACACGCCGTGCTTGGACTGGCAGGTCAGGGTCGAGCGGATCATCAGCGAGCTGAAGCCCTTGTCTTCGATGACCTGGGCGTAGTGCTCGTCAATGAGCGCGTTGGTCGGGATGATGACCTCGTCGGTGACCGGATCGTAGACGTCGAACATGCAGGTCCGGCCCAGGGCGCGTTCGTGGACGCGCTGCTTGATGTCGCCGGCCTTGACGTAGTGGGTGATCTCCAGGCCGTCGACGGTGCCGCAGTCGATCTCGGTGATGATGACGTCCTGGACGACGTCGACCAGACGGCGGGTCAGGTAACCGGAGTTGGCGGTCTTGAGCGCCGTATCGGCCAAACCCTTACGAGCGCCGTGGGTGGAGTTGAAGTACTGGGCGACCGAGAGGCCCTCACGGAAGTTCGAGGTGATGGGCGTCTCGATGATTTCGCCGGACGGCTTGGCCATAAGCCCGCGCATACCGGCCAGCTGGCGCATCTGGTCCTGGTTGCCTCGCGATCCGGAGTGGATCATCATGAAGATCGGGTTGCTGGAGGTGTTCTTCTCCACCCGCCCGGACGCTTCATCAGTGAGGGTATCCCAGGAGATCTCCTTCATCATTTCCGTGGCCACGTCGTTGGTGGCCTTGGTCCAGACGTCGACGACCTTATTGTATTTCTCGGTACGGGTGATGATGCCTTCGCCGTACTGGATTTCGATGTCGTCCACCTCTTTCTGCGAGGCTTCCAGCAAACGGGCCTTGGTGGACGGGATGGCCAGGTCCTTGACGCCGATGGAGACGCCGGCCCGGGTCGCGTACTCGTAGCCGAGGTCTTTTAAGCGGTCGCACAGGATGACCGTGGCCTTGGTGCCGGCCATGCGGTAGGTGTCGCCGACGAGCTTGCCGATGCTGCGCTTGTTGAGCACGGTGTTGACCAGCTCGAAGGGCACGCCCTCGGGCATGAGTTCGCCGACGATGATGCGGCCCGGCGTGGTTTTGATGCGCTCGCCGTTAATGCGGCAGGTGATGCGGGCGTGCAGGCTGACCACCCCGGCGTCCACGGCGCAGATGACCTCGCCGGTGTCGGCGAAGATCTTGCCCTCGCCCTTGGCGAAGCTGCGCTCGATGGTGAGGTAGTACAGGCCCAGGACGATGTCCTGGGACGGCACGATGATGGGCGTGCCGTTGGCCGGCGACAGGATGTTGTTGGTGGACATCATGAGCACGCGGCATTCGATCTGGGCTTCGACGGACAAGGGCACGTGGACGGCCATCTGGTCACCGTCGAAGTCGGCGTTGTAGGCCGAGCAGACGAGCGGGTGCAGCTGGATGGCCTTGCCTTCGACCAAGGTCGGCTCGAAGGCCTGGATGCCCAGGCGGTGCAGCGTCGGGGCGCGGTTGAGAAGGATCGGGTACTCGCGCACCACGTCTTCGAGGATGTCCCAGACCACCAGTTCTTCGCGCTCGACCATCTTCTTGGCCGTCTTGATGGTGGTGGCCAGGCCCTTTTCTTCCAGCTTGGAGTAGATGAAGGGCTTGAACAGCTCCAGGGCCATTTTCTTGGGCAGGCCGCACTGGTGGAGCTTGAGCCGGGGGCCGACGACGATGACCGAACGGCCGGAGTAGTCGACGCGCTTGCCGAGCAGGTTCTGACGGAAGCGGCCCTGCTTGCCCTTGATCATGTCGGACAGGGACTTGAGCGGCCGGCCGTTGGTGCCGGTGATGGCCCGGCCGCGACGGCCGTTGTCGAACAGCGCATCCACGGCTTCCTGGAGCATGCGCTTTTCGTTGCGGATGATGATGTCCGGCGCGCCAAGCTCGATCAACCGTTTGAGGCGGTTGTTGCGGTTGATGACGCGGCGGTAGAGGTCGTTGAGATCCGAGGTGGCGAAGCGGCCGCCGTCCAGGGGGACCAGGGGGCGCAGCTCGGGCGGGATGACCGGAATGACTTCCATGATCATCCACTCGGGCTTGTTGGCCGATTCGATGAAGGCCTCGACGACCTTGAGGCGCTTGATGATCTTTTTCTTTTTCGTCTGCGACTTGGTGGTCATGGACTCTTCGCGCAACTCGGCCCGAAGGGTCAGCAGATCGATCTCCTCAAGCAACCCGCGCACGGCTTCCGCGCCCATGCCCACGACCAGGGCGTCCTCGCCGCCGTAGTGGTCGATGACCTGGATGTACTGCTCCTCGGAAATGACCTGGAACTTGGTGAGGTTGGTGTCCTTGGGGTCGAGCACCAGATAGGAGTCGAAATAGAGGACCTTTTCCAGGTCCACCATGGTCATGTCGAGCAGCGTGCCGATCTTGGACGGCAGGGTCTTCAAAAACCAGATATGGGCCACCGGGGCGGCCAGTTCGATATGGCCCATGCGCTCGCGGCGGACCTTGGAGGCAATGACTTCGACGCCGCACTTTTCGCACACGATGCCGCGGTGCTTCATGCGCTTGTACTTGCCGCAGTTGCACTCGTAGTCTTTGACCGGTCCGAAGATCTTGGCGCAAAACAGGCCGTCGCGCTCGGGCTTGAAGGTCCGGTAGTTGATGGTCTCGGGCTTTTTGACTTCGCCGAACGACCATTCCCGGATCTTCTCGGGGGAGGCGATGGAAATGCGGATGGATTTGAGCGTACGGCTGGACACGCCGGTCTGGCCGATGCCGCGCATGCTGAACAATTCGTCCAGGGACATACGGTCACCTCGTATGGCGGGAGGTCTTCCCCGCGGCTGCGCCGCCGGATAACCGGCGGGCTGGTTGGGACGTGAAGCTTATGTCGAAGGTCCGGGGCGTTTGGGGGCGAACGGACCCGGGGGCGGCCCCGCGCCCGCCCGCCTTCGGGGATTTCCCAAAGGCGGGCGGCGCAGGGGTCCCGGGTGCGCCGCTAGCGCCGCGGCGGAGCCTTAGCGATCTTTTTTTCGTCCTGGATGAGATCCACATCAAGGCCCAGGGACATGAGTTCCTTGACCAAGACGTTGAAGGATTCGGGCAACCCGGCTTCCAGGAAATTGTCGCCCTTGACGATCTTCTCGTACATCTTGACGCGCCCGCCGACGTCGTCGGACTTGACGGTCAAGAACTCCTGCAGGAGGTACGACGCGCCGTAGGCTTCCAGAGCCCAGACTTCCATTTCACCCAAGCGCTGGCCGCCGAACTGGGCCTTGCCGCCCAGCGGCTGCTGGGTGACCAGGGAGTACGGGCCGGTGGAACGGGCGTGGATCTTCTCGTCGACCAGGTGGTGGAGCTTTAAGATGTACATGCACCCCACGGTGACCGGCCGGTGGAAGGCCTCGCCGGTGCGGCCGTCGTAGAGGGTGACCTTGCCGTCCTCGGGCAGGCCGGCCAGCTTGAGCCAGCTCCACAGCTCATCTTCGGTGGCGCCGTCAAAGACCGGGGTCTTGGCCACGATACCGTTTTTGAGCGCCCGCAGGGCGTCACGCAGGTCGTCGTCGGACATGCCGTCGATAAGGGCCGTGGTCTCCTCGGTGTCAAAGACTTCCTTGGCCCTGTCGCGCACGCCCTCCATGGCCTTGCCGGAATCGACCAGCTCGGCCAGCTGGCGGCCAAGCTCCATGCCGGCCCAACCCAGGTGGGTTTCGAGGATCTGGCCGATGTTCATACGCGAAGGCACGCCCAGCGGATTGAGCACGATGTCGACGGGACGGCCGTGGGAGAAAAAGGGCATGTCCTCAATGGGCAGGATGCAGGACACGACGCCCTTGTTGCCGTGGCGGCCGGCCATTTTATCGCCGACGTTGAGCTTGCGCTTCACGGCCACGTAGACCTTGACCATCTTGATGACGCCCGGGGGCAGATCATCGCCCTCGGTGGTCTTCTCGCGTTTCTGGTCGTAGAGGCCCTTGATGAACTGGATGTGGCGGTCGTACTCGTCGAGGACCTCGGCCACGGCCTCGTTGGTCTCCTTGGAGGTGAAAAGCCCGGACAGTTTCTTGACCGGCAGCGCCTCCAGGACCTCCTGGGTCATGGGGTGGTTGGCTTCGAGAAGCACTTCGCCTTTTTTCACGCCCTTGATGGTCTGGAACACGGTCTTGCCGGAAACCACCGGCCACAGCCGGCGACGCACGTTGGCGGCGATGGCGGCGGCGTGCTGGCCTTCCTTGGTGTCCAGGCGAGCCAGCTCGAAGTCCTCGATCTGGCGGGTGCGGTCGTCCTTTTCGCCGGAGCGGCGGTTGAACACGCGCACGTCGATGACGGTGCCCTCGATTCCGGGCGGCACCTTCAGCGAAGTGTTTTTGACGTCCCGGGCCTTGTCGCCGAAGATGGCCCGCAGGAGCTTTTCCTCGGGGGTCAGCTGGGTCTCGCCCTTGGGCGTGATCTTGCCGACCAGGATGTCGTCCGGAGCGACGCGGGCGCCGATGCGGATGATGCCGCAGTCGTCGAGGTCTTTAAGCATCTCCTCGCCGACGTTGGGAATATCGCGAGTGATTTCCTCGGGTCCGAGCTTGGTGTCGCGGGCCACGACCTCGAACTCCTCGATGTGCACCGAGGTGAAGGTGTCGTCTTTGACCGCATTTTCGGAAATGAGGATGGAGTCTTCGTAGTTGTAACCGCACCAGGGCATAAACGCGACCAGCAGGTTCTTGCCCAGGGCCAGTTCGCCGTCGCGGATGCCCGGGCCGTCGGCCAGGACGTCGCCCTTGACCACCCGCTGCCCGACCAGCACGCGCGGCACCTGGCCGAAGCAGGTGTTCTGGTTGGACTTATGGTGCTTGAGCAGTTCGTAAGTCTTGGCCGAACCGGTGTCCGTGCCCACGGCCGGGTCGTCGTAGCACACGATGATGCGCTCGGCGTCGGCGTAGTGGACGAAGCCCTCGCCCTCGGCCAGGATGCAGGAGCCGGAATCCTTGGCCACCGCCCCTTCCATGCCGGTGCCGACCAGCGGCTGCTCGCAGCGCAGCAGCGGCACGGCCTGGCGCTGCATGTTCGAACCCATCAGCGCGCGGTTGGCGTCGTCGTGCTCCAAAAACGGAATGAGCGCGGCCGAGACGGACACGATCTGGCTGGGCGAGATGTCCATCAAGGTGACCTGCTCGCGCGGGATCACCACCTGGTCGCCGCGAATGCGCGCGCCGACCATGGAGTTGATAAACGCCTTGTTCTCGTCCAGGGGCGCGTTGGCGCCGGCGATGACCTCGTCGATTTCGCGGGTGGCGTCGAGGTAGATGGTCTCGCCGGTGAGCTGGCCGTCCTTGACGACCTTATAGGGCGTCTCGATGAAGCCGAAGTCGTTGACCTTGGAGTGGGTGGTCAAGGACACGATAAGACCGATGTTCGGGCCTTCCGGCGTTTCGATGGGGCAGATGCGGCCGTAGTGCGAAGTGTGGACGTCGCGGACCTCGAAGCCGGCGCGCTCGCGGGTGAGGCCGCCCGGTCCAAGGGCCGACAGGCGGCGCTTGTGGGTGACTTCCGAGAGCGGGTTGGTCTGGTCCATGAACTGCGACAGCTGGGAGGTGCCGAAGAATTCCTTGAGGACCGCGGCCACGGGCTTGGGATTGATGAGGTCGTGGGGCATGAGCGTGGCCACTTCCTGGAGGCTCATGCGCTCCTTGATGGCCCGCTCCATGCGGACAAGCCCGATGCGGTACTGGTTCTCGACCAGCTCGCCCACGGGACGCACCCGGCGGTTGCCCAGGTGGTCGATATCGTCGGCCGGACCGTGGGAATCCTTGAGGAAGGTCAGGTGCTTGACGGCCTTCAGGATGTCGTCGTTGGCCAGGGTGCGGAAATCCAGCGGCTGATCGACCTTGAGGCGCGCGTTGATCTTGTAGCGGCCGACCGGGGACAGGTCGTAGTAGTCCGGATTGCGGAACAGGTTCTCGAAGAAGTTGGCCGCGATTTCCGGGGTCGGCGGCGAAGACGGACGCAGGCGGCGGTAGATTTCCACCTGGGCCGTGATGGTGTCGATGGTCTTGTCCAGGGCCAACGTGTCGCGGATGGACGACGAGGTGTCCACGCCACGGGTGTGCAGCAGGGGCAGATCGACGACGCCGGCGTCCTTGAGCTTCTCGATGAGGTCGGCGGTCAGTTCGTCGCCAGCCTCGGCCAGCACTTCGCCGGTGGCCGGATCGGACTGGTCCTCGGCCAAAAACAAGCCCAGCAGCGTGGCCGGATCGACCTCGACCTTCTCGATGCCGGCTTCCAGCATGAGCCGCCAGGCCCGCTTGGTGATGGGCTTGTCCACGGCGACGATGACCTTGCCCTCGCTGTCGCGGATCTCCGAATAGGCCTTTTCCTTGCGGTAGAAATCGGGCTGCACCTGGCGGTAGACATGGTGCGGCTCGAAGGTGAAGTGCTCGACTTCGTAGAAATAGCGCAGGATGTCGCCGCGCGACATGCCCATGGCCTTGAACAGGATGGTGGCGGGCATCTTGCGACGGCGGTCGATGCGCACGTACAGGATGTCCTTGTGGTCGTAGTCGAAGTCGAGCCAGGAGCCGCGCATGGGGATGATGCGGCAGGAATAGAGGACCTTGCGGCTGGTGTGGCTTTTGCCGGAGTCGTGCTCGAAGATGATGCCCGGGGAGCGCTGGAGCTGGTTGACGATGACGCGCTCGGTGCCGTTGATGATAAACGTGCCTTTCTCGGTCATGAGCGGCACGGTGCCGAAATAGATGATCTGTTCCTTGATGTCGCGGATGGTGCGGTTTTCCGTCTCTTCATCCACGTCGTACACGACCAGGCGGACCTTGATGCGCAGGGGCGCTTCGAAGGTCAGGCCCTTGGCGATGCACTCGGGCACGTCGTATTTCGGTTCGCCGATTTCGTAGCTGACGTATTCCAGCGAGGCGGTGCGATTGAAGTCCTCGATGGGAAAGACCGAACGGAAGACGCCTTCAAGTCCCGCGTCCTCCCGGCTGGTGGGAGGAATATCTTTTTGCAGAAACAGCTCGTAGGAGTCGATCTGCAGATTGAGCAGATGGGGAATGGTCAGCGTTTTGACGATCTTGCCGAAATTTTTGGTCAGCTGGGCCATTGTGTCCTCTGTTGCAGGGCTACGACGTTGGAAAGATGCACGGCGTGCGGAACGCCTGTCATTGGCCTTGCGGAGCGCGCGTCGCGCCTGGTTTGTCCCTGAACCTCGGGTCTACCCCACCGAGGGGGAAGCGGAAAGCGAAAAATCACAAAAAGGGAAAAAGAGCGCCCCGCCCCTCGCGGAGGGGGCGCTCTTTGTAGTCACAAGCGGCCGAAAACGGCAAGCTACTTGATTTCGCAGGTGGCTCCGGACTCTTCGAGCTGCTTCTTGGCGTCCTCGGCTTCGGCCTTGGAGACGGCTTCCTTGATGGAGGAAGGCAGCTCGTCGACCTTGGCCTTGGCTTCCTTGAGGCCCAGACCGGTCAGGGCGCGCACGACCTTGATGACGGCGATCTTGTTGCCGCCGGCGTTGGTCAGGATGACGTCGAACTCGGTCTTCTCTTCCTCGGCCGGAGCGGCTTCGCCAGCGGCCGGAGCGGCCATCATCATGCCCATGGCCGGGGCGGCGGCGGAAACGCCGAACTTCTCTTCGAGCTCCTTGATGAACTGGGAGAGCTCAAGGACGGTCATATTGGCAATGAAATCGACAACTTGCTCTTTGGTGATCTCGGACATGGAATGTTCCTCCTAAAAGGTTCGCTTTGGCGGAAGCAGGCTTTAGGCCGCTTCCTTTTTTTCCTTGATGGCCGTAAGGGCGTACAGCGCGCCGCGAATGACGTTCGCGAACAGGCTGACGAAGTTCGTGGGCACGGCGTTCATGGTGCCAAGGGTCATGGCAAGGAGTTCCGGCTTGCTCGGCAGCTTGGAGAGCTCGGCGACGCCGGCGGCGTCGATGATCTTTCCGGAGAGACAGGCGAGCTTGACAGAGAACTTCTTGCTGGTCTTGGCGTAATCCACAAGGACCTTGGCGGCGACGACGGGGTCTTCGTACCCGAAGGCGATGCCGTTGTTCTCGATGAGATGGTCCTTGAGGGCGTCATGGACGCCATTTTTCACCGCCAGCCGGGCCAGGGTGTTTTTCACGACCTGATAGTCGATCCCTGCGGCGCGGAGCTTGCTGCGCAGTTCCGTCAGCTCCTCCACCGTCATGCCACGAAAGTCGGTGACCACCACGATGCCGGCCCGGTCCGCCCTTGCGCGCAGTTTTTCGATAATCTCGTTTTTTTGCGCACGTTGCACGGTACCTACCTCCACATGCGGGTTGGCGGGCCTTCAAGTGAGCCAAAGCGGGGTCTCGGCGGGAAATTAAGGGGAACGTCCCCACCCGCTGTCTTTGACTCGCCTTCGATGCCCTGTTGTATATCGAAAAATCGTCCCGGCCAGAGGACGCACCTCTGGCTCGGGACGGATCATGCTATTCGGGTCGGAAGCGGTTAGCCCTCAAGCAGCTTGCGCACCGACTGGGTGTCCACCTTGATGCCGGGGCCCATGGTGGTGGCCAGGGCCATGGCCTGGAGATAGGTGCCCTTGGCGGCCGAGGGCTTCAGGCGCATGACGGCGTCGATGACGGCGCGGAAGTTGTCGAGCAGCTTCTCGGGGCCAAAGGAGCGCTTGCCCAGGGGCACATGCAGCACGCCGGCCTTGTCGACCTTGAACTCGACCTTGCCGGCCTTGAGTTCGGACACGGCCTTGCCGATGTCAAAGGAGACGGTGCCGGTCTTGGCGTTGGGCATGAGTCCCCGGGGGCCGAGGATCTTGCCGATCTTGCCCACGGAAGCCATCATGTCCGGGGTGGCCACGGCGCTGTCGAAGTCCAGGAAGCCGTTTTTCACCTTTTCGATGAGGTCGTCGCCGCCGACAAAGTCAGCTCCGGCTTCACGGGCTTCGGTTTCCTTGTCGCCCTTGCAGAAAGCGGCCACGCGGATGGTCTTGCCCAGGCCGTGGGGCAGCGAAACCGCGCCACGCACCATCTGGTCGGAGTACTTGGGGTTGACGCCGAGGTTGAGCGCCACGTCGACGGTTTCGTCGAACTTGGCCTTGCCCGTCTGAACGGTCAGGGCCATGGCTTCGCTGACTTCATATTTCGCCGTGAGGTCGATGTCCTTGATCGCCTCGCGATAATTCTTCCCGTGCTTGGCCATTGCGGAAATTCCTTTTGCGGTCGTGCCGGTTAGACGATCTCAATGCCCATGCTGCGGGCGGTGCCGGAGATGGTGCGGCAAGCGGCTTCCAGATCCTTGGCCGTCATGTCCACCATCTTGAGCTTGGCGATCTCTTCGATCTGCGCGGCGGTGACCTTTCCGACCTTGTTCTTGTTCGGCTCTCCCGAACCCTTGTCGATCTTGGCGGCCTTGACCAGAAGTACGGACGCCGGCGGAGTCTTGGTGATGAAGGTGAAGGAGCGGTCGGCGTAGATGGTGATGAGCGCCGGGATGATGGTGCCCTTCTGCTCCATCGTCTTGGCGTTGAACGCCTTGCAGAACTCCATGATGTTGACGCCATGCTGGCCCAGGGCCGGACCGACCGGCGGAGACGGGTTGGCCGAACCGGCGGGGAGCTGCAGCTTGACTTTGGCGGTGATCTTCTTGGCCATTGCGATTATCCTTACAAAAAGGGCCAGGCCCTAATTTTTGCTTACCTGCACGAAATCGAGTTCCACCGGGGTCTGGCGGCCGAAGATGGAGACCGATACGCGAAGCTTGCCCTTGTCGTAGTTGACGTCCTCGACAACGCCGTTGAAGCCGCCGAAGGGGCCGTCGATGACCCGGACCTCGTCCCCCCGCTCGAAGTGATATTTGGGCCGGGGCTGTTCCTGACGGCTGACCATCAGGCTGAGGATCTTCTGGGCCTCGCTGTCGCGCATGGGGGTAGGCTGATTCTTGCCCCCGATAAAGCCGGTCACTCGCGGAATGGACTGGACCAGGTGCCAGGAATTGTCGTCCATGGCCATCTTGACCATGACGTAGCCGGGATAGAACTTCCGCGTGGACGTTTTCTTCTCGCCCTTGACCAGTTCGATGATCTTCTCGGTCGGAACGACCACTTCCTTGATGCTGCCGCCATCCTGGCCGGTGCGCATCATTTCCCGCAGCGTCTGCTCCACCCGGTTCTCGAAGCCCGAGTAGGTGTGGACGATATACCAGCGAGCGTTGGATTGCTCGTCGACGACGCCGTCGTTTTCAGCCATGATAGTGGTGTCCGTTACGAGAGGATGAGCGCGACGAGCCGGGAAAGGGCCATATCGACGACGCCCAGGTAGATGGCCATGACGACGCTGAAAACCAGGACCGCGATCCCGGTCTTCACCGTTTCTTCGCGGGTGGGCCAGGTGACCTTGCGCAGCTCGCCCTTGGCCTGTTCGAAGAATTCCTTGGCCTGATCAACGCGGCCGGTCAGGGAAACCCCGTCCTTGCCGGCCTCTTCCCGGACCTTGCCGGAAGAGGCCTTGGCCTTGACGGGCTTTTCCGCGCCGTCGGCCGCCTGGGTCTTGTCTTTGGCCATGACCTACGCCTTGCTTGAAAATGGCAGGGCAGGAGGGATTCGAACCCCCAGCCCTCGGATTTGGAGTCCGATGCTCTACCGTTAGAGCTACTGCCCTGCGTTTAACGACCGGAACCTACTTCGTTTCCTTGTGGACCGTATGCTTACGGTCGAAAGGACAGTACTTCTTCAGTTCCATACGGCCGGTCGTGTTCTTCTTGTTCTTTTCCGTGGCGTAGTTCTTGCGCTTGCACTCGGTGCACTGTAACTGGACGTTGATCCGCATCGCTTACTCCACGATCTCGGAAACGACGCCGGCGCCAACGGTACGGCCGCCTTCGCGGATGGCGAAGCGCAGGCCCTTTTCCATGGCGATGGGGGCGATCAGTTCCACGTTAAAGGTGGCGTTATCGCCCGGCATGACCATTTCGACGCCCTCGTTCAGGGTAACCACACCGGTGATGTCGGTGGTGCGGAAGTAGAACTGGGGACGATAGCCGGTGAAGAACGGGGTGTGGCGGCCGCCTTCTTCCTTGTTCAGGACGTAGACTTCAGCCTTGAACTTGCGGTGCGGGGTGATGGAGCCGGGCTTGGCCAGAACCTGGCCGCGCTCGACGTCGTCACGCTTGACGCCGCGCAGGAGCACGCCGACGTTGTCGCCAGCCTGGCCCTGATCAAGGATCTTGCGGAACATCTCGACGCCGGTGCAGGTCGTCTTGACGGTGTCCTTGATGCCGATGATGGCCACTTCGTCGCCCACGGTGACGATGCCGCGCTCGACACGACCGGTCACGACGGTGCCGCGGCCGGAGATGGAGAACACGTCTTCGATGGGCATGAGGAAGGGCT
>JAEZMB010000241.1 GCA_023435825.1 Pseudomonadota bacterium | reverse complement strand
CCTCGGGCAAAACACCCCCCCGGGGGGCCGGGGGCCCGCGCCCCCGGGACCCCCCACATGGAGAAAAGTGTAAAGGGGTTCGACGGGTATAGGCGTTATGTCGGTTGAAAAGTATCGATTGGACTTGACGGAGACTGCCGTTGACCTGACGTCAACGAGTCCCGATGCCTTGATGCGTCGTACGCAACGACAAAGAACGGTCGCCGACCGATAACCTTCGCCAACCACGGCGGAGAGTCTCCAGCCCAACCCGAAACGGGATTCCAAAGGGCAGCGCCCTTTGGCCGCCGGAGGCTTCCCCCACGACCACATCAACGAGGCGACTTGCATGGATTTGCTCGGAAACGAAAAACGCCCCCTGGCCGAGCGCATCCGGCCGGCCAAGCTTGAAGAGTTCGTGGGGCAGGCCCATGTCATCTCGCGGCTGACCAACATGCTGGCCGCGCCGCGTTTGCCGAGCCTGCTGCTGTTTGGCCCGCCGGGCTGCGGCAAATCCACCTTGGCGCTCATTCTCGCCCGGGCCAAGGGCCGGCCCTATGTGCGCGTCAGCGCCCCGGAAGCCGGGCTGGCCGCCCTGCGCGAACTCATCAAGGGCAAGGAAATCCTTATCCTCGATGAGCTGCACCGCTTTTCCAAGGCCCAGCAGGACTTTTTCCTGCCCATTCTCGAAACCGGCGACATCGTACTGTTGGCCACCACCACGGAAAACCCGTCGTTTTCCGTGACGCGCCAGCTCCTGTCGCGCCTGCACGTCCTGCGCCTGGGGCCGCTGACCCATCCCCAGCTCATGGTATTGGCCGAGCGCGGCGCGCGCGAGGCTGGCATGAATCTGGCCAAGGAGAGTCTGGAGACCATCGCCATGTTGTCCTCGGGCGACGGCCGCACGCTGCTCAATCTGGTCGAATACACGGCCGCCCTGTCCGAGGACAAACGCGCCCCGGACGAACTGCGCAAGCACCTCCCCGAAGCCCTGGCCCGGGGCGACCGCGACGGCGACTCCCACTACGAACTGGCCTCGGCCATGATCAAATCCATTCGCGGCAGCGACCCGGACGCCGCCCTGTACTACCTGGCCTGCATGCTCGAATCCGGCGAGGACCCGCGTTTTTGCTGCCGCCGGCTCATGATCTCGGCCTCCGAGGACATCGGCCTGGCCGATCCCATGGCCCTGCCGCTGGCCGTTTCCGCCGCCGAGGCCGTGGAGCGCATCGGCATGCCCGAGGGGTTCATTCCCCTGGCCCAGACCGTGGTCTATCTGGCCCTGGCTCCCAAGAGCAATTCCACCTACGCCGCCTATCTGACCGCCAAAAAGGAGATCATGCAGTCCGGGGTCAAGCCCGTGCCCCTGCATCTGCGCAATCCCTCGACCAAGCTGCAAAAGGAATGGGGCTTCGGCAAGGGCTACATGTATCCCCACGCCTATCCCGACGCCTGGGTGGAGCAGGATTATCTGCCCGAGGAGCTGGTGGGCCGGCAGTTCTACATGCCCAAGGAGCAGGGCCAGGAACCGCGCCTGGCCGCCCGGCTGGCCAGGTTGCGCAAGCGCCACGGGTAGCGGCGCGCCCGGACGGGCGCACCTTGCCGCTGGCGGCCTTCCCGAACGCCCGGATCATCCTGGCGAACCAGGTCCACGTTCGCCAAGCGGCATCCAGGGTGTGCCGCAATGGCCGCTTGGGAACTTCTGGGACATCCCCAAGCTGCTATTTGGTCAAAAGTCGCCACGCCCTGGTCTTGTGGCAGGGGCCGAAAAAAGCTATTTTTTTCGCGGCGGCGCGGCTTTTTGCCAAGGGCAAGGGCTTGCGGCCGCGTCGGCGCGGTTCTTGCCCGCCGTCTTCAGACACCCGGGCGCGCGCAGGCGATTTTCCCGACGCCGCCCCCTACCCGACGCGGTGCGCCATGACCGACTTACGCTTCGAAGGCTATTTTTCCGGCAAGGCCCGGGACTATCTTTTCCGCTCCATCGACCTCGCCCTCGAGGAAGACGGGCCGGACCTGACCGCCATGGCTGTTTTCGCCCCCGAGGACCGGCTGACCGCCGCCATCGTGGCCAAGGAAGAGGCCGTCATGGCCGGGCTGCCCATAGCCCCCCTGGTCCTTGAACGCATGGGCCAAGCCGAGGCTTGCTCGGTCACGCTTTTCGCCGCCGACGGTGAGCGCGTGGCCAACCGCATGGTGGTGGCCGAAATCGTGGGGCCGGCCATCACGCTGCTCAAGGCCGAGCGCGTCATCCTCAACTATATCTGCCATCTCTCGGGCATTGCCACCATGGTCGCCAAGGCCGTGGCCGCCCTGGCCGGCACGAAAACCCGCCTTCTCGACACCCGAAAGACCCTGCCCGGCCTGCGCTATCCCGAAAAATACGCCGTGGTCTGCGGCGGCGGCGTCAACCACCGCCTCGATCTGGCCGAAATGCTCATGTTCAAGGACAACCACATCGACCGGGCCGGCGGCATCCCCCAAGCCATGGCCGCCTTGCGCAAATCCTACCAAGGCCATATGGAATCCATGCCGCCCGTGGAAATCGAATGCCGGACCCTGGCCGAAGTGGCCCAGGCCATAGCCGAAGCCCCCAAGCGCATCATGCTCGACAACATGGACGAGCCGACCATGCGCGAGGCCCTGGCCATGGTGCCGGCCGGCATCGAAACGGAAGTCAGCGGCGGTGTAGACCTGGACGCCCTGGCCGGCATTGGCGCGCTCGGACCGGATTTCGTGTCCGTGGGCCGCATCACCCATTCCGCCAAAAGCGCCGACTTAAGCATGCTGCTCAAGGAGACGACCCCATGATGACCGCCGAAACCGCCCAGAAAATCGACGCGATCCGCCGGGAACGCGGCAGCGACCTGGCTATCCTGGCCCACCACTACCAGACCGACGACGTGGTGGCCCACGCCGACATTCTCGGCGATTCCCTGGAACTTTCGCGCAAGATCGCCGCGCTTTCAGCCAAGGACATCGTGTTTTGCGGCGTCTTTTTCATGGCCGAAACAGCGGCCATGCTGGCCGCGCCCGGCCAGCGCATCCACATTCCGGCCCCGGACGCGGCCTGCGTCATGTCCGAGATGGCGCCCGCCGCCCTGGTCGAGGCCGTGCTGACGCGCCTGCGTGAGGCTGGTCGCGATGTGTTGCCGCTGACCTACGTCAACTCCTCGGCGGCGGTCAAAGCCGTGGTCGGAGCCTGCGGCGGCGCGGTTTGCACCTCGGCCAACGCCCCGAAAATGCTCAAGTGGGCCCTGGACCACAGGCGCGGCGTGCTCTTTTTGCCGGACAAGATGCTTGGGCAAAACACCTGCAACACTCTGGGCGTGCCGGAAAGCGCCCGCCACATCCTGGACGTGCGCGGCGGCGGCTCCCAGGTCGATCTTGCGGCGGCGGCCAAGGCCGAGGTGCTCCTGTGGCCCGGCCAGTGCGTCATCCACGCCCGTTTCAAGGCCCGGGACATCGCCGCCATCCGCACGCAAACCCCCGAAGCCCGCATCGTGGTCCATCCCGAGTGTTCGCCCGAGACCGTGTCCGCCGCCGACGCGGCCGGCTCGACCTCGTTTATCATCAAGTATGTGGCCGAAGCGCCGGAGGGTTCCGAGATCGTCATCGGCACGGAGATCAATCTGGTCAAGCGGCTGGCCAAACAGTACCAGGGGAAAAAGACCATCCGGCCCCTGGCGCTGAGCGCCTGTTCCAACATGGCCAAGGGCACTGAGGCCAATCTGCTGGCGACGCTGCAAAATCTCGACGCGGCCGAGCCGGTGCGCGTGGACGAGGCCGTGCGCGCCCCGGCCGCCCTGGCCGTCACGCGGATGCTCGAAGCCTCGGCCTGAGCCGGCGGCCACAAGCTGCCCTTATTTGAAAATGGATTTGTGCATCAGCGCATTGTCGCCACTTATCTGACCGTTTGCGAGGACGCCCCGCCAGCCCCGAGCGCGCCCAAGGAGGAAGCTGCCCCATGGTCTACCGCATGCACGCCAACGCCCTGGTCATCGGCTCGGGCCTGGCCGGCCTCACCGCCGCCCTGACCATGGCCGAGGCCGGCCTGGAAGTGATCCTGCTGACTTCCGGCGAAGATCTCGACGACGGCAACAGCGCCCTGGCCCAGGGCGGCATCGTCTATCGCGGCCCGGACGACTCGCCCCAACTTCTGGAACGCGACATGCTCACCTGCGGCTGGCGGCACAACTCCGTGCGCGCGGTCAAGTATCTGGCCCGGCGCGGGCCGCAGGTGGTGCAGGAACTGCTCATCGACAAGCTGCAGCTCCCTTTTGACCACAAGGGCGGCGGCAGCGACTACCACCTGGGCAAGGAAGGCGGCCACAGCGTGGCCCGCATCCTCCACATGGCCGACCGCACCGGCCGGGCCATCATGGAGGGCCTCATGGCGGCGGTCAAAGCCAATCCCAACATCAAGGTCCTCACCCGCCGCACGGCCGTGGACCTGCTCACCTCCAATCACCACGCCACGCTGCTGGAATTCAAGTACCAGCTCCTGAACCAATGCCTGGGGGCCTACGTCTTAAACGAAGTCTCGGGACAGGTGGAGACCATCCTGGCCGACTTCACCGTATTGGCCACGGGCGGCTGCGGCCGGCTTTTCCTGCACACCTCCAACACCCGTTCCTCCATCGGCTCGGCCCTGGCCATGGCTTCGCGCGCTTTTGCCAAGGTCATGAACGTGGAATACGTGCAGTTTCATCCGACAACGCTCTTTCACCGGGCCGAGCGCCGCCTGCTCATCACCGAGGCCCTTCGCGGCGAAGGGGCGCGCCTTGTCAACGCAGCCGGCGAACCCTTCATGCAACGCTACGATCCCCGGGCCGATCTGGCCCCGCGCGACATCGTCACCCGGGCCATCCTGGCCGAGATGCTCAAGACCGATCAGGACTGCGTCTACCTCGATGTGGCCAGCTACGTGAAAAATCTGGAAGAGCACTTCCCCACCGTTTACAAGGGCTGCCTGCAGCTTGGCATCGACGTCACCAAGCAGCCCATCCCGGTGGTGCCGGCGGCCCACTACTTCTGCGGCGGGGTGCTCACCGACAGCGCCGGCCGCACCACCCTGGAGCGGCTCTACGCTGCCGGCGAATGCGCCTGCACCGGCATCCACGGAGCCAACCGCCTGGCCAGCACCTCGCTTCTGGAATGTCTGCTGTGGGGCCACAGCGCCGGCCAGGATGTGGCCAAGCGGGCCGGCTCCAAGGTCGCCATCGGCCGGCGGCTGCTGGACAGCATCCCGGACTGGGTCAGCCCCGGCTCCAACCGCAACGAGGACCCGGCGCTCATCGCCCAGGATTGGGCCACTATCCGCAACACCATGTGGAACTACGTCGGCATCAACCGGTCGAGTTCCCGACTCAAGCGGGCCTTCGAGGACTTGCGCGAACTCAACAAGCACATCCACGACTTCTACCGCGAAACGCCCATCAGCAAGTCCATCGTGGACCTGTTCCACGGCTGCCAGGCGGCCTACACCATCACCATCGCGGCCATGCAGAACCGTCGGTCGCTGGGCTGCCATTACCGCATCGACTAGAACGACTGGACACGCTGACGCGCTTCACAACGCCAAAGGGCCGCTTGCGCGGCCCTTTGGCGTTTCTACGATTCGATTCATGGACAGCCACAAACCAAACTCACGCAGGTCGGAAACCCCTTAAACATTTCTCCAGGCGGGGGGTCTGGGGGGCGGCGGCCCCCCCCCCCCGG
>JAEZMB010000233.1 GCA_023435825.1 Pseudomonadota bacterium | reverse complement strand
CTCCCGGACCGGGCCGGCCGGCGCTGCCGCGACCTGCGCCGGCCCGCCGCCGGATATCGCTTCTCCCTCGCCGCGCATCCTGTTCCGGCCGCGCCGTCCGCCCGGACGTCGCGGCCCGGGCGTCTCGCGGCCAAGGACCCGGGCATCAATTTGGCAGCAACAGCATGGAGGCCGGAGCCACGGCATTGCCCGAGGGCACAAAGCGCATGGCGTGGTCAAAACTCGTGTAATACCACTCGGCTTGCCGGAAGGGCCGCAGATGGATGCCCAGCGGAATCGTCACGCCGTTTGCGTCCACGACCTCGTCGCCATGGCTGTCGATAATGAGCGGGTCCGGCCCAGAGCCAAGGGAGCCGATCCACATGATGACGTGGGTGATCGAGCCCGTGGGCGAGCCCTTGATGTAGAGAAGATCGCCGGTTTGCAGCAGGCCGCACAGGGTGTTGAAGTCGGGCGGCACGCTGCCTACGGACTGCGCCACCACTTGGGGCGTGATGCTGCCGACGCCGCCCGGGCCGGCCACGGGCGTGGTCGGCTCGGACTGGGTGAGAACGCCGGTGGCCAGTTTGATGCCCAGGCCGTAGTTGTAATACCACGAGGAAAAATCCGAACAGTCGATGCCTGCCGTCTGGCAGCCGAGGTTGGCCGGATTGTAGGGCCAGTCGGCGGGCGGATTCCAGTCCGGGATGTGGTGGTGCTGGTAAAAGTAGCCGATGTATTTGGTGGCCGTGGCCACGAGGCGTTCCCGCATCCATTGGGCCGGAGAACAACCGGCGTCGGCCGGCACGGCCACGGCCGGATACTGGGCGGGCGGCGGCCCCCAGGTGACGTCGCCGACGCTGTAGTTCGACTGCACGTACCAATCCGCATAGGGCAGGCTGGATTCGAGCTGGATGTCGTTGCGCGGCGACTGGTCGAAACCGACCGTCAGGCTGGCGGCGTTGCAGGTGTAGGTGATGGTGTAGGGCGAGGTGTAGGCCGGCGGACAATTGCAGGCGCTGGGGTCGCAGGGGTAGGGGTATGTGCCCTGGGCCTGGCCGGAGGCCGGCAGGAGGATGGCGGCGAACGCCAACAGCGACAGGACAGACCGGATTGCACGGCGGCCGGCCGGGCTGAAAAAGCGGTACGACATGGAAAGCTTCTCCAGGCGTTGAACCATCCCTCGGAGGCCATGTTTTTCTGTCGGCGGACAACAGCGGACCACCGGCAACAATCGTCAGCATTCCAACGAGACAGACAATAAAGACCAGATGGACCCGTGTGAAACATTCGCTACGCGATGGGATGCTTCTCGTACAAATCGCGGGGAAAATCCAGGCGGGCGGCAATACCCCTGCATCCCCTGCAGACACGACGCCGGCCTTGCCCGGCCAGGCCCATGCAAAAAGAAAGGCCCCGGCTGCACAAGCCGGGGCCAGTAAGGTTATGTTGTAAAAAAGACTTATGGGTTGACGATTGTGCCTCGACGAGTGGCGTAGAGCTAGTGTTTGCCACACATGCAGTTTGCCAGATTTCATTTTTTTACTGGCCTTCAAGTGCTCTACTGCGAGGAAACCTGTCCAACAATTGTTTCACCCAATGGCATCGCCTCCGTTAGGGTTGCTCACAACCTTCACTAGGGACACGACTAACATATAGGCCCGGGGCCAAGCGCTGTCTAGTGCTTTTTTGAAGGGAGATTCGAAATACGCACTGTGCATTCCAGCCGGCGAAAAAAAGCGCAGGAAGTTCAAGGGGAAATTCGGGTGCTTTCCTGGCGAGGCACGAGGCCGGGGGAAGTCGCCGGCCTTTTCCGGCATCAGGGGCGGCCGCAGCGGCCTTCGGCGGGGGCTTCGGGCAGCGGTTTGCATCGGGCCGGAGTTCATGCGGCAACGACAGCCGCCCCTCGCCGCTAAACCACAAAAACGATCTCGAAAAGCAGCCAGCCCAGGGCGCAAAGCTCCAAGAGCGCGTAGGACAGCAGATTGGCCCTGAACATGGCGGACTTCAGCCGCGTCCTGTCCGCGTCGCGCAGCATTCTGGCCGCCGCCAGATACTCCAGCCACCAGGACATGAAAAAGGTCGGCACCAGCAGCCACATCATGGCCGCCGGCACCATCCAATAGAGATTGTGGTCCGCCTCGTACGGGATCAGCCAGGGAGCCTGCCAGGTGACGGCCAGCAGCTTCTTGGCCGGCGTGTTGATGCCGTAGGCGCGGCCGCCGCCGGTCACGCCCTCCAGGACGGTCAGGATGGCCCAGGTCAAGGGCACCCCGACGAACGTGGTCAGCAGGTTCGACCAGGCCGCGACCTTGAAGGCCAGACGCGGCGTCAGGCCCAGGCGCTTGGCCAGGACCCGCATCTCCAAAACAATTACGGGAACCAAAGCCAGCGCCATGCCCGGCAATGTCAGGAAGATCATGGGCACGCCCGCGTTCGCCTGGGCCTGGCCGGGAAAAAGCAAGACCCAGGCCGCGCCCCACAGGAGCACGCGCGGGTGTTGCAAAACGGACTTCATGTCGGATTCCCCTTGGGCGCAACGAAAGCCAGCGGGGCGGAAACCGCCTATTCGCCCAGATCCAGGTAGCTCTCCGAGGATTTGAGGAACTGCTGGATCGCCTTGTACATCTCGCTGGCCTTGCGGGAAGCCGCGACCGCCTGCCGGGGGTCGGCGACCCTGGCGTTGACGGTGTAGAAGGAGACGGCGGGCTGGGAGAACTGGATGGCGATGACCAAGGGAATCGGCCCGTTGGCGTCTTTTATCATGGCGGCCACCTTGGCCTCGTCGGCGTCGGCCAGGGGATTGAGCAAGGTGATGGTCGGTTGCTGGTTGGCGTTGACCGTGGTCTTGCCATAGCGAATCCACTTGCCGGGCGTTTCGGCAGCTTGCGCGCTCATCGTCGACAAACACAACACCAGTGCCAATACGATGGCCCGTAATGCGGAAAATGTGGTCATGGACGGCCCTCGGAGGATTAGGGTTATGGGGCGGCTTCGCAGGACGACAACAGCATGGGGAAACTTTGTCGTATAAATCGAAGGAAAAATCCAGCCGGGCAAGCCAGGGCGGGGGCTGACGCCACTGCCAACGGGCGCTGTTGGCGCTGGTGCTTTTTCAAAAGGGAATGCGGGGTTTGGGGAATTTCGGAAGCATACTGGCTCTTGCTCCAGACATGCTTTCTCCAAGCACCCAAAAGCAGGGGAACCGTTTCCCAATACTGCGGGGAAACAGACAGCCCCAGAACGGATGTATTCCTGGATTTGTCTGCATATTGGCTGGAATATTTGCGGCGAGAACGGTGCATGAGAAAGAGGGCTGCCAGTGCATGGACAGCCCCCGTCACATCAGAAAAACCGGGCAAATCCTGCCGCGAGGCCTACTTCTGGCGCTTAGCGACTCCAATAGCGACCACGCTGTCCGTTGCCTTCACATGCCGGTAAACAATCTCAAGGGTATCTTTGTTGGCAATCTTGCAATCAAAGAAACCATCGGTATCAGAAGCGTACATATACTTTCCGTCAGGAGTGATCATTGCGATAAACTTCTCCGACCCACGAGGAGACGTGTACGTCCCCATAACAAAGCGATCCTCTTGACTCGTAATCTCGATCTGCCCCTTCAAGGTCTTCTGTCCCGCCGTCCAATGGGTTTCTTTCCCTTCCTTTTCGGCATTGAGCATCATCCCCCCTGACGACTCCACACTCCATTTTCCAACCAGAGAAGGGACTTTTCCCCCAGCCCAGGCAATGGATGAAGCAAGAATCAATGCGAACAAACACCCGAAAGCAACTTTAATTTTCATGCTGCGTTCTCCTGCCAGGTAGATGGTCCATGCCGACACAGAGCGACAATCCCACTTCGGCTCCACAATCAAGACTTTCCCACACTTTCAAGGAATCCCACAAAAAACATTGGAGAGCAAGGAGCTGATCGACGGAAATCCTTGGCAGGCATATTGGGAAGAGGATGGACTGGCGACCAGGGTGGATTGGCCGAGGGTTTTCCTGGACACCAACGTGGCGGCAGGAATCTGCCCCTTGAGAGGGGTCGTATGCAGGGAGAGGGAAGCGCTTCGATCCGTGGCGCATCAGCCAACTGGCCAGCCAAAGCGTTTGCGGCTCGCGCCAACACCTCGCCCGAGGCCGCTATTGCATCGCGGGTCGTCCTTCGCAACGGGAAGAAGAGGATCGGGATTTCTCTGGAAGAACCTTTTGCGCTCCCGCGTTGGAAGAGGTCTGGAGAAACGGCCAGGAGCAGTCGTCTCGGGATTGTTGACGCCAAGCGGCGGAATTCCTATGAACACCGCGTGCAGTATCTTGCTTGCAAACAGATTCCCGAATTACGCCTGCAATATCAGCTTTTTGCATTATGCTTGGCCATGCTGCTCCTGCTGGTTTTCCTCGCCGCGCCCAATCGTGCCGAGGCCCAAGACCCGCCGCGCCGTTCCATCATCGTCGGCGGCGACAAGAACTATCCGCCCTACGAATATCTCGACGAGAACGGCCAGCCGGCCGGTTTCAACATCGACCTCTCCACGGCCGTGGGTGAAGCCATGGGCGTTCCCGTCCGCTTCGTGCTCATGGACTGGTCCCGCCTGCACCAGGCCTTGGCCGACGGCACCGTGGACGTGCTCCAGCGCACGCCCTACTCCAACCTCTGGCTGCGCGAAGCCGAACTCACCCCGCCCCATACGACCATCAGCCACGCCATTTTCGCCCGCAAGGGCACACCGGCCGTGGCCTCCCTGGAAGAACTCGCCGGCAAGAAAGTCATCGTCCACCCGGGCGGCAGCATCAACGACATCCTCGACGGCCTTGGCTACGAAAAGGATCTCATCTTCTCCAAGACGCCCGTGGGTGGCCTGCGCCGTCTGGCCTCGGGCGAAGGGGAGTACGCCGTGGTGGCCATGCTGCCCGGCCTGTTGGCCATGGAGCACGACAAGCTCGACACGATCAAGGTCGTGGCCAAGAGCGTCACCGTCCAGCCCTACGGCTTCGCCGTGCGCCACGGCGACGACGCCACGCTGTCCCTGCTCAACGAAGGCCTGACGCTGGTCAAGCAGTCCGGCCGGTACCGTGAACTGCGGCGCAAATGGTTTGGCGTCATGGACGCCCAGGCGGTTTCCGTCGCCATGCTGCTCAGGTACGCCGCCGCGGTGCTCGGTCCCCTGCTTCTGCTGCTCGGTCTGGCCGCGTTGTGGACGCGTTCGCTCAAAAAGCAGGTCGATCAGCGCACCCGCTCGCTCTCCGACGCCCTGGAAAAACTGCGCGAAAACCAGCAGCAACTCGTCCAGGCCGACAAGATGGCGGCCCTGGGCGTCCTGGTTTCCGGCGTGGCCCACGAGATCAACAATCCCAACGGGCTGATCCTGCTCAACGTGCCCATCCTCAAGAAGCTCAGCGCCGAAGCCATGCGCGTCCTCGACGACGTCTACCGCGAAAAGGGCGACTTTCCCCTGGGCGGCGGCGCCTACTCGCGCATCCGCGACAAACTGCCGCGCATCGTCGACGTGGTGGAGGAAAGCGCCCAGCGCATCCGGCGCATCGTCGACGACCTGCGCGACTTCTCCCGCCTCGCCCCGGCCAGCGACCACCAGTCCTTTGACCTCGGCGAGGTCATGCAAAAGGCCCTGCGCCTGGTCGGCAGCTCCATCCACAAGGCCACGACGCGGTTGCAGCTCGACTTTCCGCCCGGGCTGCCGCCGGTCTGGGGCAATCCGGCGCGCATCGAACAGGTGGCGGTCAACCTGCTTTTAAACGCCTGCCAGGCCCTTCCCGATCCCGATCGGGCCATCGCCGTGTCCACGGCGGTCTCTGACGACGGCAAGGCCGTGGTCCTGACCGTGGCCGACGAAGGCGAGGGCATCGCCGCCGAGAACATCGCCCGCCTGACCGATCCCTTCTTCACCACCAAGCGCGACAAAGGCGGCACCGGGCTTGGGTTGTCCGTCTCGGCCGGCATCGTCCAGGAACACGGCGGCCGCCTGGAGTTTTCCTCGCGCCCGGGGCAGGGAACCGTGGCGCGCCTGACCCTGCCCGTGGCCGCCCCGGAGGCGTCATGACCCAGACGTGCGCCGCCGGCCCCGGCATCCTCCTCGTGGACGACGAAGCCGACTGGCTGGAGTCCATGGCCCTGCTGCTTGAGGTTTCGGCCGGCCTGGCCAACGTGCGCACCTGCCAGGACAGCCGGCACGTCCTGGACATCCTGGAGGCCGGCGGCATCGGCCTGGTGCTGCTCGACCTGACCATGCCCCACCTTTCGGGCACGGAGCTCCTGGCCGCCATGGCCGAGCGCCACCCCGACGTGGCCTGCATCGTGCTTTCCGGCCTGAACCAGCTGACCACGGCCGTGGCCTGCATGAAGCTTGGGGCCTACGACTACTACGTCAAGACCGACGACGAGACGCGCATCATCGGCGGCATCGTCCGGGCCATCCACATGCTTGAGCTTCGCGCCGAGAACCGGCAGGTGGCCAGCCAGGTGGTCTCCGGCCGACTGCGCCGCCCCGAGGCCTTTGCCGCCATCCGCACGGAAAGCCCGGCCATGCGCGCGGTTTTCGCCTACATCGAGGCCGTGGCCCAAAGCCCAAGACCCCTTCTCGTCACAGGCGAATCCGGCGTCGGCAAGGAAGCGCTGGTGCGGGCCGCCCACGAACTCAGCGGCCGGACCGGCCGGCTTGTGGCCCTCAACGTGGCCGGACTCGACGACGCGGTCTTCACGGACACGCTGTTCGGCCACGTCCGGGGGGCCTTTACCGGCGCGGACCAGCCGCGACGGGGGCTGGTGGAGGAGGCGGCCGGCGGCACGCTGTTCCTTGACGAGATCGGCGACCTGTCCATCGCCTCCCAGGTGAAGCTGTTGCGCCTGCTCCAGGAGGGCGAGTACTATCCGCTGGGCAGCGACCGGCCAAGCAGGCTGTGCGCCCGGGTCATCGCCGCCACCCACGCCGACCTGGCCGCCCGGGAGCGGCAGGGGCTTTTTCGGCGCGACCTCTATTTCCGCCTGCGCACCCACCATGTGGCGGTGCCCCCCCTTCGGGAACGCCCCGAGGACATCGCCGTGCTGCTCGACCATTTCCTGGCCGAGGCCGCGTCGGCCATGGGCAAGCGCAAGCCCACGCCGCCGCCGGAGCTGGCCGCGCTGCTGGCGTCCTACCCCTTTCCGGGCAACATCCGGGAGCTGGCGGCCATGGTCTACGACGCGGTGAGCCTCCATGAGGGGCGCATGTTGTCCATGGCCAGCTTCAAGGGCCACATCGGCGCGCCCGACAACGTGCCCGCCCCCGCCAGCGACGACAACCCGTTCGCCGGCCTTGCCTCCCTGCCGAGCTTCGCCCAGGCCGAAAAGCTGCTGTTGACCGAGGCCATGTCCCGTTCAGCCGGCCGGCAAACCCTGGCGGCGCGGCTGCTGGGCGTCACCCAGTCTGCCCTGTCCAAGCGCCTCAAGGCGTTGCGCCAGGGCGACGACTAGTCCGCCGGCTGCCCGCGACCCTGGGCGGCCGCACCTTCCCCGAAAGCCCCATTTTCCGTCTTTTGCAGCCGCCGCGCCCCCACCAAGGGGTATGCCGGCGGGCAAGTCATGCCGTTTGGCAAATCTTGCCAAAACGTCATGAATGCGTGCCTGGCGGCACAAGCGCCGGAAAGCTTGCCTGGCGGCATACCCCTTCGCCTGGCGACGAAACTCCATATCGACGCATTAATCCTCTTTTTTAAGGGTGTTACAACAACTCCCCGCACTGGCATCGCTCCTGCTTTAGTGGATACGCCCCGAACGAGGCAGGCTCCGGCCTTGGAGGCCCGAGCCCGTTCGCGGCGACTGTCGGCGGCGACCGCCGTCTCATTCCCACCAGAGGAGCACGCATGAGAGGTTTCCGTATCCTTGGCCGTCTCGGCCCGGCCTGCCTGGCCGGCTTCCTGACCCTGACCCTGTACGCCGGCAACGCCGCCGCCGAACCCCTGACCTACGAAGGGGCCAGCACCATCGGCCATATGGTCCTGCCCGAGGCCACCAAACTCTTTACCGAAAAAACCGGCATCCCCTTCGGCGCCATCGGCACGGCCGGGGCCGGAGCCGGCTTCAAGGCCGTGGTGGCCGGCCAGGTGTCCTTCGGCGGCCTGGCCAGCGAACCGACCGACAAGGAAAAGGCCGCCCTCACCGACATCGCGGTGATCGGCTACGACGTCATGGGCATTTTCGTGCACCCCAAAAACACCATCAAGGATCTGACCATGGCCCAGCTCAAGGACATTTTCTCGGGCAAAGCCACAAACTGGAAGGCATTCGGCGGCCCGGACCTGCCCATTACCGTCTACAGCGAAAAGCTCGACGGCGGCCGGGCCACGGTCAAGGCCTTCAAGGCCATGGTCCTTGGCGAGGCGGCCTACGGCCCGGTCAAGGAACTCGACGACGCCACCGACTGCGTGGCCGATGTGGCCAAGGATCCCAGCGGCATCACCGCCGCCTCCATGTCCTTTGCCGTTCCCGGGGTGACCACCGTCTCCGTCGGCGCGGCCAGACCCGAAGCCGCCGCGGTCCAGTCCGGGGCTTACCGCCTCAAGCGCCCCCTGTCGCTCATTGCCGTCAAGCCTTCCAAGGAAGTCACGGACTTTTTTGCCTTCATGCTGACCCCGCCGGCCCAGGCCATCGTGGCCAAGAGCTTCGTTCCGGCGAAATAGCCGGCCCGCGCGCCGCCTGCCGCCATAACCAACAACCCCAAAGGCTGTTCCGATGACCAAAGACCTGCACGAAACGGAATCCCCGGCCCGCCGCAACTTCATCAAGGCCGGCATGGTGGCCGGCGTGGGAGCGCTACTCACGCCGCTGATCGTCAAGACCGCCCAGGCGGCGACCGAGGCCGCCCCGGCCGCCGCTGCGGCCGCCGCCGCCGCCGGTGAAAAGCCCAAGCTGAAAATCGGCGACGTGCTGCGCGTGGCCCGGGAAAAGCTCTACCCCATCTGCCGCGTCTGTCCGGAGTGCGACGGCGTGGCCTGCGCCGGCGAGGTGCCGGGCATGGGCGGGATCGGCTCCGGCCAAGCCTTCAAAAACAACTACAACGCGTTAAACAAGATCGACCTGGTCATGCGGACCTTCCATGACGTGAAAAAGCCCGATCTCGCCATCACCCTTTTCGGGCAAAAGCTCTCCATGCCCGTGACCTCGGCGGTCACCGGCGGCGTCAGCTACAACATGGGCAAGAAAATGACCGAGGAGGAGTACGTCATCTCCATCCTCGGCGGCTGCCAGGATGCCGGCACCATCGGCTGGGTGGCCGACGGCATCGGCGACCAGATGGACGTCTTCGAGCGCCGCATCGCCGTGCTCAAGAACACCTTCGGCGGCCGGGCCATCGTCACCATCAAGCCCAAGACCAACGAGGAGATCATCAAGCGCTTCCGCATGGTCGAGGAAGCCGGCGGCATCGCCGTGGCCATCGACATCGATTCGGCCGGCCGGGCGGCCCGGGCCGTTCCCGGCCAGACCGTGGAACCCAAGACCCCAAAACAGCTGGCCGAACTGGCCAAATCCACGAACCTGCCCTTTATCATCAAGGGCATCATGACCGTGGAGGAAGCCAAGATCGCCGTGGACATCGGCGCCAAGGGCATTGCCGTGTCCAACCACGGCGGCCGCGTGCTCGATTACACCCCGGCCACGGCCACGGTGCTGCCGGCCATCGCCGACGCCGTCAAAGGCAAGACCGTCATCCTGGTGGACGGCGCGGTGCGCCGGGGCCAGGACGTGCTCAAGTACCTGGCCATGGGCGCGGACGCGTGCCTGTGCGGCCGGCCGCTGGTGCGCGGGGCCCACGGCGGCGGCCGCGACGGCGTCGCGCTGATGATGAACATCATCAAGGACGAGCTGACCGTGGCCATGACCCTGACCGGCGTTCCCAACGCCCGCAACGTCCCGGCCAACGTCATCGCGAAGGTGCAGGCATGAAAAAAGCCTGGAGTATCCTGCTCCTGGCTCTCCTGACCGCCTGGCCGGGGACTGCCCAGGCCACCGGCGGCGGGACATCCCTGCGCTACGGCGGCGGAGGCCAGGGGACCGTCATGTTCGACGGCAGGCTGCACGCGTCCAAGGGCTTTCGGTGCGAGGATTGCCACGCCAAGCTCTTTGACACCAAGAAAGTGGCCCATATCACCATGGCGGACCACTTCACGGACAAGGCCTGCTTCAAATGCCACAACAACACCAACGCCACGGACCCGATGGCCGCCTCGCGCGACTGCGCCACCTGCCACCGCAAGGTGGCCTCGAACCCCGAGACGTCCACCGACGCCATGGCCGGCATCATCGCCACGGCCTTTGACGGCGACGACGCGGCCAAGGCGGTCCTGCTCTCCGGCAGCCAGGGGGCCACGGCCCAAAGCACCGCCTGCCTGTCCTGTCACGGCGCGGCCACGCCGCCAAAGCCCGTGACCGAACGCGGCAAGACCCTGAACCTCCGGGTGGATGTGGACGGCTACCGGCACGGCACCCACGCCAACCTGCCCTGCGCCACCTGCCACACCGGCACCAAGGGCGCGGAGAGCTTCCTCGATCGCCCCCACGCCGTGGCCAGGCCCGACAATCAGACCTGCCTGTCGTGCCACAACGTGGGGCTTGCGCACCAGATCAAGGCCTTCGGCCAAAGCGCCCACGCCGAGAAGCTCAAGGACAAGGTGTCCTGCGGCAGCTGCCACACCCCCCACGCCCAGCCCAAGCAGCCCAGGCAAGTGGCCTACGCGTCACTGACCGCCATGTACAACGCCCAATGCCTGGCCTGTCACGACAGCGCCGCCAGGCTCAAGGAACTCTCGGGCAGGGCCGTGCCCGACGCCAGCGCGGCCCATGCGTTCCTGCCCAACTTCAGCGCCCACAACCGGTCCGTCATGTGCGTGGAATGCCATACCCCGGTCGCCGATCCCAACGATCACCTGATCGGCGAAAAGAAAACCGCCGTGCGCGACTGCGCCACCTGCCACACGGCCGAGACCAAGTCCCTGATCGTGGCGCGGGCCAACCTCCATGTCGGCGGCGCGGCCCCGGTGACCTCGGACTACTTCCCGCCCAACCAGGTGGCCCCGGTATTGAGCGCCATTGGCGGCACGGCCGTCTCCGGCGTCTTGGCCCTGGCCCTCGTGCATGGCCTGGGCCGGGCCATCCCGCGCCGCCGCCATGGCGCGATCCTGGTGTCGCAAGACGTCTATCCGGCCTTCGTGCGGGCCACCCACTGGATAAACGCCTGCCTGTTCATGGTCCTTGGCTACACGGGCCTGTCCGTGCGGTTCCAGGAAGCCGGCTGGACCCTTGGACTCGAACCGGCCACGCGCGTTCACAACGTCTGCGGCCTACTGCTTGCGTGCAACTTCCTGGCCTACGTCATCCGGACCCTGGCCACGGGGGACATCCGCCAGTATCTGCCCCAAGGACAAGGAGGCCTCAAACCGCTCTTGGTCCAGGCCCGCTATTACTGCCTCGGCATCTTCCGGGGCGAGCCGCATCCCTTTGCCGTGTCCCGCGAGCGCCGCTTCAACCCGCTGCAGCGCCTGACCTATCTGGCCGTGTTCCTCATCGGCATGCCGGTGCTGATCGCCTCGGGTCTGCTGCTGCTCATGCCGGAAGCCATGACGGTCGCCATCGCGCCGCGCCGGTTCCTGGTGACGGCCCACCTGGTCATTGTCATCGGTTTCGCGCTGTTCTGTGTCGGCCATCTCTACCTGGCCACCACCGGCGCGACGCCGCTGAGCCTGATCAGGGGCATGGTGACCGGGCGACATGAACACCCGGCGGACGAACGCCCCCTGGGCAAGGACCGGTCCGACACCTAGACCGCCTGTGCAATGCTCGCGGCGTATCCCGAGAACACCGTCCCGGGGGGCGGGGGCACCCCCCCGG
>JAEZMB010000228.1 GCA_023435825.1 Pseudomonadota bacterium | reverse complement strand
CCCCCCGGCCGCCGGAGGCATCTTCAAATACTACTACCAATTCTCAGGCGCGATTTCGAAATACGCCTTGGGGTGTTCGCAGGCCGGGCATTTGTCCGGGGCGTGGTCGCTTTCCATGGGGTAGCCGCAGTTGCGGCAGCGCCAGAGGACCTTGCCGTCGCGCTTGAACACCTTGCCGTTTTTGATGTTGTCGGCCAGGGCGGCGTAGCGGCGTTTGTGGAAGCCTTCGGCCTTGGCGATGTGGCGGAAGGTGTCGGCCACTTCGGGGTAGCCTTCCTCGTCGGCGATGGCCGCGAACGAGGGGTACATGTCGTTTTCCTCGTAGGATTCGCCGCCGGCGGCTTCGAGGAGGTTGTCCACGGTGCTGGCGATGACGCCGGCCGGGAAGGCGGCGGTGATTTCCACTTCGCCGCCTTCGAGGTATTTGAACAGGCGTTTGGCGTGTTCCTTTTCCTGGTCGGCGGTTTCGGTGAAGATGGCGGAAATCTGCTCGTAGCCTTCTTTTTTGGCTACCGAGGCGAAGTAGGTGTAGCGGTTTCTGGCCTGGGATTCGCCGGAGAAGGCGATGAGGATGTTCTTTTCGGTCTTGGAGCCTTTGAGCGCTTTCATGAGTCCTCCATTCCTTTTATGCGATGGTGCGGGTTCCCCTCGCGCGGGGACGGTCGGCATATTGGTCAACGCCGGTCTGGAGTTGCGCCGCCGGATGCAAGCAGCAAGGCCTCGGGTGAGCGACGGGAGGCGCAATGTCTCGGCCGAAAGCCGGGCGATGGTCTGGTGCGGCCGTTATTTTTCGGCGTGCACCTTGGCCATGGCTTCGAGCAGCGGGCCGAGGTCCGGTCTGGCGTTGATGTCGTGCACATCAATGAAACGGATCACACCTTTTTTGTCCACCAAAAACAGCGCCCGTTCGGAGACGCCGTCGCTGCGCAGGATGCCGAGCTTTTGGGCCAGGCCGCCGTGGGGCCAGAAGTCCGAGGCCACGGGGAACCACAGGTCGCCCATTTGGCGGGTCCAGGCGTAGAGGGTGGGGATGTTGTCCACGGTGATGCCGATAAGGGCGGCGTCGTTGTCCTCGAAGATGTCCCGGGCGATGTTGTAGCCGGGCCATTGGCCGGAGCAGACCGGTGTCCAGGCGGCGGGCACGAAGGAGATGACGAGATTTTTCTTGCCGATGTAGTCCGAGAGCTTGGCGCGCGGTCCGGCCACGGTCGGCAGGTCGAAGTCGGGCATGGGGCTGCCCACGGCCACGGCGAGTTGGCTGTCGGTGGGCTGCAGGTGGGGGACCTGGAAAATATTGGCGGCCAGCCCCGGCGGCAGGGGGGCGTCGGCCAGGGCCGGAGCGGCCAGGGCCAGGGCGGCCAGGATGGCGACAACGGCTGGGAGCGTGGTGAAAAGGCGCATGGCGGTTCCTCGCTCGCGACTGGGGTTACAGGCCGGCCTTGGCCGTCACGTCCTTGAGAAAATCGGCCGGGGAATGGATGAGGCCGAGGTGGCTCGCGACGATGGTGAAGCCCTGGGGCGTCTTTTTGAGCACGTAGTAGTAGGGCGTGCCGACCTGGCCCACGGCGCTGTGGACGGCGAAGGTGGCGTCGGAGAACAGGGCGAACGGAACCTTGAACTTCTTGCGGAAGATGTCCACCTCGGTGTCGGAGTTGCCCGCGCCGATGCCGATGATCTTGAGGCGGCCGGCCAGGCCCTGTTTGTCGATGAGCGTGGCCAGCTCGTTCACGGCCGGGGCGTCGCGCTGGCAAAACGGACAGTACATGCTGAAGATCTCGACGATGAGCGCCTCGGCCTTGACCTTGGCGATGGGCGTGGGGCCGTTTTGGGGGATGCCGAGGTTGTCGGCCAGTTCCGGGCTGACGGGGCCAATGAGCGGCACGTCGGGGAAGGCGGTCCCCACGGCCAGGGGCTTGGCCCCCGGGGCCTCGGAGGCTTCGGCGGCCAGGGCCGGGCGGTTGGTGGCGGCCAAAAGGACCAGGGCGGCAAGGATGCCGAGGACAACGGCTTTCATACGGCCTCCGAAAAGCGGTTGGCGGCCTGAAACGACGGCCGGTCGGGCACGCGGCCCGGTGTGAAGGGAAAGGCGGCCCCGCGCCGCCATCTGCTTGTATAAGCATTTCGCGGCGCGGGGCAACGGGGGAATCAGGCGACGCCGGCGGCGTCCATGGCCTGGGCGAGGTCGCCGATGATGTCGGCGGCGTCCTCGCAGCCCACGGACAGGCGCACCAGGGTGTCGCCGACGCCAATGGCCAGCCGGTCTTCGCGCGGCATCTTGGCGTGGGAGGTCACGGCCGGGAAGCAGGCCAGGGACTCGATGCCGCCCAGGCTCACGGCTTCCAGGACAAGGGTCAAGGCGTCCATGAAGGTCCGGGCGGCCTGGGGCGAGCAGTCCAGGGCAAAGGACATCATGCCGCCAAAGCCAAGCATCTGGCGCTTGGCCAGTTCATGGCCGGGGTGGGCGGGCAGGCCCGGATAATGGACGGCCTGGACGCCTTTTCGGGCGGCCAGCCACTCGGCCACGGCCTGGGCGTTGTCGTTGTGCCGGGCCATGCGCAGGGACAGCGTCTTCATGCCGCGCTCAAGCAGGTAGCAGTCGTAGGTGTTGAGCGTCTGGCCGAAGTTGATGGCCCGCTCCTTGACCGCGTCGATGAGCGCCTTGGGGCCGGCCACCAGGCCGCAGTTGAGGTCGCTGTGGCCGTTTAGGTATTTGGTGCCGCTGTGGATGGACAGATCGAAGCCCAGGGCGAGGGGCTTTTGGTTGATGGGTGAGGCAAAGGTGTTGTCCACCATGGAAATAAGCCCCCGCTTCCTGGCCATGGCGGCCACGCCTTCAAGATCGATGACGCGCAGCAGCGGGTTGCTGGGCGTTTCCACGAAAACGGCCCGGGTGTGTTCGGTGACGGCGGCTTCCAGCCGGGCTGGATCGGCATTGGCGACCATGGTGAAGCCGATGCCCAGGCGCGTGAGTTCGGCCATGAGGAACCGGTGGGTGCCGCCGTACAGATCGGCCTGGAGCACCACATGGTCGCCGGTTTGGAGCACGGCGAGCAAGCTTGAGGCGATGGCGGCCATGCCCGAGGCCAGGGCGATGGCGGTCTCGGCCCCTTCCAGGGCGGCCAGCTTCTCGGCCGGGGCGGCCTGGGTGGGGATATTGAGATAGCGCGGGTAGCGGTAGGCCCCTTCCACGTCGTCGGCGGCCATGTAGGCGGCGGCGGTGTGGATGGGCGTGGTGACGCCGCCCACCCGACGGTCAAGACGTTCGCCGGCCCGCACGCTGCGGGTGTTTTCTCCCATTTGCGACAAGTCCATGGGTGTCCCTCCTTGGCGTCGTGCTTACCGGATAACCGTATCCCGGACAGAAACGGTTGCCAAGGCAATCACTGGCGCTCCAACTCGGCCGGGAAGGGGATGGGCGCGGTGTCGGCGGCGTAGCAGACGGCGTTGGCGCCGGGGTGGATCAGGTGCATGACGGCCGGCTCGGCGGGCAGGTCAAAGGCGGCCAGGGCGCGCGTGTCCAGGGCCAGGGTCAGAGCCATGGCGTCGATGGGCCGGGCGTGGGCCCAGAACTGCGCCCCGTCGCCGGTCATCTCCAGCCGGATGGTGAGCATCCCCGAGGTCTTCTCCAGGGGCAGTTCCAGGCGGTAGGGCTTAAAAAGCGGCGTCCAGCCGCCCGAGCGGTCGCTGACCAGGGACAGGACCGGCCGGAAGGTCGCGCCGCCGTCGGTGGAGACAAGCACATGGGCGGCGTTTTTTCCCTCGGGATCGTTAGCGATTCGAGGATAGACCGTAAGCTGGGCGCGCCTCATGGGAAAGCCGGAGAGGAAGGGGAAATCGGCCCGGCAGGGCGAGGCGTCCTGGCAGGACAGGCCGCCGTCGTTGTCGGCGTCGGGCACGGGGCGCACGTTTGGGGCCCCATCCGGGACCATGGCGGCGAAGCGGGCCTTGGAGAAATCCGGCCGCCACCACAGCCGGCCCTGGCCCCCGGCGTTGACGGCCAGGGTCGTGCCGGCCGGCGCGGCCACCGGAATGTCCACGGTCCGGCCGGACAGGGTGAACGACGGCGCGTCGAGGCGGCCAGCCACGGTCAGGGCCAGGGCCTTGCCGCCCGAACCCGTGGCTTCGACGGCCGGGGCCTTGGCGGACAGGCACAGGCGCGGACCGGCCAGATCGGGGTCGAAGAGTTCCACGGCCGGCGCGCCCGAGGCGTCGGCCAGCACGGCCACGGGCTGTTCGCCCGGATGCGCGGCCTTGTAGGCGGCAAGCGCCCCCGGGCCGCCGACGACGCCGGGCAGGGC
>JAEZMB010000217.1 GCA_023435825.1 Pseudomonadota bacterium | reverse complement strand
GCCGTGGCCGGCTACACCGTGCTGGTGGCCACGGTGCTGCCCGGCGGGCCGTCGCCGGCCGACCTGTTCGGCGGTGGCGGCTCGGGCACGGCGGCCGAGGACGTGCTGGGCTGTCCGTCGCCGGCGGTCATGGCTGCGGCCGCCCTGCAATCGGCCGAGGTCGTGCGGCTGCTGGCCGGCCGGCCCGGAGCGCTGTGCGGCAAGGTGCTCATCGCCGATCTCGAAACCATGCGCTTCGACACCGTCTCCTTGTGACGCCCGGATGACAGACGGCGCGGCCCGCGCTATGCTGTCCTCATCAGATCCCGTGCCCGCGCCCAAGGAAGCGACATGACCCTCAAAGCCGACTGCTGCCCCATTGCCACGCCGCTTCTGCTGACGGCAAGCGACCCTCGCGAACATCTGCTCAACATCATCGGCTCGGCCCCGGAAGCCGTGCGCCGGGCCGTGTGCGATCTGCTGTTGTCCCTCAAGACGTCGCTGGACGTGCTGCCGCTCACCCCGCAACTCAACGACCCGGACCGGCCGGTGACGGACTGGGAATCGCTGCTGGGCGTGCTGACCGCCATCCGCCTGGAGCTCGACCGGCTCAAGGTCACCAAGATCGAGGGCCTGCGCAAGGCCAACCCCGGCCTGGTCCAGCTGGAGCACCGCTTCGGCCTGGCCAAGAAGGCCCACGAAAAAGCCAAGCTCATGCTCGAGATCTTCTACGAGCTCATTAACGCCGGCCAGGACTTCCAGACCGCCGACGAAATCCTGGAGCAAAGCGCCGAGGTGCTGCTCAAGGAACTCAAGGCCGACCTCTACGTCTGCCGCCTGCGCGACGAGTCCGGCCACTGGGTCAACATCGCGGCCAACACCCACACCGGCCGGGCCACGCCCATCTTCGTCAAGTTCATGGAAGAGGCCCTGCCCCACCATCCGGTCATGCGCTCGGTGGCCAATCCGCGCATGTTGTTCGTGCGCTCCAACAACCTGCTTGGCCCGGAGCGCGGCGGCGAGTCCATCGACTGCGTGCCCTATCTCGAAGGCTACCGCTGCCGGCTGTCGTTTTTCCTGCGCGGCCCGGACGAGAAGGCCTTTGGCCTGATCATGCTCTATTCCAAGAAGGCCAACTATTTCGACCGCTTCGAGACCGACTTCCTGGCCGACTGCGCCCGCATCGTGTCCCTGACGGTGGGCCGCCAGCTGGAAGTGGGCCGCGACGCCCTGGCCAAGGCGGCCGGCGGCATGGCCCACGTGGGCAACAACGTGCTGGCCATCATGAAAAACGGGGCCGAGCTGATTTTGGAAGATTACGAGGATTTTCTCGACCACGAAGACGAGATCGGCACGGCGCTCATCAATGAGGCCATGCAGCTCATCCCCGGCCCCTGGCCCAAGCTGGCCCCGGCCGCCATGCGGCATCTGATCGGCCTGACCATCGAGCGCATGGAAGTCGAAAAAAAGATGCAGTACGTGAATTTGATCGTGGAGAACGTCAATCGCCTCAAGGGAGCCATCGCCAATCTGCTCAAGGCCGTGGAAAACCCCATCCTCATGCACTACATCGGCGGCGAGGAAGTGCTCGACCTCGAACCCGAGGACCATCCGGACTACAATCAGACGTCCTAGCCCTGTTTCCGGCGGTTCTTTGACATCGTCCCGCGACACCGTCGCGGACAGACGCCATGGCCCGGTATGGGCCAGACGACAAGGAACGGATATGACTGCGCAAGGCTCCCACTTTCCGGCGGACCAGGCCAACTGCCTCATGTGGATCACACCCCGGCCCGAAATCGTCATGGCCAGCGGCCAGGGTTCCTGGCTCACGGACCAGACCGGGAAACGTTACCTCGATTTCGTCCAGGGTTGGGCGGTCAACTGCCTGGGCCATTGCCACCCGGCCATCACCCGCTCCCTGACCGACCAGGCCGCCCGGCTGGTCAATCCCAGCCCCGCCTTCTACAATCCGCCGGCCATGGAACTGGCCCAACGCCTCGTCGGCTGCTCGGTTTTCGACCGGGTCTTTTTCGCCAATTCCGGCGCCGAGGCCAACGAAGGGGCCATCAAGCTGGCCCGCAAATGGGGCCGCAAGCATCGCCAGGGCGCGTTCGAGATCATCACCTTCGAAAATGCCTTTCACGGCCGCACCCTGGCCACCATGTCGGCCTCCGGCAAACCCGGCTGGGATACCCTCTACGCGCCGCAGGTGCCGGGCTTTCCCAAGGCCCGACTCAACGACCCGGAGTCCGTGCGGGCGCTGATCGGCCCCCAAACCGCGGCGGTCATGCTGGAGCCGGTCCAGGGCGAGGCCGGAGTCATTCCGGCCACGGATGCCTTTCTGCGGGAGCTGCGAGAACTGACCGAACAGCATGGCATTCTCCTTATGGTCGACGAGGTGCAGACGGGCATGGGCCGCACCGGAACGCTTTTCGCCTACGAACAGGCCGCCATCGCGCCGGACGTCATGACGCTTGGCAAGGGCATCGGCGGCGGGGTGCCGCTGGCGGCGCTGCTGGCCCGGGAGTCGGCCTGCTGCTTCGAGGCCGGCGACCAGGGCGGCACCTACAACGGCAACCCGCTCATGGCCGCCGTGGGGCTGGGCGTCCTGGACGTGCTCACCGCGCCGGGCTTTCTGGATGACGTCGCCGCCAAGGGGGAGCATCTCTCCGGCCGCCTGCAGGCGTTGTCCCGGGAGTTGGGACTTCGTGGCGAGCGCGGGCGCGGCCTGCTGCGGGCCTTGCTGCTGGCCGACGACCGGGCCGCGAAGTGCGTGGAGCTGGCCCGCGAGCGCGGGCCGGAGGGGCTGTTGCTCAACGCGCCCCGGCCGGACATCCTGCGTTTCATGCCGGCCTTGACGGTTTCGCGAGAGGAAATCGACTGCATGGTCGACTGGCTGCGGGACGTGCTGCGGCGCGCGGCCTGAGACACGGCTGCGGTCATCGCCGCCGTCGCAACATGGCCTGATCGGAATGGATGGAAAGCGGCGCGCGCTACTTGCGCAGCGCCGGATGCTCCACCACGATCTCGCCGTCCTGGTAGCGGATCACGGCGTCGCTGGTGTCCTCGGGGATGACGGCGTGGGCCTCGCCGATGGAAATTTCCACATTGGCCCCGATGCGGCCCGGCACGATGACCCGGCAGCTGGAAAAACGCCGGGTGGCCGCCGGACTCTCCCACAACCGCTTGAGCTGGCGGCGGAACGTCTCGACGCGCTGCTCGCCCTGGGCCAGCGCCTCGGCGCAGTCCTTGGCCGCTTCTCCGCCGCGCCCGACATCCACCCGGCAGGCCTCGACGTCGAGCAGGGCCTGGCGCAGCCCGGCCTTGATGTGCTGGTCCTTGTGGATGCGCTCGGGGTCGTAGCCGAGCAGGATGCGCGTCTGGCCGCCGCCGCCGAGCTGCTCGCCCACATACACCGCTTCGCCGCAGTAGGCTTCGCCCCCGGCCAGCCGGCCCTTGACCGCCAGCTTCTCCCCGGCAAAAAGCCGGCAATGCATGGCCGAACCGTCGATGAGGATGTTCTGGGCGGCGTGGAGCACGGCGTTTTCGCAGTAGCGGGCCCGCAGGCTGCGCCCGGCCCGCAGGGTGGCCTTGCCGCCGCCCTGGATGCCGCCGTTGCAGGTGACGTTGCCCATGGCCCGCACCCGGGCGGCCAGCACCAGCCCGGTCACCGTGATGTGGCGGCCCATGACCGCGAATCCCGACCGAACGTCGCCGCCGATGATGACGTCGCCAAGGGCCACGATGTTGCCGGTGTGGAAATCGATGTCGCGGCCGATGGCCAGGGTCTCGCGCACGGTGATGCGGCCGTCGATGCGGGCCACGTGGCCGTTGACGGCGGCCAGCAGCCGCAGCGGGTTGTCCGGATCGACCTTGCAGCCCTCGCCGTGGGGAAAGGCGGTGTTTTCCGAGACGATGGCCTCGTCCGGCGCGTTCTCGCCCGGAGCCAGGGGCGTCCATTCGGCCAGGAGCTGGCCGGCGGCGACGTTTTGCACGTAGCCCAGGTCGAACTGGTCCACGCTGCCGTCCTCCCGGTTCTTCGGGCGCAGCCGTCGCTGTTCGAAGTCCGGGTCGAAATGGTGCGTCAGCACATACCGCATGGCCGCCCGTCGGAGTCGGAGGTTGCGGGGACACGCCCCCTGCCTGGATTCGTACCGGACCGCGACCATTTGCACAAGTCCGGCCGGACAGGAATCCGCCACGATGCCGGCCTGTTCGACGCTCCAGGGCAGCCGCCGTCGCGACGCGCCCCGGATTGACGCGTGGAGCCGAATATTTTAGCTTCCCCTACTTTATAATCAGCGCACACTTGCGCTCCCGCGCCAGCAACCACGAACCAGGCGAGACCTATGGAAACCCTACGTACCCTCCCGGGCGACGACGTCCGGCAAATCATGTGGCGCTACGCCGACCGTTTCGATCTCCAGATGGCCGTGCAGTCGGCCCGTTCCGTGGCCCGGGGCGTCGTGGCCCGCATGGTGGCCGACGGCGTGCGCCATTCCCATGAATGGACCGAGCAGAAGGATTCGCTGCTGAAGACCTTCGACGAAGCCGGCATCACCGCCGTCTTCCTCGATCCCCACCAGGGCGGCTTTATCGAGGGGCCCAAGAACATGGCCCTGTCCCTGGTCGCTTTCGAACTTTCCTGGGTCGACGCCGGCGCGGCCACCTGCTCCCTGGCCAACAACCTGGCCCTGTCGCCCATCCACGAGCGCGGCACCACCGAACAGCGCGACCACTACATGACCCTGTGCGCCCCGGCCCCGGACAAGGCCCCTTGGCGCGGCGCGTTCGCGCTCACCGAGCCCATCCCCTACGTCGGCGTGGACACCGGCGTCCTCACCGGCAAGGTGCGCGTCGATTCCTGGGAAGAAGGCCAGGAGCCCATCCTGCACGTGGAAAAGCGCGGCCGTTTCATCACCGGCATGGACTTCGCCAACTACGCCACCGCCGCCGTGGACACCGCTGACCCGCGCATCAAATCCTCCTGCATCATCATCCTGGAAGAAACCGACCCGGGCCTGTTCGACCGCGGCGCGCCCACGCTCAAGATGGTGCACCAGCTGTCCTCCACCCGCGATCCGGTCTTCAACCTCAAGGTGCCGGCCAGCCGCATCATCGGCGGCTACACCGTGAAAGACGGCTGCATCGTCCCCAATTATTCCCACTCCGAGGTCATCGCCGCCGTGTTCCACCGCACCCGCGTGCCGGTGGCGCTCATGACCACGGCCAAGCTGCTCTCGGCCGTGGAGCCGGTCATCCGCTACCAGCGCGGCCGGTTCCGGGGCGGCGACGCCTGCGAGGCCGGTTCGGCGAAATTCGAACTCGGCCTGCAGCAGAAGCAGGACGCCGTCATCCGTCTGGCCGAAGTCTGGGCCGCCGGCGAGGCCGGGGCGTCGCTGGGCTTTGCCACGGCGCGGCTTTTCGATCAGCTCGATCCCACGGAAAAGGCCAAGGACGCCGCCCTTGCCGCCAAGGGCGTGTCCGGGGCGCGCGGCCAGATGACGGCGCTCAAAAAGGTCCAGCCCGAGGCCATCGAATACGTCAATCTGCTGTTTGCCCCCGAAGCCACGCGCGACGCCGCCCGTTTCGCCGCCCTGGACGCCGATCCTGTGGTCAAGTACCAGGCGCTGGAAGCCGAAGCCGGCGTGCTCTGCCCGGCCTGCAAGCTCTGGAACACCGGCCACGGCGCCACGGTCATGCGCGAGGCCGTGGCCATGATGGGCGGCTACGGCATCACCGAGGACTGCCCCGGGTTCCTCTTCCACAAGTGGAACGACAGCCAGCTCGAAGCCACCTACGAAGGCCCCGAGTGCGTCCAGCGCCGCCAGATGGGCATCACCATGGCCAGCGACATCTTCCTGGCCTACGTGGACAACTACATCGCCGAGATGGAGCGCGTGGCCGCCTCCAACCCCGAGACCGGCGCGGCCTCGGTGGCCGCCGGCCTGCGGCTTTGGAAGCACACCTTCGACTTCCTGTCCGCCAACAAGGACGCCGACGGCAAGAAGCTCTACCACAGCAACCGCCAAGCCGTGACCTTCCCCCTGGCCGACGCCCTGTGTCCGCTCATCGCCACGCGCCTGCAGATCCTCGACGTGCTGGAGCTGGCCGCCAAGGGGCCGGAAAATCCGGTGGTGGCCGAGGGCCTGGAAGGCTACGTCACCTTCTTTGGCGATCTGGCCCGGGTCCAGGCGGCCAAGGCCGCCGGCGAGGCCGCCAAGGTCTGCGCCTCGCTGGTCTACGGCTACGCCCCGGCCGGGGCCGACCTGACCGCCTTCGCCGGCCTGCGCGCCGCTACGGACGCGTCCCTGGCCGGCTGCGGCGCGGCCCGCGAACGGGCCGGACAGGCGCTCACCCAGGTCATGATCCCGGAAGCGCTCGATTACCCGATGTAATAAGCACAAATCGGGGCGCTGCCCCGAGCCCCGCCGGGGGG
>JAEZMB010000212.1 GCA_023435825.1 Pseudomonadota bacterium | reverse complement strand
GCGGGGGTCTGGCGGGGGCGTTTTGCCGGCGGACGGCGGCGCTCACGTCCCGGCGGCGGCTCCCCGCGCTGCGCGATCCGGTCGTCCGGGGGCTGGCCGTCACGACGCCAAAGCCGGCCAGACGTCGCGCCCGGCAACTTTCCTTAAGGCTTTTTAACCAAAGCCGCCGGAGGCTTTCCTTCCCCGCCGGTTCGGCGTATAGGCCGGCCATGGACGCCCCAAGCTTGCATCGCCGGCCGGGCGCGACCCGGCGGCTGGCGGCGACCCTGGTCGCCTTCTGGCTCATCATCTCCCTGCTGGTTCCGCCTCCGCTCCAGGCCTCCTTGTTTTCCTTCGACCTCAAGGACGAGCGGGAGCTCGGCGAGAAATTCAACATCATGATCCGGTCCCGGATGCCACTGATCGAGGACACCGAGATCAACGACTACGTGACCAGCGTGGTGGACCGGCTGATCAAGGTCATGCCGCCCCAGCCCTTCCCTTTCACCGTCGGCATCATCAACAACAACGCCGTCAACGCCTTTGCCGGACCGGCCGGCTACGTCTTCGTCTTCACCGGACTGATCCTCCAGATGGAGCACGAATCCGAAATGGCCGGCGTCCTGGCCCACGAACTGGCCCACGTCAGCCAGCGCCACATCGCCAAACGCGTGGGCGAGATGAAGCTTCTGAGCATCGGCCAGCTTGTCGGCGTGCTGGCCGGCGTGGTGCTGGGCTCGGCCACCGGCAACCAGGACCTCGGCTCCATGGTGGCCATCGGCTCCCAGGCCGCCACGGCCCACGCCTACCTCAAGTATTCCCGCGACGACGAACGGGAAGCCGACCAGGTGGGCATGAACTATCTGGTCGCCGCCGGCTATCCGCCGGGGGGCCTTGTGGAAGCCTTCGAGACCATGAAGAAGCTGCGCTGGATGCAGGGCGGCGGGGTCATCCCGACCTACCTCAGCACCCACCCCGGACTGGAGGAGCGCATGAGCTACCTCAAGGACCGGGTGAAGATGCTGCCCAAGGACGTCCAGGACCGCAAAAACAACGACGCCGCCTTCAAACGGGCCCAGGTGCTGGTGCGCGCCCGCTACACCGATCCCAAAAACGCCGTGGCCTATTTCCGCAAGCTCGGCGACAAGATGACCTGCCTGGACAAGCTCGGCCTGGCCATCGCCCTATCCCGCTCCCTGGAGGACGTGGGCCAGGCCCGGGCCGCCTTTGACGACGCCCTGGCCTGCGGCCCCAACGATCCGCTGGTGCTGCGCGAAACCGGCCGCTATTATCTCAAGGTCCGCGATTTCGCCCGGGCCAAAAGTCTGCTGGAAGCGGCCCTGCGCCAAAATCCCGCCGACATCGACGCCAACTTCGAATACGGCCGGATGCTGGCCCAGGAAGGCAAGCCGGCCCAGGCCGTCAGCTACCTGGAAAAAGTCCGCCAGCGGGTGCCGGAAAACGCCGAGATCCGCTCCATCTACGGCCAGATCCTCGGCCAGTCCGGCGACCTTTTCCACGCCTATCTCCAGTTGACCTACGCCGCCGTCTACGAGAACAATCCTCCCCAGGTGAAGTTCCAACTGGACAAGGCCAAGGCGGCGGCCAAGAGCGACGCCGACCGGCGCGAGCTGGCCAAGCTGGAAGAAACCATCCAAAAACGCTCCGAATTCTGGAAAAAAAGGATCATGGAATGAACGACTCGCTGCTCGTGCGCCTGCCCAAGGGCGAAGACCTGCTGTCCGCCCTGGTGGCCATCTGCCTGGAAAAAAACATCACCAAGGGCCACGTGAGCCTGATCGGCGCCCTGGAAAAGGCCGAGCTCGGCTACTATCCCCAGGACACCCGCAAATACGTCACCCACACCCTCAATGAGGGCACGGAAATCCTGGCCGGCCTGGGCAACGTGTCCCTCAAGGACGGCCAGCCCATCATCCATCTGCATCTCACCCTGCTCAAGGGCGACTTCACCATCACCGGCGGCCACGCCATGCCCGGCAACATCATCTTTGCCGGCGAAGCCTGCATCACCCCCATCGAAGGCCCGCGCCTGCACCGCGGCCTCGACGCCGCCACCGGCCTGCCCCTGTGGGACCAGACCGGGATGTAACAAAACACCTGCCGGGCGGCCGGGGCTCGTTGCTCCCGACCGCCCGGCAGATTGCGGCGACGGCCGCGGCGACGGCCCGATTCGTGTTCGAAAGCGCCAAGAGCCCTCTGGCGCGACAACAATCCGGAATCCTTGCCCCTTATTCGCAAGACCAGGCGTTCATGGCGAAGCTCGATCTGGCGGCGCTCCGCTAGGCCGTGACGATCCCTTCCCCGGCCTTGCCGACCGGCTCGAACAGTTCCCGCCGCACCCGGTCGCGCTCGCGGTCGATCTGCTCGGCGCTGGCCCCCAGTTCACGCAAAAGATAGCTGGACATGGCCAGAGCCACCTCGCCCTCGCCGGAAAACACCGCCTTCGCCCCTTCCCGGCGCAGCGCCTCGGCCTCGCGCAAATAATCGGCCCGGCTGACGATGCGGATCTCCGGCCGCAGCTCCAGGGCGGCCTCCACGATCTCCCGCGCCGGCAGGCCGGAAGCGGTGATGAACAGGCTCGCCGCCGTCTCGATGCCGGCGTGCAGCAAGATCTCCCGGCTGGCCGCGTCGCCGTGCACCACCCGCTTGCCGGACGCGGCCAGGGCGCGCACGGTGTCGATGTTGAGCTCCACCACCACCGGTTCGATGCCGTTGTCGGCCAAAATGCGGCACAGCGTGCTGCCCACCGGCCCATAGCCGACCACGATGGCGGTCAGGCCGCCGCCTGTCGCCTCGGCCGCGTCTTCGGCCATGGGCTGCGCCAGCCGGCCCCGTCTCCGGGTCAGGTGCGCGGCCAGGGGGGCTACGCCCTGGTACAGCCAGGGGTTGAGGATGATGGACACCACCGAGGCGGCGACCAAGGCCGTGCCGGCCTCCTTGGGCAGGATGCCCAGGCTGGTGGCCAGCGTGGCCAGGATAAAGGAAAATTCACCGATCTGGGCCAGGGCCGCCGAGACCGACAAGGCCACCACCAGGGGTCGGCCCAGGGCCAGCACCACGATGAGGGCGGCTAGCGGCTTGCCCAGAAGCACGATGGCGAGCGTCGCCAGGGCCAACGGCCACTGGGTCACCAAGGCGGCCGGGTCGAGCAACATGCCCACGGACACGAAAAAGAGCACCGCAAAGGCGTCGCGCATGGGCATGGCGTCCGAGGCCGCCCTGGCGCCGAACTCCGACTGCCCCACGATCATGCCGGCCAAAAAGGCCCCCAGGGCCATGGACGCCCCAAAAAAGACCGCCGCGCCCACGGCCAGTCCCAGGGCCGAGGCCAGCACGGCCAGGGTGAACAGCTCGCGTGAACCCGTGCGGGCGATGTGCCCGAAAAAGCGCGGCAGCAGGTAGCGCCCGGCCACGGCCGCCACGGCCACCAGGGCGGCCAGTTTGCCGCCGGCCACGGCCAGGGTCCGGCCCAGGCCGGCCTCCCCCGCCCCGGGGCCGTAGAGCGTGGGCAGCAGCACCAGCACCACGATGGTGAACAGATCCTCGACAATGAGCCAGCCCACGGCGATGTGCCCGGTCGGGGTGTGCAGGGCCTTGTTGTCGGCCAACACGCGGGTCAGCACCACCGTGCTGGCCACGGAGATGGCCGTGCCGAAGACCGCCCCGGCCGTCCAGGACCAGCCCAGGGCGTGGGTGACCACGGTCCCCAGGACCGCCGAGGCCGCGATCTGGGCCACGGCTCCGGGCACGGCCACGCCGCGAACGGCCACCAGGTCTTTCAAATGGAAATGCAGCCCCACTCCGAACATGAGCAGGATGACGCCAAGCTCGGCGAACTGGTTGGCAATGGAGCCGTCGGCCACGAAACCCGGAGAAAACGGGCCGATGCAGTAGCCGGCCACGAGATAGCCGACGATGGGCGACAGCGCCAGGCGCTTGGCCACAAGCCCCAGGGCCAGGGCGGCCACCAGACCGGCGGCCAGGGTCACGATCAGGTCAATGTCGTGCGGCATCAAGCCTCCTTGCCGCAACATTTTGAACCGCCGCCGGTTTGGGCGGCGCAAACGTCATGCTGCAGGGCGTATGGCGGGCCGGCGCGGCCCGGCCCGCCGGGGTGTCGATCAGAGCTGCAGGAATTCCTTGCTGCCGCACAGCGGACAGCAGCTTCCGCCCGGGTGTTTCGTCCCGCAGGAGGCGCAGGCCACTTCCACTGCCGCGCCTTCGGGATGTTTTTCGCCGCACAGCCGGCAGTGGGTGAAATCCGGATCGTTTTCGGCCTGGCACTTGGGGCAGGTCCATGGAACGCGCGGGTCGGACATGGCTGGCCTCCTGGCGGGAATTTGCGGCGCGATGCCACCGTGTATGCTCCACCCTACACGAAAGCCGCCGCAAAAGCCAAGCCGTTGCCGTCTTGCCGCGCCCCGACGCATTGACACGCCAGCCCGCCCTCCGGTAGGCCCTCATCATGCACGACGCGCCGCCCTTTTCCGAGGCCGAACTCGCCGCCGGCCAGGCCAAACGCCTGCAAGAGGCGGTGGAGAGCCTTTTCGCCTGCTGCCAGACCCGCATCGCCCTGCAAAGCGAGCGGTTCGGCCTGCCGCCGGCCGCCATGCGGGCGCTCATTGCCCTGGGCGAGACCCGCTATCTGGCTCCTGGCGAACTCGGCCGACGCCTTGGCGTCACCAAAAGCCGCGTAACGGCGCTCACCGCCGATCTGACCCGCCGGGGCCTCATCGAACGCCGCACCGACCCGGCCGACGCCCGGGTCACGCTTTTAAGCCTCACCCCGGCCGGCAAACGCGTGCGCGAGGAGGTCCGGGAATTCCTGGCCGGTCTGTTCGCCGGCATGCTGGGCCATGTGGCCCCGGCCCAGCGCGAAGCCCTGCTCGCCTCCCTGGACATGCTGCGCCGCTGCATGGACGCCGTGCGCGCCGACATCGCCGGCTAAACGCCGCCCCGTCCCGCCCTTTTCCCTTTAGGCCCCGCCCCCGACGAGGCACTTCACAGCATTGCCCCTTTGGTTCATAGTGCGGCCCATGGAAATCCCCGTTCTGCCCGACGTCACCGTTGTTTTCGGCCTGGCCGTAGTGGTCATCCTGGTCTGCCACCGCATGAAGGTGCCGGCCATCGTCGGCATGTTGCTGACCGGAATGCTTTGCGGTCCCCATGGACTGGGACTGGTCCGCTCGGCCCATGACGTCGAAATCCTCTCGGAAATCGGCGTCATCATGCTCCTTTTCACCATCGGTCTGGAGCTTTCCCTGGCCGACCTGTCGCGCCTCAAACGCCCGGTTTTCATCGGCGGCTCGGCCCAGATGGTGCTCACCTGGGCCGTCTTCTTCGCTGTGCCCTACTATCTGTTGGACTTCTCCGGCGGCTCCTCGGTGCTCATCGGCATGTTGGCCGCCCTGTCCAGCACGGCCATCGTGCTCAAGACCTTGCAGGAGTGTTCCCAGATGGAGGCCCCCCACGGCCGGGTGAGCCTGGGCATCCTCATCTTCCAGGATTTGCTGGCCGTGCCCATGATGCTTTCCGTGCCGTTGCTGGCCGGGAGCACCTTCGGCTTTACCAGTTCCATCATCTACACCGTGGGCAAGGGCGGGCTCATCCTGGTGTTGCTGGTCTTTTTCGCCAAGAAAATCATGCCCGGGCTGCTGCTTTCCATTGTCCGCACCCGTAGCCGCGAGCTTTTCCTCATGACCGCCCTGGCCATCTGCATGGCCGTCAGTCTGCTCACCGCCTCCATCGGCCTGTCCCTGTCCCTGGGGGCCTTCCTGGCCGGCTTGCTCCTTTCCGGCTCGGACTACCGCGAAAACCTTCACGAAGCCGTGCTGCCCTTCAAGGACGTCTTCACGTCGCTGTTTTTCATTTCCATCGGCATGTTGCTCAATGTCGGGTCGGCCTCGGCCCATCTGGGCGAAGTGATCGTGGCGGCGCTCCTGCTGCTTGTCACCAAGGCCGCCCTGGCCGGCACGGCGGCCCGCATCCTGGGCTATCCGACCCGCACCGCCGTGCTGGTCGGCATGGCCCTGTGCCAGGTCGGCGAATTCTCCTTCATCCTGGCCAAGACCGGCTTCGACAAGAACGTCATCTCCGAGCATTTCTACCAGAAATTCCTGGCCGCCAGCATCCTGACCATGGTGCTGGCCCCGTTTTGCATCACCCTGGCCCCGCGCATCGCCGCCCTGGTCTGCCGCTGGCTGCGGGTGTGCGACGCCCCCGACGAACTGCCCGCCGCCCACTACAGCAACCACCTCATCATCCTGGGCTTCGGAGCCGGCGGCCGCCAGCTGGCCCGGGCCGCCAAAAACGCCGGCATCCCCTACGTCATCCTGGAAATGAACCCGGACACGGTGCGAAACGAAGCGAAAAAGGGCGAACCGATCCTTTTTGGCGACGCCTCCAAACCCGGCGTGCTGTCCCACATCTGCGTCCAGGAGGCCAAAGCCCTGGCCGTGGTCATCTCCGACGCGGCCGCCTCGCGCCGGGCCGTGGAAATCGCCCGCCAGGAAAACCCGGCCCTCTACATCGTGGCCCGCACCCGGTTCAACACCGAAATCACCGCCCTGCTCGACCTCGGGGCCAACGACGTCATCGCCGAGGAATTCGAGGCCTCCCTTGGCGTCTTCACCCGCGTCATGGACAAGTTCATGATCCCGCGCGACGACATCGAGCGGATGGTGGCCGACATCCGGCGCGAGGGCTACAAATCCATGCTGCCGGGCAGTTTCGACGAACTGGCCGTCCATGTGCCGGACAAGTCCCTGGCCGGACTGCACGTGGCCGTGTTCACGGTGGATACGGCCTCGCCCCTGGCCGGCCGGTCGCTCATGGACGTGCACCTGCGCCGGGAACACGACCTGACCGTGGCCGCCGCCCGGCGCGGCGAGGAGTTTGTGCCCAACCCCGACGGACCCTTCGTGCTGTCCGCCGGCGACCGGCTCTACGTCATGGGCACGGCCGAGGCGTTGAAAAAGGGCGCGGGGCTGTTTCGAGGGGAGTGAGGAGAAAGAGAGGAGAAGAGGCCTCCGGCGGCTGGGGGCCTGAGGCCCCCAGACCCCCCGAATGGAGAAAAGGTAAAAGGGGTTAGCGCCGGGCGCTGAAAGCTTGACGGGCCGCCGCCAGATCGAACAGCGCGTGGCCTACGCTCTTGAAAACGATTGGCCCGGCCGGGCGCGGCGGCGCGCCGTCCAACACGTCCTCCAGGGGCGTCACCCGCCCCCACTCCACGCCGGCCCGCAGATAATCCCCGGCCTCGGCCTTGGCCGAGGCATGATCATCCACAAAAAGCGACGCCCGCTCCACCAGCGAGGCCGGCAACTCGGCGGCTTGGGGCGTAAACGATCCCACCGCCGCGATAAACGCCTCATCCCGCACGTTGTCCGCAAGGACCGGCTCGGCACTCGTCGTAGCCGTAATGATAAGCCCGGCCCGGGCCGTCAGCCGGTCGCGCTCGCCTGGATCGGCCGTGACGGCGACCTCAACCCCCATGGCCGCCAGCTCCTTGGCCACGGCAATGAGCCGCGCCGGATCGCGGCCGCACAACACGATCTCCCGCACCCCAAGTCCCTGCCAAAAGGCCGCCGCATGGCCTCGCGCCTGCACCCCGCTGCCGATGACGACCAGCGGCCCGCCCGGTTCCCTGGCCAGCCGCCGCGCGGCCAGCAAGCTCACCGCCGCCGTGCGCCGGGCCGTGACCGTGGGGCCGTCCAGGCTTCCCAACCGCTCGCCCGTGGCCGCGTCCAGCACCGTCACCTCACCCTGGATCACCGGCCGCTCCCGGTTGCCGGGATGCACGGTGATGGTCTTGACCACGGCGATGGCGCCGTCCGCCGCCGGCATGCACAACAGCACCCCGCCGGGCACGGGCACGGCCAGACGCTCGGGCGCGAAAGCCTCGCCGGCCTTCCTGGCCCGCAACACGTCGGCCACGGCGTCCGAGAGGGCAAGGTAATCAAACAGGCTGGCGACGGGGGGCGTGGCGGTGGTTGTGGCTGTGGACATGGGGGAGGCCTCCGGCGGCCGGGGGGATGATCCCCCCGGACCCCTGCAATGGGGAAACAATGTTATAGGCCAAGTGTCAGTTGGCTTAGGGCTAGGCGGCTGTCTACCGCTTTTCTTGCAAACGGCGGAGGACTTCGACGCCGTTAACCTGATCCGCCTGTGCCTATGACGCGCGTCAACAGGGTTTTGAAGTGCTTGCCCGGTTTATGGCCGACGCCAACCGCGCCCTTGCCGCAATACAACACCCAGGCCCAGGCCGGGTCGTAGCCGCTCGTGGTGGAAGACCACAGGCCATCCACCCCCTGCATCCAGGGCAGCCCGTGCGCCACGGCGGGCCAAGCCCGTGAAACGTCCACTAGGCTCTCCAACTCCCCTATCGTGGGCACGCGCCAGCCGTCCATGCGCGCGGCCGTGTCCAGGGCCTCTTGCCAGGTAACCTCCCCCTGTTCCGGGAGAATCCGGGGGAACCAAACAAGTCCGGTCAGCAAATCGTGGACTCCGCCCGCAGCGGCGGCGAAGCGAGGCTGCGGCCAAGGTCGCCCCCGCAACGCCGCCGACTCTGCGGTTTCGGGCAGCAACCAACTCGTGCCGCGCACCGGCAGGACCATATGCGCCGCTTCCCGTGGCCCCGGAAACATCCGCCCGCCCTCAAGATGGACGCGCCAGCAATGATCCGGCGCGCTCGCCGAAGGGGTGGCTGTCCAATGCCAGTGTTGAAAGAGTCCTTGGAAAGGATGCCCTGGCGGCAGGGCCGGCCGGGCATGGGCCGGACTTGTCAGGGCGAGAAGTTCCCTGCGGCCAGGCAGCCGCCAGTCGCCATGCCCCAGGTAGCCCTCCCGGTTGCGCGCTTCAACCCAAGCCAGGGCCTCGTTCCAGTCCATGGGCCAGCCCGCGGCCGAAGCGTCCCTGGGCCAGACAAGTCCGGTCAGGCGGTCCCGGACCAGCAAGGGTTCCGACGCGTCGAAACGGGGTTCCGGCCAGGGACGGCCCGTGCGGTATTGCCCGTCCTGTCCGGTCCCGGCGCAGGGAATGGCCTGTCCCAAGGAGTCGAAACACGCCGCTTGGCCGGACCATGGGTAGCAGACGCCCTTGTCGGCCATGTCAGGGCTGCTTGCCGGCTTGCCGCACGAGCAACACGCCGGCCGAGGTTTCAGGATCGCAGGCATAAACCATCACAAGGGCATCTCCCTCAAAGGGCTTTCGTTGCCGCAGGTTTTGAAGAATGTCTCGAACGCAACAAGGGGCTGGCCACGGTGCATGCCTGCCACAATGGGCGGTAGCGTTGCGTTGGCGTCTTCGTCAAACGAAAAGGCCGGAGCGCCATCGACGCCCCGGCCTTGCATAAGCCAATCACATTTGCCGCGCGTGAATTCGTCCGCGCCGCGTCCCAGTCTCAAGCCAGGCCAGAAACCTCGAAGCGTAAGACGGCCAGCCGCCTAGGCTTCCTCCTTGTCGGCCTTGTGTCCCACCAGCCACGTCTGCAGCTCGTCCATGTAGGTGTAGAAACACGGCGTGAGATACAGCGTCACCATCTGGGAGATGATAAGCCCGCCGGCCACCACCAGTCCCAAGGGCTGGCGGGCGTCACCGCCGGCCCCCATGCCCAGGGCGATGGGGAAGATGCCGGCGATGGCCGCCACCGTCGTCATCATGATGGGGCGGAAACGCACGACGCAACCCTCGAACACGGCGTCAAAGGGCGACTTGCCCTCTTTCTCGGCCTCGATGGCGAAGTCGATGACCATGATCGAGTTCTTCTTGACGATGCCGATAAGCATGATGATGCCGATGAAGCCGTAGAGGTCGAGCTGTCGGCCAAAGACCAGCAGCGTGATCAAGCCGCCCAGGGCCGCCGACGGCAGGCCGGACAGAATGGTGATGGGATGGATGAAGCTCTCGTAGAGGATACCGAGAATGATGTAGATGATCATGATGGCCAAGAACAGCAGGAACGGCACGCTGGCCAGGGACTGCTTGAAGGCCGTGGCCTGGCCTTCGAAGATGTAGCTAATGTTGCTTGGCAGCTCCTGCTTGGACAGGGCCTCGATGGCCGTGACGGCCTCGCCGATGGAATACTTGCCGGCGGTGTTGAACGAGATGGTGACCGAGGTGAGCTGGCCGGTATGGTTGACGACCAGCGGCCCGGTGTCCTCGGTCATCTTGACCAGGCCGTTCAAGGGGACAAGCACCGGCGTGCCGTTGGAATTGACCTGGCTTGTGCGCACGTAGAGCTTGTTTAAGAGATCAGGCCGACGCTGGTACTCGGGCTGCACCTCCACGATGACCTTGTAGGTGTCGGTGGAGCCGTAGAGGTTGGTGAGCTGGCGCGCGGCGTAGGCGGTCATGAGCGCCGTCTCGATGGACGAGGCCGTGACGCCAAGGGCTTGCGCCTTGTCGCGGTCGATGTCGATGCGCACCTGGGGACCGTCGATCTGCATGTCGGTGTTGACGTCGGTGATTTCCTTGAGCTTGCGCATGGACATGGCCATCTTGCGGGCCACGGGATAGAGCTCGCCGGGATCGGGCGAGAGCAGCGTGTACTGGTAGAGCGCCTTGGTCTGTTTGCCGCCGATCTGGATGGAAGGCGGATTGTACATGAAGACGAAGAGGTCGGGCACCTCGGCCATCTTCGGGCGCAGGTCGTCGATGATCTGCTGGGCACTGCGCTTGCGGTGCTCCATGGGGGCCAGAAGCGGGAACATGGCGGCGTTGTTCATGGAGGTGTTGGGTCCGCCCACGCCCACGACGCCGATGAACTTGAACACGTCCGGGTCGGACATGAACACCCGGCCGACCTTGAGCACCCGGTCCTTCATGGTCTCGAACGAGGCCGACTGCTCGGCCATGCCAAAGGCGTAGAAGATGCCGGAGTCCGTGGCCGGAATGAAGCCCGTGGGCACCACGGTGAACAGCCAGAAGGTCAGCCCCAGGATGGCCACCGACAGGATCATGACGAAAAAGCGGAAGCGCAAGGCCAAATGGAGCGATTTCTCGTAGCCGTGCTCGATCCATTTGAAGAACTTGCCGGACTCGGAAATCTTGCCCGACAAGAACCGGCTGCACATCATGGGTGTGAGCGACAAGGTGACGAAGCCGGACACGAGGATGCACAGCGTGATGGTGATGGCCATTTCGTTGAGCACGCGCCCCAGGATGCCGGCCATGAACATGATGGGGATAAAGACCACGGCCAGGGACAGGGTCATGGAAATGATGGTGAAGCCGATCTGGCGCGCCCCGTCCAGCGAGGCCTGCATGATCTTCTTGCCCATCTCCGTGTGGCGCACGATGTTCTCGATCATAACGATGGCGTCGTCCACGACGAACCCGACGGCCAGGATGATGGCCATGGCCGAGAGGTTGTCGATGGAGAAATGGAAAAACACCATGAGCGAGAGCGTGCCGATGAGCGCCGTGGGCAGGGCCAGGCTGGCGATGATGGTGGCCGGGAGGTTATTAAGGAACAGGTAGACCACGATGACGACCAGGGAGATGGACAACAGCAGGGTGAACTGGACGTCGTCGATGGCTTCCTTGATGGACTTGGAGCGGTCGTAGAGGAATTCGAGCTTGACCGAGGGCGGCAGCGTGGCCTCGATACTGGGGATCATGGCCCGGATGGCGTCCACCAGCTGGATGGTGTTGGTGCCGGCAGCGCGTTTGACGGCGATGACGATGCCTTGCTGCTGGTCAAAAAAGGCGGCGTTCTTGTCGTTTATGGTGGAATCGATGGTGTTGCCCACGTCTTGCAGCCGCACCGGACTGCCGTTGCGGTAGGCGATGATCTGGCGGTTGTAGGCCGTGGCGCTGGTCAGCTGGCCCTGGGCCTTGATGGTGAACAGGCGATCGATGCCGTAGAGGGAGCCGGTGGGCTGCAGCACGGTTTCGTTGTTAAACGCGCTGGCCACTTCGTCGATGCCGATGGACAGGGCGGCCAGCTTGTCCGGGTTGACCTGGACGCGCGGCGAATAGGTCTGGTCGCCGTAGACGGCCACCTGGGCCACGCCGTTGATCATGGAGATGCGCTGGGCGATGTAGACCTTGGCGTAGTTGGTGACGCGGAACAGCGGCATGGTGTCGCTGGACACGCGGATATAGATGATGGGCATGTCGGCCGGGTTGACCTTCTGGAAGGTCGGCGGGCTCGGCATGTTGGTGGGCAGGCTGCCCTGGGCGGCGTTGATGTAGGTGAGCACGTCGGTGCCCGCGCCGTCGATGTTGCGCGACAGATCGAACTGCAGCGTGATGGTGGTGGTGCCCAGCGAGTTGGACGAGCTCATGGACTGCAGGCCCGAGATCGAGGTGAACTGGCGCTCCAGCGGCGTGGCCACGGCCGAGGCCATGGTTTCGGGGTCGGCGCCGGGCAGGGAGGCCGTCACCTGGATGGTGGGGAAGTCGATGCTCGGCATTTCGCTGATGGGCAGCGAGAAATACGAGACAATGCCGAAGAAGACGAGGGCGGCCATCAGCAGCGTCGTCGCCACCGGCCGCTTGATGAAAAGGTCGGTCATGGCTAGTTCCCCTGCCCGGCCCCGGCAGCTTCTTCAGACTTCTTGACCTTGCCGGCCACGGCCTGGGGGGAAACCGGCCCTTCCTTGTAGGCGGTTCCGTCCACGATCTTGATGGGCACGCCCGGGAACAGCTTGATCTGGCCCGAGGTGATGACCTTCTCCCCAACGGCCAAGCCCTTTTCGATGACGGTCTGGTCCACGATCTTGCGGCCGGCCGTCACCGGGCGGATTTCCACGGTGTTGTCGGGCTTGGCGATGAAAAGCGAGGCCCCGGCCTGGGTGACGGCCACGGCGCTGGACGGCACGAGCAGCGTGTCGGCGGTCTGGGCCAGGATCACCGAGGCGTCCACGAACTGGCCGGGCCACAGGGCGCGGTCGGTGTTGGGGAACACGCCCTGCAGGGTGATGGTGCCGGTGGAGGTGTCCACGGTGTTGTTGATGACGTTGAGCATGCCCTTGGCGGCTATTTCCTGGCGGCCGGGATAGCGGACGTCCACGGCGAGCTGCCCTTTGGCGGCGTAGGCGCGGATGTCGGGCAGGTATTTTTCGGCCACGGCGAATTGGACGTTTATCGGCTCGATCTGGTTGAGGGTGACGATGACGTCCTTGTTGGCCTCGATGAGGTTGCCGGTCTTGTACTGCTGCAGACCGACCACGCCGGTGCAGGGCGCATAGATGTAGCAGTAGTCGAGATTGACCTTGGCGTTGACCACGGACGCCTCGTCCACCTTGACCTGCTCGTCGGCCTGTTGCCAGGCGGTGCGCTTTTGTTCGTAGTCTTCCTGGCTGACCACGGCCTGGGCCACGAGGTCCTTGAAACGCAGCCAGTCGCGTTTGGCCTGCAGCGCCGTGGCCCGGTCCCGGGCCAGGGTGCTCTTGGCTTCGTCAAGCTTGGCCTTGTAGGAGTCGGGATCGATGACGAGGAGCAACTGGCCTTCCTTGACCACGTCGCCTTCGGCGAAAAGCGTCTTTTGCAGCACGCCCGTGACCTGGGAACGCACGCTCACCGTGCGTACGGCATAGACGTGGCCGATGCCGTCCACGGCCAGGGGCGCGGTCGTCGACTTGGCTTCCATGACCGTGACCTCGACCGGCGTCGGCTTCTCGGCCTGAGGCTTTTTCTTGTCGCATCCGGCCAGAAGCGCCGAGACAACAAACGCCAGCAAAACAGCAGCACAGGCGCTGGACCGGGCAGCCGGGCGGAAAATCGTAACAGGCATGGATGCGGTCTCCTCTCGGTTGTATCGGGCTCCCGACGCAACGGGCCATACCGGCGGACGCTGCGGGACGCAGTCGGACGAATGCCCTCCATCTCCCGCACATAACCGGGGAAGTCAAGGGCTTAACCACTGTTGCTCCGGCCTGTTTCAGCCAGGCGTCGGACCAGGGTCGCCGCCGTGACGCCTGGAGTCCAAAACGCCTACCGGATGGCCTGCTTGCCCAGATAGGGGCCATAGAGCTTGGCCCGATAAGCGGTGTCCGCCAGCCGGCGCAACAACGCCACGTTGACGGATTTCCGCAGCGCCGAGCCGCGCGGGAAGGCGAAGCCGTAGAGCTGCGGATCAAAAAAACCGGGCAGGATGCGGATGTCGCCGGTGAAACGGTGATGCTGGTAATAGTGCAGGATGGGCTGGTCATGGACAAAGGCATCGAGTTCGCCGCCAACCAGCGCCTTGAAGCCGTCCTCCACGGAGGCGAAGGCCCGCACGCCGATGTGGCCGTCCAGCAGTTCTTCCTCGGCGGCGCTGTCGGCAATGACGCCGGTGCGCACCTTGTGCAGGTCGTCGGGTCCGTGGACACGGCCGGCCAGGGTATCGACGGTCAGCGAGGAAGTGATGCCGGCGGTAAAGGTGGCCAGAAGCGCCACCGAGGCGAACATCCAGACCATGGCCAGCAGACGCCCCAAAAAGGTCTTGGGCGTGGCGTCGCCGTAGCCCACCGAGGTCATGGTCACGGCCGACCACCACATGCCGTCGCCGATGCCCTTGCCGCCCGGCCGGAAGTGATCAGGATTGCGGCCCCGCTCCAGCAGCCAGATGCCCAGGCCCACGATCAGAAGCAGAGCCAGCAGGGAACCGACGTAGAGCAAAAGGCGCGAGGAAAACAGCACATGGGCCAGCTTTTCGATCTTGCTTTCATTGGTCATGGGCACGGCGATGCCCAGGCCCGAGTAGTAGAACGGCTGGGAGAAATCCATGACCGCCTCGCGTTCGGGCGTCAGCGACAGGGCTGAGACGCCCACGTCCACCTGCCCCTGGACAACGGCGTTCAGCAGTTCCTCCAGCCCGTATTCCTTGACCTCGAAGCGGATGCCCAGGTCCTCGGCCAGGTCTTCCCACAAGTCGATGGCGACGCCGATGTAGTGGCCGCTGGGGTCTTTTTCCACGAAGGGCGGCGCGACCACCACGCCTATCTTCAGGGTCTTGCCCGCCAGCGAAGGGTCCAGGGGCTGGAGCTGGGCGAGTCCCGGCCCCGGCCAGCAGAAAACGGCCGCGACGAATACCAGGGCCAGGACCGTCCGCCTCATTCCTCGCCCCCGACCACCGGCGTCGCGGCCGGCCAGCGTCGCCGGAGATGGACCCGGCGCAGCAGGCGCACCTTGCCAAACACCTTGTGGCGCTTTTGCCGCAGCTCCTCGCGCTGGGCCTCAAGCTGCATGGCCTCGGTGCCCTTGGGCTTGTACTTCACCTTGACCCCCTGGAACGGCACGAGAATCTTGTTGTCCTGGAACACCTGGTCGATGGTGGCGGCCAGCTCGGACTGCACGTCGAACTTCTTGATGAAGTTGTCGATCCAGACCTGCAGGTCGAACTCCAGGCCCAGCCGGCCCAAGGTGCGCAGCAACACTTCCGGAGGAGGATCCTTGAGCACTTGCTCATGTTCCTTGGCGATGCCCAGCAGAAGTTTGCGGACCTTCTTGATCTTGGTGCCCGGGGCCACGGTGACCGGGATGGTCAGGCGCAGGGTGGTGCCCTGGTAGGAGAGGTTGACGATCTCGCCGCGCAGGAAACTCGAATTGGGGATGATGACCGTGGTGTTGTCCAGGGTGCGCACGATGGTGTTGCGCACCGACAGGTCCACCACCTCGCCGAGGTTCTTCCCCTGCTGGATGATGTCGCCCTTTTTCACCGTGCCGCCGAACATGATGATCAGTCCGCTGATGAAGTTGTTGACGATGTCCTTGAGGCCAAAGCCGATGCCCACGGACAGGCCGCTGGCGATCCAGGTCAGCGCGCCCAGGGGCACGGCGAACAGGTGCAGGGAGAAAAGGATGAACAGCGTCCAGGTGGCGTAGGAAAAGGCCGCGCCCACGGTGTGGGCCAGGCCCGCGTCCATGGGTTTCCCCCGGAAGTTGATGAAGGCCAGCGACTCCTGGAACCAGCCCTGGACGAGGCGCAGCAGGAAGAAACTGATGATCAGCCCCGAGACGGCGTCCAGGGAAACCGAAGCCTTGCCCACGGAAAAGGTCATGGCGAAAACGTATTCCATGAGTCCCGGTCCGCCCATGAAGACCAGCACCCAGGCGATGAAAAGCGCCGCCATGACCGTGACGGCCAGGGGCTGGGCCAGATGGGCCAGGGAACGCGGCCGGCCGGCCGCCAGGGTCCCGAGCCAGCGCTGGATGGCCCCGGAAACGTAGACGGCCAGATACAGCATGAACACGGCCTGCACCACCATGATGCCCTGGGGGCCAAAGCCGAGCAGGGCCGCGACGCCCGTGACCAAGAGCAGCCAGACCGTGGGGCAGCGCCAGCCAAGGCCACGCGTCAGCCTCCAGACGCCAAGGCCGGCCACCACCGGCCACAAGGCGCAGGCGGCCGAGGCCGGCAGATTGAGGACGTCCTGGAAAACGCCGGCCAGAAAACAGCCGTAGAGCACAGGCAAGGCCCGCCCGGCTCCGGACAGGCGGAAAAGCCCGTAGGAGACCACAAGCACCCAGACCAGGGAGGTGAACTGGTTGCCGGCGAAAAGCAACGAATGGCGGGCCGCCAAAAGGCCCAGGCCCACGGACAGGCAGGCCAGCCCAAGGCGCTGGTCCGGCCACGACTCCTGGCGTCGTCGGGCGAGCAGGCGTATGGCCCCGTAGGCCAGGGCGGAGTACACCGCGCCCAGCAACAAAAACATCCCCCAGGGCGTAAAACGCAGGATCGGCCCCCAGAAGCGCGGGGCGGAATCGGCCCACTCGGTGAGATCGTCAGCCAGTCCGAACAGGTTGGCCGGATGCAGCAGGGAACCGGCCGAGCCGAAATAGGTGCGCCCGAATATCTGGATAAACCGATTGGTTTCGGCCTGCCGGGCAACGGCGATGTCGGCGGTCAGGGCCTGGGCCTGGGCCAGGGCCTCGTCGATCTCGTCCTTGACCGCGTCGGCGTCGTGCTTGAGTTCCTTGAATTCCTTGCCTGGGCCGGAAAGTTCCTCATTGATGAGGTCGGCGTATTCCCGGCTGGCGTTCTGTTCCCGGATCTGGCGCAGGGTGGCGTACTCCTGCTTGGTGCGCGCGATGACGTCGCGCATGTCCTCCAGCGGGCCCCTGGCCACGGCCACGGCGTTGTCGAGTTCCGTAAGCTGCATGAGCAGCGTGCGCGAGGCCCACGCCGAGTCCCCGGCCACGCCGCGCAGGAGCAGGAGCTGATCCAGCCGGCTGCTGACATGGGACAAGTCCGTGCCGAAAGCGTTCTTGACATCGGGCAGATCCCGGCGCATCCGCTCCAGCTCCTGGCGCTTGAGCACGACGTTTTGCGACAGCCCGTCGGCGATGGAGTGCCACAGCTGTTCCTCGTCCGTTGGCGAAACAGCAGTCCAGGCCAAGGCGGTCTGCCACAACAGCGTTGCCAAGAGTACGCCCATGACGCCGACACCGGCTCTTTTCCATCCGCGACGCCCCATGCCACGCTCCTGTTTTCGTATTGGATTATCCCAGGTCGAAAGTATCTCGCCTGACCGGTCGAGCGCAAGGCCCGGCTTTGCCGGCCGGGCGTGACCGTCGCCCCGGGCTTGCGCTGCCAGGACCGGGTCGGTATGAAGCGGGCTGCCAATGGGAGAGGATACCATGAAACGACTTGTTTTCGGCGTGATTCTGATTCTGGCCCTGGCCGGCGGCGTGGCCGGCTACCTGTTCCTGGTCGACAGGGCCAAGCCGGAGATCGCGCTTTCGCCGGACGCCGAAGTGGCTGCGCCCAAGCGCGAGTTCACCCTGACGCTGCGCGACGCCGGCTCGGGACTCAAAAGCGCCAAGGTGGTGGTGCGCCAGGAGGACAAGCAGATCACCCTGCTCGACGCCGCCTACGCCACCCCCGTGCGCGAGGCCGTGGAAAAATTCACCCTGGAGCCGGCCGGCCTTCGCGACGGCCCCTTCACCCTGACCATCACCGCATCCGACCGTTCCATCGCCAATTTCGGCGCGGGCAACGTGGCCACCGTCGATCGTCAGTTCACCCTGGACACCATCCCGCCCCGGGTGGACGTGACGAGCCTGGCCCACAACGTGCGCCAGGGCGGCGTCGGGGCTGTGTCCTTTAGCGTCAGCGAACCCGTGGAGAGCGCCGGCGTGGTTGTGGGCGACGACTTCTACCCGGCCTACAAGCTCGACAACGGCCGATACTTTGGCCTGTACGTCTTCCCCTACAACATGGATCTCAAGAACTTCGTGCCCAAGGTCAAGGTCATTGACCGGGCCGGCAACGTGGGCGTGGGGGCGTTTCGCTATCAGGCCATTCCGCGCAAGTTCCGCGACGACAAGATCAACATCTCCGACGCGTTTCTTGAGTCGAAGATGCCCCAGTACTACAACATCATTCCCGACACCCGGGACAATCTCAAGATCTACCTCAAGGTCAACAACGACATCCGCAAGCAGAACGCGGTGTTCTTGAAGGAATTGTCCCAGAAGAGCGCCCCGACCATGCTCTGGGACAAAAAGGCCTTCCTGCGTCTGCCCAACGCCGCCCCCCGGGCCGGCTTCGGCGACCATCGCACCTACTTCTACCAGAACAAGGAAATCGACCAGCAGACCCACATGGGCGTGGACCTGGCGTCTCTTGAGGGCGCGTCCGTGCCGGCGGCCAACAGCGGCAAGGTGGTCTTCACCGGGTTTCTGGGCATCTACGGCGAGACCGTCATCATCGACCACGGCCTGGGCCTGCAAACGCTTTACGCCCACCTGCGCCAGATCGACGCCAAGGTCGGCCAGGACGTGAAAAAGGGCGACATCATCGGCAAGACCGGCGTCACCGGGCTTGCCGTCGGCGACCACCTGCACTTCGGCGTGCTGGTCGGCGGCCGCGAGGCCTCGCCCATCGAATGGTGGGACCAGCACTGGATTGACGACAACATCCTGAGCAAGCTGTAAGACGACTCGGGCATCGGGTTCTCAAGGCCGTCCGGACAGCTGTCCGGGCGGCCTTTTTTGCCGCCGCCCGACAATGGCCGCCATCCCGGCCTGAACAAGGCGGCATGCCCTTGCCGCGCGGCCAACAGCGCTCCCGACGCTGCTTCCGGCCGAGCAGAATACCCCCGCCCCAGGGCAGCACCCTGACCAGCCAGGACCCACCGCCCTGCCCTGCCGATTGCGTTTCCCGCCTGGGGTCGCGTCCACAAAAAGCACCTTTGGCGTTTCTTCGGCAACGGACGAAAACCATCCAGTTTTCGGAAACAATACTGGTATTGCTCAAAGAATGCGACTCGCGTCGCTTTCTCGAAGATCGTGGAAGCTTTTTAGGGCAGCATACGAAAACGGTGACGTGTTCAGGATGGTACCGTCGAATTTTCAAGGAACACGACAAGCGTGCCATGGGTGTTCTTGCTGTCCTGGCCGCAGGCAACAAAGCACGAAAAAGCGGCCTCCGACAATCGTCGGAGGCCGCTTGCTTGCGTCGTTTGCCGTCGGCCGCGAGGCCTGCGGCTACCAGCTCTTCTCGCGCTGGTGGGCCAAAGCGACGGCCTGCTCGTCGTAGTTCTCGAAGCCGGCCTGGCGCAGGGCGTCGAACACCGTGCCCGGCCAGTCCCAGGTGGCATAGAGCACCGGCTTGTGGAACAGCTTGCGGAAGGTCTCCATCTCCTGGCGATAGAAGGCGGCCTTGGGGCTTTCCAGGTTCTCGCGCAGCTGCTCGCCAAGGCGGGTCAGCTCGCCGTCGTACCAGTCCTTGATGTCGGCGGCGGTGTCGTACTTCTTGGCGATGTGCTCGTACTTGTTCTCTTGAAGCACGGTCTTGAGCCGGGCCAGATGCTGCTCGCCCAGCCACGTGCCCAGGCCCGAGGCCGGGATGTTCTCGTCCTCGACATGGGCCATGTCGAACTTGGTCTGGTAGTAGGTGTCGGGCACAACCGAAGCGCACACGATGCCGGCGATGGCGACCAGGCCCCGCAGGATCACGCTGTTGGACACGCCCTGGCCGCAGAAGCCCACCTTCTTGCCGTACTTCTGGCCGGCGAAGATGGTGACCAGAAGCGCCCAGACCACGGCCGGGTCCTCTTCGTCATAGATATGGCGCAGGGCCGGGTTGTCGCGGTCGGTGCCGAGCACCATCTGGGTCATGTCGTTGGAGCCGATGGAGAAGCCGTCGAACTCCTGGATGAACTGCTTGGCCAGGATGGCGTTGCTCGGAATCTCGGACATGATGAACATCTTGAGCCCCTCGTCGCCGGAGTGCAGCTTGTGCACCCGTTCGAGGTAGCGCTTCATGGAAACGGCTTCCTCCACGGTGCGCACAAAGGGCAGCATGATGTTCAGGTTCTTGCCGCCGTAGATGCCGCGCGCCAACTTGAACGACTCGATTTCCCAGTCGTGGATGTTGCGCGACACGCCGCGGAAGCCGAGCATGGGGTTGTCCTCCAGGGCCTCGAAGAGGTTGCCGCCAAGGAGGTTTCGGTACTCGTTGGATTTGAAATCCGTGGTGCGGTACAGGATGGGCTTGCCGTGGAAGGCCATGGCAAAAAGCCCCAGGCCCTGGGACAGGGTCTGGACGTAGAGCTCCTTGCCGCTGCGGAACCCGCGCGAGGTGAGCTGCTTGCGGATCTTGCCTAAAAGCGCCTTGAGGTCGTCGATCTGGGATTTGATGCCGACCTGCCGGGCCACTTCCTGGCGCATGGCCGTGATCTTGGCCAACACGTCCTTGACCAGGGGCTCGTCGGCCACGGCGGCCATGCGCTCCTCGATCTGGGCCTTGATCTCGTAGCGCCGCTTGACCTCGTCCGGGTCCACGGCCTTGGTCTGCAGCTCGTCCCAGTAGCCCAGGATGATGGCCACGTGGGTGAACAGATCATCTGAGGTCTTGAGCATGTCCAGGCGACGGGTTGTCGCTTCGAGATAATGGTCGAGCTTTTTCTCCAGGTCGCGGATGCGGCGGTGCACGGCCATGACTTCGTCGGTGCCGCGCGCGCCGGAGTGGTCGGCCAGATTGTCGAGGTCGGCGGTCAGGCCCGTGATGAGGCCGACGTAGCCGCGCAGCTTGATCTGGACGTTGATGAAGCCGGCGGCCATCTGCTCGCGCACGACCTTGGCCAGCTTGGCGTCGAGTTCCTTGACCTTGGTTTCAATGAGGCTGGGCAGGGTGCCGTTGTCGTAGGCTTCCAGGGCCTGGGGGTGGACGCCGATGTTGCCGAGCATGAATTCGGCGCGCAGCAGGCCCACCTCGAAGTCGGGGACGTTGCGCAGGCGCGACAGGAACAGCGCCTGGCCCACGTCGGCCAGGATCAGGCCGACCTTGGTCTTGGTGGTGGGCAGCTTCGACAGGTCCATCTCGCCGCCCACTTCGACCAGGGGTAAAAGCCCCCGGTAGACGCAGCCGCGCGAGCCGTCCACGGTGACGTACTGGCCGTCCAGGGAGCGCAAGGTCTCGGCCCGCTGGATGCCGATGATGGCCGGGATGCCGAGTTCGCGGGAGGTGATGGCGGCGTGGCTGGTGTCGCCGCCGGCGTCGGCCAGGATGGCCGAGGCCACGCGCATGCCCGGCACCATGTCCGGGTCGGTGCGTTCGGCGGCCAGGACGTCGCCCTTCTGGATCTTGTTGAGCTCCAGGGCGGAGCGCAAAAAGCGCACCATGCCCTGGCCGGCCCCGCGCGAGGCGCCGTTGCCCTCAAGGATCACTTCGGCGGAAGCGGCGGCCCGTTTCTCGACCTCCATGCGGCGCATGAAGATGGTGTTGGGGTGCAGCTCCAGCTCGTCATTCCAACGGGTCTCGGGCCGGGCCTGGACGAACCACAGGCGGTCGGACTCGTCGATGCAGAATTCCGTGTCCATGATGCAGCCGCCGTAAGCGGCGGAGATGGCGCGAACGCCCCGGGCCACTTCCTCGGCCTGGGCCAGGGACAGAGCCCAGCGGTAGGCGATCTCGTCGGGCACCTTGACGAGCTTGGTGCCGCCCTCCTCGTCATCATAGACGATCTTCTTGTCCTTGTAGCCCATGTTGCGGATGACGACCTCGGGGCCTTCGTCGCGCTGGAAGACGAAGAGCTTGTCCGGGGTCACCATGCCGCCGACCACGGCTTCGCCGAGGCCGTAGCTGGCGTCGATGGACACGAGGTCGTTGCGGGCCGTGCCGCGGCAGCCGGTGGCGGTGTCGGCGGCAAAGGCGGTGCCGGAGATCACGGGGTTGATCATGCGCATGATGCACACGGACAGCGACGTGTTCTCGATGGCCCATTCCTGCTTGGCCACTTCGGCGATGGAATCGTCGCCGGTGCGCTCGGCCAGGGCCACGGCGTCGAGGATGGCCTCGCGGCGGTAGGTCATGGAGCGCAGGTTGTAGGCCGAGGCGCAGTCCCACTGGTAGGCGCGCACGCACTGGGCCGCGCCGACGATGTTGAGGTAGGTGTCCTGCAGACCGGCGAAAGCTTTCTTGCGGCTGTCCTCGCCGGCGGCCGAGGAGCGCACGGCCACGGGCACGTCTTCCAGGCCCGCCTCGCGGCAGATGTCGTTGTAGGCGCTGGCCACGGCCTCGCGCACGCCGGCCGGCATGTCCACGGACAGGATGGCGGCCTGGACGAGGACGGAACGCTTGCGCAACTGGTCGATGCCTTCGGGGGAGGTGGCGAAGCCTTCGACCACGTTGTTGATGAACGTGCGCAGCTTGATGGAGGAACCCGGGGCGTCGGCGGTCTTGAGACGAGCCTCCTCGGCCAGGTTGCGCACGAGATTCTTCATGTATTCCGGATCGCTGTTGACTTCCTCGTCGTTCCAGTCCACCCGGCGGTAGCCGTCGTTGACCACTTCGCGGATCAGCGCGGCGTTGACCTTGGTTTCGTCAAGGACCCGATGGAAAGCCACAGAGGACACGGCCCGAAATTGCGGGGCGCGGATGCCCTGGATCTGGCTGATAAGCGCGGTGTTATAGTTTTTCCCGCCGACCAGAATCTCGGCTTCCTCGCCGATGCCGACGATGTCGGCTCCGGTAAGGATCAGCGTGGCGGCGGTATCGAGAGCCGCGCCGGTCTCATTGGCGGACGGTTTTTCGTCCTGGCGCGGTTTGTCATTGGACTGGTTCTTGGCCATGCTCCCCTCCTTGTCTCTCCAGACTCGATGGGCCGGCGTCTTACCGCCGGCCCCACTATGACACGTTCGCGGCAAAAGTTACATTACATCTGCTGGCCGCAATTCGGACAGAATTTGAAGCCGTCGTCGCCCACGGGCTGGCGGCACCCTGGGCAATCCTTGGAAACCGGGGCCAGTTCGACCAGGAGCTCCCCTTCCTTGACCGGCACCATCTTGCGGTCGTTAGCATAATCAGCGCTTTTGAGCACCCGTTTGACCGTGGCGTCAAGGGGAGCGGCCACGGTTTTCTCCTGCTTCATGACGGAGATGTTGAACAGTTCCTCGCCGGTCTTGATGTAGTCGTTGGGCGAGACGTGCATGACCCACAGGTCGCCGGAGACCGGCGCGCCCACGTGGTAGGGGTTGTTGGGATCAGCCATCTCGACCTTGCTGGCCGGCCCGTTCTGGGCGGCGGCCACCTGGACCTGATGGCTCAGGATTTCCGAATCCAGGACATAGCGGACGGTGGCCATGCCGCTGTTGTCCGGGCGCGAGATGTCGAGCAGGGACAGGTGGTGGGGCTTGCCCTGGCTGTCGGCGAAGGTCAGCTCCTCGCCGGGCTCCAGGCCCTCGAACCACACGTCCAGGGGAAGGTTGTTGGGATCACCGAATTTCTTGCGAAATTCCATGGTCTTGAGGGCGTCGCCGGGATGGTTCAAGTAGAGCACGAACTCTTCGTTGGACGGCTCGCGGCCCAGCTGCTTGGTCAGGGCGGCCATCTCGGCTTCCATGTCCACCTCGCCCAGGGCGTCCAGGGGCGACTCCTCGGTGCGCGAGGCGATGGCTTCCTTCCACTCCGAGCCAAAGGCGCTCTCGTAGACCCAGTCGGGCGGGAACCCGAGCGGCATCTTGCCGAACTTGCCCAAAAGCAGGTTGCGGAAGGCGTCGTTGCAGTTGGCGTACAGCAGCAGGCGGTCGTGCTTGGCCGCCGGGGTCAGGCACTCGTCGCAGTTCTCGGACACGGCCTCAAGCACTTCGAGCATGTCCTTGACGGCCCGCTCGCCGCCGACCTTGTAGGCGCTGGTGACGGCCAAAAACGCGGTGTTCCAGGTGATCTGGGACCCCGGGGTGACGTCGTGGTAGCGCACGATCTTGCGGGTGCCGGCCAGGAACTTGAGCATGTAGGGCAGCAGGTGGATGTAGCCCTGCTTCATGGCCCCTTCCTGGGACGAGCTGGTGGCTCCGCCGGGCATGGCATGCTCCACCACGTCGTAGTCGATGCCCTGGAAGTAGGGCGCGGTGTAGCGGTCGTAGTAGGGCATGACCTGCTTGAGCACGAAGTTGGCGGCCCGGATCATGTCCTTGTTGTCCTTGGTCAGGGCCACGGGCACGCCCAGGTCTTCCTCGATGTAAGCCGCCGTGGAGAGCACCTCGCCCTGGCCGTACCAGCGCACGGAAGCGCCGATGGCGGTGTCGACGATGTGGCAGCCGGCTTCGGCGGCGGCGCCCACGGCCGGGACAAAAAGCCCGTCCGTGTAGTGGCGGTGGTAGTCGACGACCAGCTCGGGGTAGGCCTTGCGGATGGCGGTGATCAGCTCGCGCACGAAACGCGGCGGACACATGCCGGCCATATCCTTCAGGCACAAGATGATGCTCTTGGCCGCCTTGGCCTTGGTCATGCCGCCGGCCTTGGCGGTCTGGTCGAGGATGGCCTCCAGCACGCCAAGGTAATGGGGCACGTCGAAGCCCCGGGCGTAGGACAGCGAGATGGCCGGCTCGAAGATGATGCCCGGCCGGGACAGGGCGACCTCGGCAAAGGGATACATATTATCGACGTGATTGAGGAAATCAAAGCAGCGGATGATGTCGTAGTGCTCGCAGATCATCTCGCCCGTCAGCCGCATGAGGTTTCGCGGCTGGGGCTTGTAGCCCAGCACGTTGGTGGAGCGAATCAGCAGCTGCTTCATGGTCTTGGGCGCGAACTCGTTCCACTTGGCCGCCTCGGAGAAGGGGTAGGTCATGTTGGCCATCATGGCCACGTGGAAGTGCGCGCCGCCGCCGTTCTCCAGGGAGAAGAAGCCGCAGTTGTCGAGGTACGGGCCGACCAGTTCGTCCTCGGCCAGCCGGAAGCGGTTGCCGCTGTTGGACTGGGTGATGTCGCGGGTGGTGGTGTCCACGAAGTGGACCTTGCCGGAGTCGCGCACCATGTCCAGGACGGCCTGGCGGTCGCCGCGCGGATAGGGGCTTTCCGGCGAGCGCAGATCGGCCTCGGGCATGTGGGGCGTGAAGCGGCCCAGGCGGTAGTCCTCGCGGCCCCGGTACTGGCCGAGCTGGACGTGGGGGTTGTAGCCCCGGGCCGAGATCTCGGCCACCAGCCAGGCCAGGCGCATGGCCTCGGACTCCTCGTCCTGGTAGTTGAGCAGATAAGGGTTCTGATTGATGAACTTGGTGTCGAACTCCCCTTTCATGAACTCCGGATGGCGCAGAATCTGGCGGTGGAACGGGATCGTGGTTTTGAGCCCGCCAATAATGTACTCGCGCAGCGCCCGCTCCATGACGGCCACGACCTTGGGCCAGTTGCGGCCGTAGGAAATAAGCAGCGCCCCGGCCGAGTCGTACTGGGTGGGGAATTCGTAACCGGCGGTCAGGCAGGAATCCAGCCGGATGCCCTGGCCGCCCGGGGACAGGTAGCGGGTGACCGAGCCGGCGTTGGGGGCGAAGTTCTGCTTGGGGTCCTCGCAGTTGATGCGCAACTGCATGGCGTGGAGGAACGGCCGGGTGTCCACGCAATTAAAGCGCAGCTTGCCGCCAAAGGCGATGTTGATCTGCTCTTCGACCAAATCCACGCCGTAGCGGCATTCGGTGATGCCGTGTTCGACCTGCAGGCGGGTGTTGACCTCGATGAGGTACGGCTCGCCGTTGGCGTCGACCAGGAATTCGACCGTGGCCAGCGAATAATAGCCGGTCTCGCGCACCAGCCGCTCGCCATAGTCTTTCAGGCGCTGGCGCAGCTCGTCGGTCATGCCGCGCCAGGGCGACGGCGTGATCTCCACGAGCTTTTGGTGGTTGCGCTGCACCGAGCAGTCGCGTTCGTCAAAGGCGAACACGTTGCCGAAACGGTCGCCGGCCACCTGGATCTCGATGTGGCGCACGCTGGTGAGAAGCTTTTCGACAAAAAGGCGCGGGTTGCCAAAGGAGGCCTGGGCCATGGCCGAGGCCTTGGAAAAGGCGGATTCGAGCTGGGCCTCGGAATAAATTTCGTAGATGCCCCGGCCGCCGCCGCCGCCCTCGGCCTTGAGCATGATGGGGAAGCCGATTTTTTTGGCGATTTCCCGGGCCTCGGGGATGGTGACCGAGCCTTCGGAACCGGGCACGACGGGGATGCCCAGGCTCATGGCCAGGCGGCGCACCTCGACCTTGTTGCCCAGGCTTTTCATGGCGTCGGCCGAGGAGCCGATGAAGATGATGCCGGCCTCGGCGCATTTGCGGGGAAATTCGCAGTCTTCGGAGGCGAATCCCCAGCCCGGATGGATGGCGACCACGCCACGGGCCTTGGCTTTCTTGATGATGCCGTCGATGTCGAGATAGGCCCGGGGATCGGGGCCCAGGGTGATGAGCTCATGGGCGCCGGCGGTGGCCGGGGACGCCATGTCCACATCGGTTACGGTGAGCACGGGAATGGCGCGCAGGCGTTCGCGGATGGAACGCAGCACCCGGCGGGCGGAAATGCCCCGGTTGGCGACAAGAATCTTCTTTCCTTCAACCTCGGAAAGCACTTCCTGAAACGTCTTGGCGATCATGCTGTCCTCTGACCCCTGAGGGCGACCTGTCCATTCTCTTTTAGAGTGACGATCCGGCGGGGGCCGGCATCAAAGGAGGGATATGCTCCCGCAATGAAGCGTCAAATCCTGCCCTGGCCCGGATTCGCCACGCAGCAGCCGAAGTCCCCCGTCCTCGGCCAACCCGACGATCCGTGCCCGAAACCCGTCCGATCCGCTCTCGCGCACGAAGACCTCCCGGCCAAGCCAAGCCAGACGACGCTCGACAAAACGGGACAATGCACTCGAGTCCGATAGCGCAACGCACTGGAGGTAGCAGGTTTGCCCAAACTTCACAAGTTCGCCCCACAACGTAACCGCGCCCGGCACTTCGCCAAAGTCGACCAGGGCGGCGGCCGGGGCGGCGTGATCCCGACGAAGTGACGCCGCATCCGGGGCTTGGGCGCAATTTATGCCGACGCCGGCCACAATGCGGCCATGTCGTTCTTCAAGGAGGATTCCCGCGACCTTGCGCCCCTCGATCAGAAGATCGTTGGGCCATTTGACCTTGGCGGCGAATCCCCGGCCGTAGAGCGCGTCGGCCAGACAGGCCCCAACCACCACCGGGGCCATGGCGGCAAGCGCGCCCTCCCCGGCCGGCCAGGACAGGGCGGCGTAAATGTTGCCCGGCGGCGAAATCCACTGCCGGCGCATCTGGCCCCGGCCGCTGGTCTGGGACACGGCGAGAACCGAGGCAAAAGGCGGCAGCAGGCCGGCCTCGGCAAAGGCCCAGGCCGCGTCCAGGCTCGTGGCGCACGGGCCGACGACGAGGATGGCCGGAGCGCCGGCCAGGGCCGGGCTTTCGCCGCGCAGCCATCGCCCGGCCGCCGGCCCGTGTTCGGCCCCAAGCTCCACCGGCCGCCACGGCCCCAGCCGGGCCATGTCGGCGGCCCACAAGGGATGGCAGGCGGCCAGGGCCTGCGGCGAAATCGGCCCGGCCAGGCCCGGCCCGCCCGATTCCCACAGCCAAACGCCGCCGTTTTCGAAGGGGTTTTGCGACAAGGGGCGGCTGGCCCCTGGATTTTTGACGGCATTTGGGACAATGTCCGCGCCGGAGTCATGCATGAAACGGTATCTCGTAGGCGGCGCGGTCCGCGACATATTGCTCGGCCGGCCGGTTGTGGATCAGGATTATCTCATTGTCGACGCCACGCCCGAGGCGTTCGTGCGACGGTATCGAAGGGCTCGGCAGGTCGGCAAGACCTTTCCGGTCTTCATGCTGGGCAGCGCCCAGTACGCCTGGCCGCGCGGCGACAGCGTGGCCGAGGACCTGCTGGCCCGGGACCTCACCATAAACGCCATGGCCATGGGCGATTCCCGGGAGATCGCCGGGCGGCTGCATTTCCATCCCCTGGCCCTGTCCGATCTGCGCGACCGGTGGCTGCGCCCGTGCGGCGAGATGTCCATGTTCGACGATCCGCTGCGGGTCTACCGGGCGGCCCGTTTCGCCGCCTCGCTGCCGGATTTTTCGCCCCACCCCGAGCTTGTGGCCCAGATGCGGGCCGTGGCCGCCTGCGGCGTGCTCGGCGACATCTTTGCCGAGCGGGTGGCCCAGGAAGTGCGCAAGGCCCTGGGGTCGGCCAAGCCGTCGCGGTTTTTCCAGCTTCTGGCCGACACCGGCTGTCTGCTGCCCTGGCTGCCCGAGCTCGAAGCCGCCCGCCACGTGCCGGCCGGCCCGCCCGAGCACCACGACGGCAGCGTGTTTGACCACATGCTCGACATGGTGGATATCCTGGCCGGCGATGCCCTGGCCGGCTGGATGGCCGTGTGCCATGACCTGGGCAAGATCGCCACGCCCGAGGGCGAATGGCCGCGCCACCACGGCCATGACGACCGAGGCGAGCAGGTGGCCGGGGAACTCGGCCGGCGGCTCAAGCTGCCCAACCGGGTGCGCGAGGCCGGCGAAGCCGCGGCCAAGCTGCACATGAAGGCGGCCCGCTACCACGAACTGCGGGCCGGCACGCGGGTGGACATGCTCACCTGGCTGCACAAGCACGACATGGTGGAACCGCTTTTCGAGGTGGTGCGGGCCGACAGCGGGGCCAGCGTCCTGCCCCAGGCCAAGCGAGACCTCAAGGTGATGCTCTCGGTGCACCTGCCCGGCAAGCAGCGCCAGCGCGGGCCGATCTCGGGCGAGCGGCTGCGCAGCCTGCGCTGCCAGAAGCTGGCCGAGCACGACAAGGCCCAGGGCCGCACCCCCGAGGGCGTGGACGGCGAACAGGGGCAGGCCCAGGGATAAATGGGGCCGGCCGACGGCCCGACCAGACCAGCCGGCCGCCCCGGCGGCAAGGAGAATTCCATGGCGCTCGACCTGACCAGCCTGACCAAGGCCATCGACGCCCTGGACCGGTCGCTGGCCGCCACGGCCGACGGACTTTCGGCCATCCCCCCAGACCTGCGCGACACGGTGCGGGCCGGCATCATCCAGCATTTCGAAGTGGCTTACGAACTGTGCTGGAAATTTCTCCAGCGCTGGCTGCGGGAAAACGCCTCTCCGGACGAAGCCGACTTTCCGCGCACCCGCAAGGATCTTTTCCGGCAGGCGGCCCGGGCCGGCCTGCTCGACGACCCCACGCCCTGGTTTGGCTTTGGCGACGCCCGCAACCTGACCTTCCACACCTATGACGGCGAAACCGCCCTGGACGTCTGTGAGGCGGCTCGGCGCTTCCTGCCCCAGGCCAAGGAACTGCTGGCCCGGCTGGCCGACCGCAATGATTGACCTCGCCCCGGACCAGCTCGCCGCCGTGCGGGCCATCCTGGCCGCCCACCTGCCCGAGGCCGCGGTTTTCGCCTTTGGTTCACGGGCGCGCGGCACGGCCCGGCCCCACTCCGACCTCGATCTGGCCGTGGCGGCCGACGCGCCCCTGCCCCTGGACCGGCTCGAAGCCCTGCGCGATGCCTTTGCCGCCTCCAACCTGCCCATGCAGGTCGATGTGGTGGATTACCGGGCCGTTTCGGCCGCGTTTCGGCGGATCATCGACGCCGACAAAGCCCCCATCGCCCAATAGCCTGAACTGGCGGCGGGAGCATCCATCGACCGCCCTACCCGTCTCTTGGGCAAGACGCACCACGTATCGCCGATAAAAAAACGCCGGGACGGCGACCGTCCCGGCGTTTTAATAGCATCTTCAGGCGAAGCCTGGCCTCATAGCAGCCAGCGTTGGCGGCCGACTCATCCCCCCTTGACCTTTTTCCCCGTTGGGGGGTCTGGGGGGCTCAGGCCCCCAGCCGCCGGAGGCACTCTTCCCTTCTCTTTTCGTCTCGTCTCGTTGCTTATCGCTTCCGTTCCTAATGCCGCTGCTCCAGGCGATATTCTTCCTTGAGCAGCGAATCGGACAGGGG
>JAEZMB010000204.1 GCA_023435825.1 Pseudomonadota bacterium | reverse complement strand
CAAAATGGGTTTGAAGCGACACGTACTTATTTCATACGAAATTGCGATGAAATTGCTGCGTGCTGATCAAAGACCATAGTGCGCACATAGTAAGGGGGCAGGACTTGGAGGCTCTACCGACTCCTTTGCCCCGCCAAGGGTTCGAGTCTGCAAGAAATTTTTCAGGGAAGATCTGGGCATCGCATTTATTGAAGCGTGGCGTCTTGAGGTAGTAATCTGAAAAGTGGGAATTCTTGGCGATAAATTCTTCTGAATTTGAGGCGTGGTGGAATATCGAAAAGTCAAACCCCGGGATTTTGAGCACTGACCTTCCAGCATGAGGGGCTTGGTGGGAAATGCGTGTATTTTCAACAGGCAAATCGAAAGCTATTCTGGCTTGGAGAATGTATTAATAATAACTTTCTATCAAATTAGACACAAAAGCATAATGACGTTTTAGTTAAGGCTGTTTTTGTTTCTTTTTTAATTTTCTGACTTCATCCTCAATTCGTCTTTTTCCAAGATTGTACTCTTCAAATCCTGCTGATTTTCTGACGTCATCTGCAAGTTCGCTTAACGATTTGTTGTTGTCTGGGCTTTTTAGTTTTTCAAAAATAATCTGTGCCGCATGAAAAAGAGGTTGTTCTTTCTTTTTTTTAGATGTTTCACGCATTGTATGGCTTTTCCCATGTGTGGACATCGCGCGAATGGAACGTTCTGCATAAAATTGCCATTCGCGAAAAATTATCCCGTCATGGAATACAGTCCGCAACATTATTTGCATCAATGATTCCGTGCTCAAGCTTTCAATTGAAGCAGGAAGATCTGTTACATGTGTTACATACAAGGCAAATATTTCTCCAAATATCCTAAAATCAAAATGTCTTTCTCGCTCGATTTTTGACGTGAACTGTGTAATGAGGTAGTTTATTATTATAAACCTCATTCCGAAAATGCCTATCGAAGAAAAGCAAGCTTTTAATTTTTCGTTATCCTGGAGGTTGTTTATCTTTTCAAAATAAATTTTTATTGTTTTAGGGTCAAGTCCATAAAATTTCAACAAGCCAATGTGAGCTGTGTAAGTTGTGTCTGTTTGCAGTAGCTCTCCTAGAGCGTCGACAACATCATCTTTTGGCCTCTTGTCATTCAAGAGCGTGTCTTTCAAATATGTAAATGTCGTTTTTAAGCTAATTCCTTGAATGCTTGTTGTGTCAAAAATTGTACTAAGGCCTTCAAGAATATACTCTGTCATCGGTGCCAAGGCCTTTGAGTATAGTATTTGTTCAATGTCATTAGTGTATTCGTTTATGATTTTGCACGCAAGACTTCTTTCGTTGATTTGGTTTGAATCTTTATTTTTTGCATTGCCTAGAAAAAGTTTTGTCAAAATCCCATCGATAAAAGACGTATTGCCTGTTCTTTCGTTAAGATAGAACGGGAAAATGATATTCTGATTTATTTCATCGCCCATAATGTTGTGGTCCTATCATTGCCAGGTTGTTGTTTTGTTGTGAGTCAAGATTAATCGTCCATGATTCAAGACCAATATGGCATAATAAGTCACACGCGTCTTCTCTGGCAGATTCCGTTTCATCCTTTCTTGCCGTCGAAGGCGGTATCCCTAAGCCCCGCAGCTTTCCCACGATGTTTTCGGGCACCCCAAATTCTGATCGATTTTATGCAAAAAGTCTTTTTGCAAATTGTCGCATATGCCGGGATGGCCTAGAAAGTACCCATATGAGCCCACGGGGAGTAACTTCCTCTATTGATAGAGGCGGTTATCCTACAGGGGGTTAATCGGCAAGGGAGAATCGCACCCCCTAAGCGGAAAGCTCACCATGGCAAAAATGGTTGCCAGAGAGCCATGCAGGAACGGGCCAGGGGAAGCAGGCCGGCACGGCATCGAGCCGCTTGGTCGCTTTGATGGGCTGGCAGTCTTCCTGGAACGAATGCCGACCCTGTGGGCAGACTGAAAACATCACTCCAAACAGGAGATAGCGGCGAAGAGCTAGTAAAGAATTCAGTCGACTCTTTATCTGGCTGGGCAAAGACGAGTAAACATTTTACAGTCGGAGATATATGAAATGGAAACTGATATCCTGAAGATCATCATGGACGCTAATCCTAGTCTTCCTTTTGATGACGCACTTAAGTTGACGGACAAGGCCATTAAGAGCCTTTCCAAAACGAAGCTTGATATCGCTATGGGGAATACCGGGGCCAGTAATGATGTCGTCAGCCCTACTGACAACAAGCAACAGAAGCATCAGTATACTCATGCGGATTTTAAGTTCAACCCCATGCAAGCTCTGCAAGGCGACAAGGCTACGTGTGTCCTCTGTGGCAAGAAGTTTGACGTCATCTCGAAAACGCACCTTTGGGTGAGTCACGGTATTACTCCGGAAGAGTATCGCAATCTGTGCGGATATCCTCCTGAACAGAACCTGATGACGGAGGGTTACCGTAAGCAGCGTGCTGACAAGCTCAAGGAAAGCGAGCCGTGGAAAAAGACCGATCGCTGGAAGAACAAGCACGCCGGAGAAGCTGCTGCCAAGGAAGTTGATGAAATCGATAACGACGACAAGCCCACTCCCAAGGAAACCCCGAAGGCCCCCAAATCGGATACCAAGCCTCAATCCAACGCCTCGGGAATGCCTGAGAAGAAGGACGACAAGGGGGAAAACGCGCCGAAATCGTAGCACGTAATCACGCCTAAACTGTGAGCCTGGGCCTGGGATGGTTTTACCGTCCCGGGCCTTTTTGTTTTCTTGGGTGCCGGTACGATGCGAGGGCAACGTCGTGGCCGGCTCCATGCCTGTCATGGCAAGGGGCAAGATGCACTTCTGCTGGCGCGCCGACTTGCGACTGACAGGGCTGTAAGGTACTTCTCGAATTAGGATTTGAGGGGACCGGGCCGGTGCCTCGTGCCTGGGCCGCTGGCATGGGTGCGTAGCCGCGTCCAGGGCCGCGATCCTGCGGTTTTCGGCGAGGGGGCGGCGGTTGTGCCAATGCGCCGGGCGAAACGGCGAAATGGGCCGTTTGGGGCATCAGCAGTGGGCTGGAGGTGATGCTCTGGTCCGTCTTCCAAGCCGCATTGGCGGCGATAGTATGTAAATTCAGTATGTTGAAATATTTGAAAAAATTTGAAAAACAAAATGCAAGGCAACTATCTGAATTTATGTATATTTTTAAGAAATCCGTCGAATTTGAAATTTTGACAGGCAGTCATGCCGGTCCTGGGCGAAAATGAGTCGGAAAGTGAGTGCTGGCGAGGCGCGACACAATACGCAGAGGCCTGCGGGTTGCGTATCTGGGATCGTTTCTGGGCAGTCGGGGTGGTCACAGGGCGGCCGCCGTCCAGGTGTCTGAGGTTTGCCGCCGTGCCAAGGCGTTCACGGCCCGGCATATCGGTGCACCGGCTGGACATAGCGAGTCATGGGATAGCCGGCGCGACACAATGCGCAGAGGCCTGCGGGTTGTGTGACGGGACTCATTTCGGGGCGTTGGGCCTGTCCCAGCGAAGCCGCCGATCCGATCCCGTGGGCCGGGGAAGCGGTGTGAGGTGCTTACATAACGCGCAGACGGCTGCGCACTGGGTCGCCGGGATCATTTCTTCGAGGCTTCCGGGCTGGAAAGCGCCAACTGATTGAGTCAAGGCCGCAAGTAAAGAGATCAATAGAGAATGTCAGTAGGAGCTAATGGAGTCCAAATATGACTGCAAATGCTATAAAGACGCCTGCCGAACTTGCTGTAGAGCTTAAAAAAGAATTGGTTCCTAAAGATATTAAGTTAGATGTTCAGAACTTCCCGCCGATAATTAAAAATTATATTGAGGCATTGACAGAAGAATCGGGATGTCAAGTTATTTCGGCGGTAATAAATACGTTAAGTTTGATGTCTTCTGTTTTGCAAAAATCTCTATATATCCCTAGATTTGCTTCAAATGGTAATAATAAAGGCTATTTTCAAGAATTATATCCAAATCTTTGGATTGTTGAAGTCAATAAGTCAGGGAATTTTAAGACAACAACACAAAATAATGCCCATGAAGTCGCGTATAAAATTGAAAGCATAATAAGCGATGCGGCCGCGCAACTCAACAAGCTTGCTGGCGTAATAATTAAAAAGTACAAGGCCGGTAATTTATTAAATAAACAAGAGCTGAATGAACTTTGTTTAGCAAAGCTTCCTGGGAATTTATCGGATTACGCCGAGCTCCTTTCTATCCGCACAGGAAACAAACTTGACGATGATTTTAGGAAGGCTGTCGATTCTGTCGGAACTATGGCATTGAATGAAATTAATGGCCAAGGTCTAAGTCTCGATGACTGTTTTTACAAAATCCCAGTACATTTAATTGACAGAAATATTTTTATTCCTTCAAGAATTACTCTTGAAGCTTTACTCGACTATATAGCGTTTAAAGGGGGCGGACTAATATTAAGTTCTGAGTTCAGTACGTGGTTAGCTTTTGTTGCTGGAGGAGGACGAGGGCTTCAAGCAAGGGCAACTCTTACTGATTTATATGATGTGCCAAAGAGGTATGCGTATTCGACCAAAACGGATGGGACGACAGCCCTTGAAAAGCCATTTCTTTCAATGTGTGGTGCGATGACGTATAGTTCATTTAAAGAGCTAGCTACCTCAGAAAGCATTCAATCCGGTTTCTTGGCTAGATTCCTTTTGTTTGCGCCACCCCCTGTGGAGACTGCTATTCAAGCCTTGCCAATAGCAACAAATGGTAAGAAAATATATGACGCAAAAAAAGAAATGTTCAATTTATTAATAGCGACACCAAGCGAGAAAGAGTATTGGCTGACAGATGAAGCAAGAAAGCATTTTGAATGTACTCACAGAAAATTCGAAGAGTATGTCAAGAAGTTTTCAATAGACAAAAGCGATTTGATCGAACCATTTTTCAGAAGGTTTTCGCCATATATACTCAAGATTGCCATGATTATGCAATTTGCAAAAGATCCGTCTTCGACAATGATAGACGAATGGTCTATCCACAATGCTCTGCTGGTGGTTGATTGCGCATTCATGTCTACGAAGTGGCTGATTCATGAACACATATCAGGGACAAGCTTTGACGATCAGGTGAAAGTTGTTTTAGAATATCTTGCAAATAACAAAGGCGAGCGTACGTGGGGCGAATTGATTGAAAGTCATAAGGTTAAAGGTGGTGCAAAGAAATATGAAGCTATTCTTCGGCATCTAAAGAATGAAGGGCGAATATCAATCATCGTTGAAAAAGGTAAAAAAGGCAATTCTGTGATAAAGCTGATTAAATAAATAGGGAGGTAACAAGTGGTTTCCCCAATCAGTCTTGACTTTTCTTATGTCGATCTACAGGATCACAAGAAGCGAAAAAACGTCAATGCTATTAAAATTATAGAAATAAACATCAACGCATCTGGAGATATCTTCAGTGAAGCGAAGCTTATTAATCAAGCTTGTTTGCAATTTGACATAATGAGTCGTCATGACACTGAAGCTCGGACTCATAGCTGGTCTCGAATTGGTTGTTTAGTGTCGCATGTTCGCGAGAGATATGAGCAGGCTCCTCTGAGCTACCCAGACATTCCATCATGGTCAAAATTTTCAGAACTATACTTCAACGGTACGATTGGCGAAAGACGTATCGAGCAAGTTCAGATGCTTTATAATTATGAAAAACAATTTAAGGATATAACAAAGATTTATTTTCTAGGGATAGATCGGATTGTTCCTTTGTTTAATGCCCTTTATCTTAAAGATGCACAAGGACAAGTCAGGTATTTATTAGAAAAATTTGATATAAACTTAAGAGATCGGACTTTGTCCAAGCAAGATCTGTCAATACTAAATAAAAAGATAGATGCACTGACTAAATATTTAAATACTTCGGACACAATTGGCGAGCTATCTTACGACAAAGAACTAATGTTCAGCGCAGTAAAAGTTGGATGTGTTTTTGACAATAATGACACAAAGCACATGCAAAGGCTTAATTCTTCAGAAGAAATAAATGAATATTTGCGGCGGTGCATCGCAAATAAAGGCTTCAATAGAGTTCAAAGAAATGAAGAAAATAATTATGAATCAATTCACTGTATTTTGTCAAAGTTGATCGAAACAATAAATATTTACAATGAAAGGGCTATACCGATTCCTGCGCACGTTGAAATATCAGAGGTAGATCAAGCCTTGAGGTATTTGGCACACCTTAGTCGTGAAATGCATAAAAGGAGATCAAAATGAAAATCAAGATTTATCTTTCTTCTTTTGATCTTAAGGTTCTTCTCAAATATAAGGAACTTAAACCGAATGCAGAATTAAATGTTCTGCTGTCTTACGGAACAGTAAAGGGAGACTATTATGATATGATTGTCACAAATCGTAAAAAGATAGACAGCTTAATTCTAGATAGTGGAGCATTCACATATAATTTTGCGCAAGAAGCAGTTAGATCCAAAATCGACCTAGACGGATTTAAGCAGTATTGTCTTACTTTTCAAGATAAGTTTGATTTTATTTTTAATTTTGATAAAAATTTTAATGCCAATGGATATGCAGATAATTGCAGGTGTCAAAAAATTCTTGAGGATGCTGGAGTTGAAAAAATAGTTCCAGTTGTTCACGACTACAAGGGTGTATTTAACGATGAGGTCGGCGAGTTCATCAAGAACTATGATAAAATATCATTGGGAATGTCTGGCTACAAAAAACAAGACGATGTCGTGCTTCCCTTGGTCGAAAGAATTAAAAAAGCAGGTAAAAAAGTTCATCTTCTTGGGGTAAGCTCTTATAATAGACTTAAAAATCTTCCGATTGACTATAACGATAGTAGCAACTGGGCGCAAGCACAAAAATTTGGTTATGTATATTTCTGGAATTATCCGTATGACAATACCAAAGCAGAAGAAATGCTTCGTTTTCGAGATAGTGAGATCGATAGTGAAAATAACAAGCTGATGTATTTTGAAGACTATGATCATCGCAAAGATGTTGAAAAGTATATCAAAGATGAACTTGGCATAACTTACCGCGACTTATATGGACATAATTCTACTTTTTGCAGGCAGTTGGTGAATACTCACTACTTTGTAAAACTACAAGATTATGTCCGCGAAGCCCACGTTGCAAATGGATTTGACAAGCTTTACCCGTAGAAATCGAAATCCTGCGGCCAATCCGACTCAATAGATCATGGCCGTTGTTGGTATTTACACACTAGTGTTGAATTTATAGAGCTAAGTGATGAATTTTTGAAAATTACCAACGGCAGACAACCGTATTTTGTACTGTCAAAATTTGAAAATAATATTTTGTTTTTGAAAAACAAGTCATTTTAAAATGGCCGAATGCTTGTATCTCTGCTGTAGTCAATAGAGGTGGCGGTATGTCTTTTCAGGATGATGAAGATACGACGATCCCCGCTAGGCAGCTTCCTAATGTGCTTGTCGAAAAGATTAACAATCTGACAGAATTTAATGAGCTAGATAGAATTGAAGTTTTTGAAGAACTGTCAAAAATATTTTCGTTAATACCGGTCAGAGCTTTGCCGGAACAGAAGAAGAAAGAAAAAGCACCTATCAAATGGGGCTGGTCTAAAGCATGTACTGAAAAGGATGAATTTAACGCCTTAGATTACATAAGAAACAATGCTGGTGTAGCTTGTGGACCTGCCAGTGGAGTCATTGTTCTGGACATTGATCATGTCGAATATTTTGAAGAGTATCTTTCAAAAAACAATATTTCAGAAGATTTCAAGAATACGTTGACCATTGAGACTGGTAGCGGCAAGAATCACTACTATTATCAATATCCGACAGATGGATTTGTTTATCGAAAACATCAAGAGAAAAAAGATGTTGAAATTATTCCTGGTCAATCCATGGGTGTCGTTGTTTTTGATGTGCTAGGCTCAGGATTTCAGGTCGTAGCCCCAGGCTCAATACACCCTGTGACATTTAAATTCTATACGATAAAAAAGAATCTGCCGATCAGCCTTGCCCCAGAATGGGTTCTGGATTTATGCCGGAAAGAGCCTGTTCAAGACAATACAGCCCTGCCCCTCGAAGAAGATTTAGCGGGAACTGAAATTAAGTACTGTTATTCCGCGCAAGATTTTCCAGAGTTTGAAGAAGATGAGGATGAGTATTCTGATTCTTCGCCGCAAAGAAGATTTAAAATGCACTTCGATAATAGTATTCTATGGGGATACGACAAACAGTGTGATAAATTATCGCATCCAGCTATGGCCTTCAGGGAAGGCGTCTATCTTGCTTTGCCAAGATCGCGGCGATCTTATCTTTGCTTCGATCTAGACTATGAGGATTCCGCGAACGCATGGAGTACCGTTGGTCTTCCAGAGCCAACGATTGTGATCGTCAATCCTCAGAATGGACACTCTCATATTTTATATGAATTGAAAGATCCTGTGTACTGGCCTTGCGGTAGTAACGACAATAAGATTCACAGAAAACCTATAGAATATTTTAATGCGATCAGATATGCATATACTGAGAAGTTAAAAGCAGACAAAGATTTTACCCATGTCATAATTAAGAATCCTTTTTCTGGAGCCTGGGACACTTCGTGGCATGATAACACTTACACATTGAAAGATTTAGCCAGCTTCGTAGAATTACCAAGTAAAAAACAGTATTTTGAAAATATGAGGAACGGTGTATATTCCGGGAGGAACCCGGAGCTATTTTATATTGCAAGGATGTGGTCTAATGCTAACGTCAGAAAGCAGATTGATGAACCAAGTCTTTTTAATTCATTATTACTCTATCTGAACAATTATAATTCTACGAAGATTGTGGAGCACTGGCCAGACAGAGGCTCTCTCGACAATGACGAAGTAGATAGACTTGCCAAGTATGTTTCTAAATGGTTCTGGAAAAACAAAGACAATCCTCGTTATAATAGAAATATGAAAAACTATGGTGTCATGGGATTGTCTCCGATAGATCCTGCGCTAAATGATGAAGAGAGAAGCAAAGCAGCTAAAGACAATAAAATGTTAGGGACTGGCTATACGCATATTGCAAAAAGAAATAACACCGATGATGTCTTGAGAACGACAATTGACAACTTGATGGCGTCTGGAAAAAGTTTGAGCGATAGGAATATTTCCAAGAGTAGCGGGAAAAGCATAAACACCGTGAGGTCGAGGCGAGATTTTATTAATGTTTATATAGATAGCAAAAAGTCTCAGGCTTAGTGTGGCAATATACGAATAGCATTATGAGTGTATATTTTGATTTAACAAATAGAATTTTATTATTCAAGCATTATAATTAGATAATATTATTAAAATTATTCTAATCATTTTATAATAGATAAATATAATATATATTTTTTAAATAATATTTTTTTCCTTGAGAGAAACTGATATACCAAACTGCTACCGGTTCATTGAGATTTGAATTAAAAGATTAGCGAGAATGGCGTCTTCTAGACTGCCTCCTGTTTTTCAAAAAATGAAAAGTGATAGCTCTTTATTATAGATGCTTCATATAAAAGTTAAGAATACTTTCTAGCATGGTACTCAGGCAAGGGACTGGTTTCAGAACGATTTGGCAACTTTCTCTTTCTTTAGACAGAAATTAATACGTATATTATTGAATGTTAATACGATCAGAGTGATTGTCAAGAAATAACAAAAGTAAATGGCTTGCTAGAAATAGTCGAGATAAACTTTTCAAAATTTCAGCATGTTCAAATAATCAAAACAAATATTAAGCGTAGTAAAATTGTCATGGGTGCCTTGCATTAAGTCGCAGGTCAAGTGTTGCTGATACTGCAAACAACGGATTCAACCTAAGACTCTGTTGCGATCAAAAACAAAAATGGCTCAAGGTCAAAACTGCTTGTCGGCTCCATCGAACGAGTAGTCTTGAGTTATATCTAAGCGATATGAAGCGATTCAGTTGCGAAAGGGATTAAGATCGAGAGGCTGGCCCGTATCCATCGAAATGATGGAGAGACTAAGGTGGCGCATATGATGAACGAAGTTCATGGCAAACTGAAGTTTGTTGGATTTGTCCAATTCTGAAGACATGGATAGGTGAAGTGTCTTCTGGTCATATGTATAGCGATTAAGTGTGGGACGGTTTCAAAGAACCGGGCTTAAGACCAAGGGAAGTCCTCTTTAAATGCTTTAAGGCAAAAACGTTGGAGTCGTTAGTCTTTAAAGAGGATGGCTGCGTGTCCGTAAGGGATACGGCAAGAGATGTGATATTTGTAGATTATTTGAAAGTTGAAATTGAGATGAGTGTCGTCGAAACTATTAGGGTCATTGCCTTCTGGGAAATATTGACGGTCTTGATCGGCAAAACATTTCAATAAGAACAAAAACATCTCTTGCTACAGCTCAATACGGGCAAACCGTACGTTGGGTTGTGAAGGACGCTTGATTCGGCGACGCATCATTCGATCCTGAAGTCGCTGCTCTCCCTGGTGGTTTAGTCCATCGGGGACGGCGGCGAGACTACGCGATTGTGTATGGGGACCTTGCCTTGGGGCGGGGTCCTTTTTTCGTTTCAGAAAGTGATCAATTCGCCCCTCCATCCCCGGCCAAGGGAATCACCACCGCCCAGCCCCAAACCAAGGCCCTATATACTCCCCGCCCTGGGACGTTTGGAGCTTCCCCCATGGTTGCCCATCCCCCGTGACCGAAAACCCAGGAAATTTGATCCTGGGGCCAATTCACGTTTTGGCCCCTGGGAGATCAAGTAAATTAGGCGCAAGATAAAGCAAATGTGAGCAATTTTTCAACTATTTTGAAGAATCTTCGCCGAAATACAGAAATTATCAATCAAACATAAAAAGGAGCTTGTATGAGCAAGAAGAACGATAGCGCGGCTATGGATGTTCAAGAAGGTCCTGAAAAGAAGAAGATCGAATCGAAGTACAATCCTTCGCTTCTTCGCGAATGCATCTTCGCCGGCATGGCTGCCTCGGAGATCATGGGAAAGATGGGTGTCGCTCATCGTCAGACCTTGAAGCAATACGTCTTGAAGCTGATGAGCGATGACAGGACATTCTACGAGGTCAAGGGATTATACCTAAAGAACTCGAGAAGGCCGAAGGTCAATAACAAGTTGGAATTGAAGCTCTATCTTAAGAGCCTTGACCTTCAAGGTCTGGTCATCAATGAAGGAGATGAATTCTCTGTCTCGGTTGAGAACGAGATGATCATTCTGACGAAAGTCTAGATGATTTCGAGCTTCAACATAGTCATGGCGAAAGGCATGGCTATTTTTTGAAGATTACGCGCAAGATTCTGTTTGTTTGTCTAACGTTATACAGAAATAACATTTATAAGGAAAGTCCGTTTTTACCTATAAACGTACATTGGGGATTTTAAAATGGATTTCTGAAAGAAATTTATGCGGTTATCGCAGGGTCTCTTGGAGGCATTCCTTGAGGGGCTGATTTGTAAGCACGATTTTCCACTCCCCAAAACAAAAAAAGGAATTGGAGGTAAAAGATGAAGGTAGAACCGATCATCGACCTGAAAAGTGTGAAGAGCATCAAGAAGATTCTTTCTGATGCTCCCCGTGACAAATTGCTTTTTGTCATGGGCGTCAATTCAGGTCTTCGCGTCCAAGACTTGCTTGCCTTGAAAATAGGCGATGTCAAAGATGTGAAGATCGGCGGGCGCATTACCTTGCGCGAAAAGAAGACGGGTAAGGAAAATGTCTTTGTGGTGAACAAGGAAATAAAATCTGCACTCGATGCCTATTTGATGACCGTAAAGGATGACGATGATCATTTCCTGTTTAAAAGCAGGAAGGGACGAAATTATCCTCTCACAACCTATGCGGTGACGAAGTACATGAAGAAGTGGACCGAGGCCATTAATCTGAAAGGAAACTATGGTGCTCATTCACTTCGAAAAACATGGACCTACCATCAGCGAAAGGCATTCGGAGTATCCTGGGAAGTTCTGGCGAAACGTTTAAACCATTCCAGTCCTTCGATTACTCGAAGGTATCTTGGAGTACAAGAGGAGGAAGTCGAAGAAATATTGATGAATACAATTTAACCACTTTCTTCAAGGGGCTTTCGAGCCCTTTGATTTGTTTGAGGCATATTTTTGAAAACTGCTGTTTGTTGATATTTTGAAAACTCTATTGATCGAATTGACTTTTCGGAGGAATTCTATGGGTGTTTATGACAGAGATGGACGGTGGATGGTCTTTTATCATGATGAAACAGGGAAAAGGCGAGACAAATCATTCGGCCGTGGTGAAGAGGCTTATGCCCAGGCTGAAGCTTTCAATAAGGCTGTCAGTGATGCCAAAAGGCTGTGTACGGCATTGCCACAGCCACAGACTGATATCATCAGTTCGCCAGCCCCCGCGCCAGTAAAGATGATTGAAGAGATCACATTACCGGAGAAGACTATTCAATCCGGTCGAGGGATAACCTTTCGAGAACTGGCAGGGAAATACCTGGCTCACCTCAAGGTGTCGGGAAGAACTGAGAACAATACCAAGAAGTTGGCAAAAATGGTCGACAACCAGTTCAATCCGATCATTGGCGACCGGGTGGTGAACTCGATGACCTACATTGACGACATGGTCCCGTTCATCCAGTTCTTCCAGGAGACCAACGGGAAACAGAACCGCCCTCGCTCACAGCCGACAGTGAACCGCTACGGCGACTACGTCAACGCCATCTTCAATTTCGGCATCACTACCGGATTGACCACGGTCAACCCTATGAAGGGCAGGAAGAAGTCAAGAGAGAAGCCCCGAGATGTCCAGTTGACCGTTGATGACGTCAAAAGAATCATGGACCACGCTGAACCGCATGTCAGGTGGGCCATGGAAGTTTGCTTCAGTCTGGGGACGCGTCCTGGTGAATCAGAGCTTCTTGCCTTGAAATGGGATCACATCGACTTCGATAAAGGCATCGCAAAAATCTATGCCAGCAAGACAAGAACCTATCGGGTAGTGCCGATCTCCCCGACTCTCCTTGGTAAGATGAAAGAAGTAAAGGCTGAATCGCAGTCAGGCTATGTGATTGAATGGCGTGGGCAGCCAATTGGCATGATCCGTAAAGGTTTCCGAAGAGCATGTGAACGGGCTGGAATTACTTATCCTGTCAGGATGTATGATTTAAGACACCTCTTCGCGACCACTATGCTGAGCAAGGGTGCTGACCTCGCTGCGGTGTCGAAGTTATTAGGCCATTCAATGATATCTACGACAACGAGCCATTACTATCATTGTCTTGAAGGTGAAAAAGAACGGGCAGTTAGTTTGTTGCCTGAATTGGTGTGAAAATAACAACTGATTATGCCATGACAAATTTAGTCAACAAAGCGGATAAATTATGTTCTATCGAAATATTGAAAACTACAGCAATGCTGTTTGCCGTGACGGCAACTCATCAAACACTTTAAACTGCGAAGAATATAAGGAAGGAATAAGAATGAAGTTAAAGCAAATTATTGGCGACCGCGATTTTAAGGATTTCATGAGAGATGCTGTCGAAGAATTGATATCTGAACTTTAAGCGGCGTTGGTTGATGCAAGGCGTCAGAAGCAAACTAATGCCTTGCTAGGCCATAGAAAAAATTAACGAATTTATTATTTAGACACACAACAAAAAAGGACTACTATGAAAGCTCAAATGAAAACTCAAACTTGTATTCTATGTGGCAAAGACTACCAACCAAGATGTGCAAAGTCATACTTTTGTCTAGAATGTTATTTGAATGACTACCTGCCAAACAAACATAAATACAGCATTTGCGATTTTGAAGATGGACTATATAGTCTACTTACCAAGAGGTACTATGAACGGTTCTGGGGAAAACGCCCTGGCGAATCAGATAGCGACACTTCCAATGGCATAAACCATGAAGCACCAAAAGAAATTCAGACTAAAAGCAATGGCAAAATTGAAAATGATGGTTTTCGAATTAAATGCACCAAAAGTTCGAGCCCAGAATATGCACACAAAAGATTGGTCGATGCGATATGTAGTAAGATAACTTACGTTCCGTAATAGGGTTGGCGAGTACCTTTGAAACAGGTGCTCGCTTTTTTACTTTAAAAATAGTGTGTTAACATTGTCGTGTCGAGACTCTCCCGACTAATGCTCTTGCAGTCAGTAGGCTAATTTTTAGAAAAGCTCCTCTGGCTCTTTTAATGGCTCCCAAAACGACCGTGCTAAGCGAAGTATCTCGCATTGTTTTGGTTTGTTATATTGGTAGGTTGTATATGGTCGATATCCCGGGTGGTTAGGTTTAATCATGTGACATTTCGGCTTTTTTCTGTCAAGAAACGGGGGGCTTCCAGGAGTGTCTCAAAGACTATCTCGGCTGAACTATCAACCAAACGCGTTTACACAGTTTTCGGGACACGCCCAGACAAAGAGCATGTTACTGAGGGTTTAGCTAGTTACTTGGCAAACTTCCTGTCTGCAAGAAGATTGATGCCATGTTGGATTCAAACAATGACTTGTAATAGTTGCGAAACAATCATGCTGTATTAATCTAATCTGATACAGGAATATGTAAGTGAACATACATTAAACTAATCAACTGATTTAAGCGAACTTGAGATGATTTACTATTTTTAAACTCGTATATCCAGGCGAGGTGGCCACATATGACCTTTACTCCTCGAATCTGTCTACTAATCCCGGTTTTCAACCACGGTACTACTCTGCTCGCTGTAGTCAAGCGCGCCTTCGATGTTCACCCCCATGTGTTGGTTGTAGACGATGGCTCCACTGACGGTGGTCCAGCCTCCCTGACTGGCTTGCCTATCAAGTTGGTGGTGCATCGGAAAAATCGGGGCAAGGGAGCTGCTATCATGGCCGGTGCGGCCAGGGCCGCAAGCTTAGGCTACACCCATGTGATCACCCTTGACGCTGATGGGCAGCACGATCCTGAGGATGCTCATGTGTTTGTTCCCATCATTGAGGCTGCTCCCTCAGCGATCATCGTGGGGGTTCGCAATTTTCATACCCCCAATGTGCCAAATTTATCGCGTTTTGGCCGCTGCGTCTCCAACTTCTTGTTACGCGTCCAGACCGGGCAGGTCCTCGAAGATGTCCAGTCAGGCTTTCGCGTCTACCCGTTAAGTGAACTCCTGAGCCTTGATCTTAGCGAGACACGCTATTCCTTTGAGGTGGAAGTGTTGGCGAAGGCAGCCTGGGCCGGCTTACCTTTGCGCGAGGTTCCTATATCCGTGCATTATCCACCTCGTGAGATCAGGGTTTCTCATTTCGATATTTGTGTAGACAGTGTACGCCTTGGCGTACTCAATGCCAAGCTGACCGTCATGGCCATAAAGCTCGCGACCAAAGGACGCTGAACAATCTGTGGGCCATGGATGCGCTTCATTCACTCAAGTCTCTACGTCAACTTCTGGTTCAAGAGGAAATGCCGGTGCGTCTAGCTTAATCGTCTTTTCGGTTGCCTAGTAGCAGCACTGACTCTGTCGTGTCTTTCCTGTATAATAATTCGACTAGACTCTGGGTGGATACTGCTCAACAATAACCCCGCCTTGGCTGCCAACTCGTAGTTCATCGTCCTCTTTGTCTAAGCAGCGTGCGTGCTGACTGGCTATTCTTTGCGCCATGGTCATTCTTTGAACATGGCGGTCGCTTAATTCAATCCTTCCGAACTGAAGGATGGTGCGAGCATCCAAGCCCCCCCGATTTCTTGATCATAATATACTGTTTTAAACAGGGGATGTGTGAATCCAGTTGGGGCAACTAGCCTGAAGGCCAAGGTCATAGCTCCAGAATTGTCCGTAATGTAAACCAGCGGTGCCCCTTTTTTGTAGAAAAGAATCGGAGCCCTAAGTGAGTTTCCAATCAGTGGCAGGTTGTTTGATGGTTCGATCAGTTCCACTGCACTTGGGACGGAGTTGTAGCCTTTAACCAAAGCGGCATCCGGCAGCTTGATTCGTCCTTCTGCAGGGCGTATCTCCAGGCCCTTGGCGGCCAAAACATCAATGTGGTTTATTGCTTTAGACTTTGACTTTCCAGGTAAGTTGGCAAATGTCATCCAATAGCCACTCAAGCTTAAAAATCTACTTGGCAGAACAATGCAGACATTAACTCTCGGGAAAAAGTGAGCTCTGGCATCGTCAGGAGCTAAGTCGGACAACTCAGCCAGAATAGGTCCTTGGTCCTCTTTGCCAGAAAACAGTCTCACCAGTAGCGTCAAGGCCCTTTCGTTCGAGCCAATACGGGACGCAATGCGGGCGAATTCCCCTCTCCCAGCCCGAGCGAAGAAGCGCATCCAGTTAACAGCCAATAGCGGATCAGGATTTGCCAGAGGAAACGCGGCGACGAAGCAATCGTTCTCCTCGATCAGGCCACCGTTATCGAAGGTCTGACTCCCGCCGTCGAAGAAGGTAGGCCGCGAAGCCCGGTCCTGGAAGAAGTAACCATAGTCCCACCAGCTCCATATAACTGTTCCAGGAGGTGTCGTTCTACGAACTGCCAGAGCCAATTCGTCGTCCTGACGGGTAAAGGGCGGTTGGGGCCTTTGCCATAATACTTCCCAAAATGCTGGCCCCAACAATGCCGCAATAAGAGTTAAGGTCAGGGCTGTGCTAGCATGAGGTCGATGAATGACCTTGCCCATGGCATTCATCGCCCAGACAGCAAACACTCCGAAGCCCAGGCCCATCGCCGGTACGAATAATATAATCAGACGTTTGGCGAACATGGCCATGAGAAGTGCCAGGACCAGCGGGGCCAGGGGAGCCATTTCCCGAGGACGGTGAGCAAAGGCTAGACCTAGTCCGGATACGGCCGCCGCCATGGCTGGGAAACTCCCGGTGGTGAGGCGGGAAAGATCCCATATGGATAAGGGCGCGAGCTCTATGATCGAATCCGCTACGGCGGCTGAGGTGGGGTCAGTCCGAAAAACAAGAGCTAAGTGCCTCTCTGCGTAGTGTAGAATGTCGCGCAAAGCGGTTGGCAGAGTCTCATGAGCTCCAGTCGCGGCGACAGTCAGCAATGCCCCGACCAACATGGCTAGTCCCAGGACAGCAATCCGCGAGATGCGTGAAGTCACGGCCCTGGCCGCGACAGCCGCAGCCAAGGACAGCAGGCAAAACCCCGCCGAAGGTTTCCACCACCATACTGCCAGAGCCGAAATCGCCACGAACAGTGCAAGGCGGACTACGGCCCAGAACAGCTCTGCCCTGGCAAACCCGGACAGGACAAAAGCCGCTATGGTTATAAGGACGGGAGCTAAGCATTTCGTATCCAACATGCCGAACCCCGTGACCAAGTTCCAGAACGGAGAACAGGCTACGGCCAGCACGGCAATGGCCCCGGCAATATTTCCGCTCAGCAGTCTGCCCCAGAAATAAACTACCGGTAATAGCACGAGGGCAAGCAGGGGGGGCAACCAGAAGCCGATCACCTCAAGAGGGGCTACCTTGGCAGCGACCGCCAGCAAAGTTGACAAGGCCGGAATGCCCCCAAAGCCCTCGGCCAGAACAGCCTCCCTGGCCAAGCGCAGGTACAACCAACCGTCGTAGCCAAATAGCAAGGGAGCATTCATGTCCGCCCGGAAATATTGAGGATGGGCCGCTATCCAGACATGGTCAAGGATCAGTCTCGCTGCTGTTAAAAATACGGATATGGCTAAAATAAATAGGGAAGTCATAAGACTACAACATTGGTTTGCCTTACACCCCCCGAAAATTTCAGATTGATGTGTCATTTTTACTTGCAATCGCTTCACATTGCGTAAAGACAAAGTAATCTTACATGCTGTTTTGTAGGCGATTTTTGCATCTGCCGCTCTTTTGTCCAAGCGAAGCCTGGGTGTAAACCTGATTCGCTTGTGCCGCCACGACTCGAATGTCGTATAGCTCCCTGACACGCTTCTGGCCCATAGCGCCCATGGTTTGCGCTTTGTCAGGATTGGCTAACAGTGAGCTGATGGCCCGAGCCAGTGCCAGAGGGGCGTCCGGGGGGACAAGAAGCCCGGTTTTCTGGTGGGCCACCACCTCCCTGATACCGGACCAATCTGGACATGCGGCCACCACTGGCTTTGCATAAGACATTGCCTCCAAGAGGACTAAGCCGAAGGATTCAGCTGGGCTCACCGATGGCAGGCAGAAGACATCGCACTGCGCATACAGGGCCTCGCGCTTCACATCGTCAATGCGGCCAGGAAAGTCGATTCTTTCCGCCAAGCCCAGATCCCAGGCCAGTTTCTTGATCTCGCCCAGTAGTGGGCCGTCGCCGGCCATGACAAACCTAGTGCGAGGCATGAGGCAGGCTGCCCTTACAAGCCTGTCAAAACCTTTGTAAGGGACGAATCTGCCTAAGGACATAACCATAGGGGCCTGTCCAGGGGTAAGGGAGTTATCGCAGCTTGGAATCTCCCCCGGCAAGTCGATGCCCAGGGGAATAATCCGGCACTTGTCGCGGTGTGGGGCAAGTTGGGGGCAGCCTTCCAGCATGGCCCTGGATGTGACGATGATTCGCGTGGCCCTGCGCAGGACAAAGGCTTCAATAAACCTGTACGCTGGAAGCAGCATCCGGGTCGAAAACGCCAGTTCCCGGGCTTGCACCGGGGCTTGCCAGTAGACCAGGTAAGGCCGCCCAAGAGCCAAGGTAGCCAACATCCCGGACAGATTGGGCATGTGCAGGCACACGATGTCAGGGTGGGTGGTTGCGATCATGGCCCGAGCCAAAGCAGCGAACGCAGGAGCATAAGCCTTGGCGCTGGAATCACCTAATGTTGGGGCCAAGTGAACCTCCACAGCCCCGTCGATGATTGTAGACCGCATCACCTGTTTTCCTCGAGCATGACAAACAGCCCAGACTCGGTGTCCTTGCTTGGCTTGTTCTTGGCATAGGCAGCGTAGAAAGGTTTCCATCCCACCTGGTTCAGGTGGATAATATTTGCCCAGATGCAGGATGTTCACCAGCCTACCCATGAAGTATAAACAATAAATAATTCTTTGACGGAACCCATTTCCTACCTGGCGAACTCAGCAAAAAGTCTTAGCGATTGAATATGTACGTACAATTTGAACTCAAAGGATTCAACAAATCAATGTACTCTTAAAAAATCACAATATTAGATTGTGATGCTGGGGCAACGCGACTTCGATAGATAGTAATTAATATAATTAAATTTGAAGAAGAACCTTGTGAAATAGATCTTGCTCAATCACTTGTTCTTTCCCTGTGTTGCTTTAAATTCAGGATGACGTTCATAAAACCCTTCTAGAATTTCCAGGTCTGATCCGCATTCTGGACATTTTTTATCTTTGGCCAGTCGAACTTCGACAACCTTTTGACAAACTGGACAAATCAGATATTGATCGGGTTTCTTCCCCTTGTTGATAATTTTTTTAGTTCCAAAAACAATCATAACCACACCAAATATAGCCCACGGGATGCCGGCGAAATGTGGTACTGGTAGGTTTTCCCTAAAGTCCCAGCCCGTTCTCCAGAAATTAAAGCCAGTAAACATACATGCTAGACCAACTAATATAAACCAAAAGCCCCTTGACATTGCTGGCTCCTTTTATGCAATGATGCAGCAATATGCTTAACCACTTCGATTGTTTCGATGCATAAAAATATTCAGGCTACATATAAGGTGTTGCTCGTTGAAGAAAATGTACGAAATTGGATAAGACACCAATAAGAACGATGCCATTTAAGTGAGAGTTAAGTATGATAGAAGTAGTCGAACATAAAGACATGAATAGGCAAGGGCATTGTGTCTAGATTTGAGTAATAGTATTACTCTGAACTTTCCCATGACGAGTCATCTGAATATTCCCATGACGAGTCATCTGACGTTGGGGTGGTAAAGGAATCGACAAACGCATCATATACTTCTGGACCATAGTTTCCAACCGCAAATCCTAATAGACCTGATCCACTAGCTGCTGGGGGAGTGCCTGTAGGTAGTGCAGAGAAAGCAAAGTCCTGGATTGCTTCGAAATTAACTAAATAGTGAAAGGTGGCTAACTGAACTGCTTTCTTCGTAAGATCAGAAGCAACAATGGCAGATGCGGCTTCAGGGATAAAGCTAAAAGACGTAGCCCCATATGCTATTGCACTTGGAACAAATGCAGTTCCTAAAATTGTCGACTTTTTGTCGTTCCACGCTTGAGAGAAGGCAGCATTCTGTGATTTATTTGAGTAAAAACCATATCCAGGATACACGCCAAACATATCTTGCAAACCAAATGTGTCCTTCTTGTTGATAGGATTATTTTTTGTGTAACTATAAAGATTGATTCCGCCTTTGATTCCAATAGAATCCGGTTGCGCATATCGGCCTAGAGCCGGGATATAGTCTCGGTAATAGTTGTAATTAAATCCAGTCTCCTTGTCATAATATTGGCCTGGTAGCCTTAAATTGTAAACAAAATTCGAACCATCCTTCAAAGTTTGGTTGGGATCACCATTTCCAAAGGGTTCATGTAGCCATCTCCAAACAACTGCATTGCTTTTATCGGTAATATTTCTTGGCGCGCCTAAATGATCTGGGTTGACGTAGTAGACCACGTCCCCTGGTTGAAGAACACTTATAGGCAGATCTTCTAGCCACACTGTTTCCTGGATTACGTTTCCAGAAGCGTCGTATTCGCCCAGCAAATGCCCTGACTCATCGTAGAAGAAAAGGGTGGCTTCGCTTGATATGCCGGAGCCGGTCTTGGCTACTCGTTGTCCTTGGCCATTAATCAGGTAGTTTGTTGTCTGAGAGCCATTTTGAACCTGGACCAGTCGGCCTCTGGCGTCGTGGGTTAGGACCTGGGACTGGCCAATGCTGGCTAAGTTGCCCGCCGCATCATAGGAGTACGCCTTGGACTTCACCCCTGTCTGGGACAATATTTGGTTATTATTTGGGGCGATGGTAAAATTGGTGAGACGAGTATTGGGCAGCAGCGGAGCCGAAAAATTATCCGTCACACCTGTAATACGTCCCGATAGGTCGTAGGTGTAGGACAAGTTATCCCCTGGCATGTTGATGGCCGTTATTCTGCCGTCATGATCGAAAGTCCTAGAATAAATATAACCATTGCCTTGAGTCCAGGAACTGGCTTGGCCGAAGGGTTGGTATGCAATGCTATGGACAATTATCTCGTTGTCGACGCTAACGGCTGAAAGTTTTTGCGATAGTTGATTGTAAGTGTAGGTGACTTTCTTTCCCGATGGGTAGGTCAAAGCGACCAGTCTCCCGGACCAATAATCATATTGATATGTAGTTACAAGGTTAACGCTACCTATCTGTTGAGTCTTTTGCAAAACACGTCCATGTTGGTCATATGTCCAGCTCGTCGTGCCGCTGGGGTCAACCATGGTCGTGAGGTGCCCTTTTCCATAAGATCCTTGGTCATACTGAAATGTCACTGAGTTGCCATCGGAATAGTTCGAGTTCAACATCCTGTTTAAAGGATCATAGGTGAATGTCCCGGTCATTCCCCGTGCATCTGTGAAGTTAAGTAAATTGCCAACAGCATCGTAGGTTTTGTTAGTATAACCGGTGTCTGGGCTGTGAAGAGTAGTTATGTTGCCGAGACCGTTGTAGTCATACGAAGTAACCAAACCTCGCGGGTCAATGACAAAAACAAGCTGATCATTAGCGTTGTAGCCAGCGTTAATAGTTCCTCCAGTCGGATCTATGCTCAGGATTTGGCGATTCAGAGCATCATAGGCTTTTGTCCAAGCATTGCCCAGCGGATCAATTATGCTGAACACATTTCCATTGTTGTCAAGGTTGTAAAATGTGGTTTGACCCAAGGAGCCTCTGTCTTGTACTAATCGATTCAGTTGGTCATATGAATGAGAACGTGTTTTTACTAGGCGGCCGCTGTTTTCAAATGTTTGTTCTTCTGTGAGGTTGTTCATAAGGTCCAGAGTATAAACGATGTTATTGCCCATGGTGTCTGTTATTTTAGTCAGTCGATGAGATTTGTCGTAGGCGTAAGCGGTATATGAATTGTCGGGCTTAATGACTTTGGTCAAATTACCTGCCGCATCAAATGTGTAGCTGGTTTCTTCTGTTCCAATGATTTTGGACCTTAGACGACCTCTCAGATCATAGGTTAAAGCTGTGACAAGGTTGTTTGGATCTTTAATAGTTACAGGACGATTGTTGGCGTCGTAGGTTAGATAAGTATCTTGGCCTAGAGAGTTGGTGATTTTGCTAACTCCACCCGTTTGGTCGTAGGTGTATCTGGTTATATTTTGATTCGGGTCCTTGGCCATGGTCACGTGGCCCAAGTTATTGTATTCGTAAGTCCAAGTCCTCGATGGTGACCCCTGTGTGGCGACTATTGTTTTGAATACTAAATTGCCATTTTCGTCATATGTAAAATATGTTATGCGATCTTGTTCAGTGATTGACAGCGGTAAGCGGAAAGTTTGGTGCCAAGTTGTAATTATTGTTCTTGGAGACCCTGTGTCTTTTGCTTCTGTTTTGATTAAGTCGAGGCCACGTGCATCACGAATGATGCTTGTTACAATGCTATTTGAGTCTGTTCTGCTGGATAAAAAGCCATTCTCATCGTACTCATACGAACTAGCGCCAGCAGATGTTTCCGCGTTGCTTATGTTTGTGAGCATATTAATATTTTCAGATACAGACGATGTGAAGAAAGTATAGGTACTTGAATTGCCCTGTGCGTCTACTGTCGTAGATGTGTTATCTGAATTATAGGAGATGCTGGTCTTGCTCACGTCTTCGGCTAATGACGTGCTTGTAGCCAAGCCGTTGTCATCATATGATATTGTGACGAAGCGGTCGCCATTCTCATCAATAATACCTGTCAAGGCATATGGGAACTTTGTGTTCTCGTATAGATATGTGCGTGAAGATTTGTCAGGATAACTGACGGAGATGAGATTATAGTTTGTATCGTAAGCATATGTAATTTGATTGCCATCAGGCAGTGTTACTGTTGATACGTAGCCTGCGGAATCATAGGAGAAAGTTAATGTGTGACCAAATGGACCGGCAACCTGGGTTAATCTGCTGTTACCGTCATATGTATATGTAGTTTTTGCTCCAGCTCTGGTTGTAATGCTGACAAGTTTGCCACATGCATCATAAAATTCCTTGGTATCATTTTCAGTTACCAGTTCCCATCCAGTAGATGTGCCAGTGAGTTGGCTTGTTACATTTGGCCATGCTTTCCACCCGCCAGAATAGGGAGAAAAGGAGTCGATGCGACCATCTTCCCTTGTTGTATAGACGTAGTATCCATCACTTGCTAGTCTCCTATGGTGGTTGTCCTGCCAAAGCGCTCCTGTCGCATTGTCTGCAAAACTCGAACTGTTGTAAATGCGTTGAAGTTTTAAATATGTATTTACTCCTCCTATGTAGTCAATTTCTTTCTGAACTTTATTTCCAGTTGCTAAGTTGATTGACTTGCTCGCAAAGGCCGATGGAGTTGTTGGGCTTGGTAATCCTAATTGTGCTGGGTTGCTGTATTCCGAGCGTTGTCCTGTTACGATCGAAAAATAACTTAGATTTCTAGTCGCATTGCCTGTAGTTGAAATGCATTCATGGGTTCCAGTGATGTTTCGATTGTTAGCGGCGTTGCCAATTGACGAACATAAAACAAATATAACTGTTGAGAGTAAAATAGTATTTATAGAATAATTGGCAATCATGACGATGATATGCATAGCGTCTCCTGTTGCACTTGCAATATTCTTGTCGACTTTTGCATTGCTTAATTGCTATGGAAGTAATGGAATGTTGTTTTCTGGAGTATGACATTAATACAGGTGTTGTTATAGATGTTATCCAAAGATGGTGAATACAAATTTTCAAGATAGCAATAACTGGTAACTGTATCTATGTATGTTTGGCGTCAGGGTAGAATGTTAAGGAGTGTTTTGTAGTCTATTCATTTGTCGATCACTGTCACAGAGCTACTTTCTGAACTATTAAGGAGCATGATTATTGTAGCTGGTTCAACGTAATTACCGCTTGGTCCAAAGCCCACAATGGTCTGGGATGTCCTGTTTCCAGAAAGATCATATGAGTAGGCTATGCTTTGGCCGTCGTTGTAGGTCGCGGCGAGAATGCGGCCAGCTTTGTCATAGGTATAAGCTACGGTTGCTGCAATGGATGAATGGGCTATGGCAGTGGAGATTGCAAGAAACAAGCTAGCGGATAGAAACGCTAGGTACTTTTTGGAATGTGAATGCACGACAGTCCTCCAGCTGGCCAAGTAGCGTTTTGACTTGCAGTAGATGGATTGTTCCTGTTTTTGAATTCATATAATCTATAATGTTTTTTTGAAACAGGCGAGCGATATAATTACAAAAGTGTAATTAAATGTCGCTGCCAGGAGGACTTGCCCGCTTTTCGTGGCTGCTGACAGGCTGCCGCATTTGTGACGTGGCTGAAGCCCTAGGCCGCGTCCTTGAATGTGTGGCTGCTCCCTCAGAGGCATCAATAAACATCCTCTGGGTTGGGGGGGGCGGCAACAAATAAGCACCAAACGTTAACCAAAGAATAGCCAAATTGTTAAATATGACTTGGATTTATCTTGTTGGCTGGCCGCCACAACTGAACACGTTAATAGCCAAAATAGATTAATGAAATCATTATAATGAGCCAACTTTTGTGTCTTCGTAATCAGCAGGTCTGGAGTTCGAGTCTCCATGCTGGCTCCAGTATTTCAAGGGGTTAGGACCGATGGTCCTGGCCCCTTTTTCGTTTTTCAGCGGGTCGTGCCTGTTGGCATCGTTTGCAGACCCAATTTGTCCGCAATCCCCGTCTTGGCACCGTTTGTTTCGAAATTGATGGGATGGCCTGCTTCAAGGATTGGTCATGCTAGCTCGAACTACCTCCGTACGTGGGGCGGAGCCATCCCGTCACACTAGGGGGGGAGACAAGGCAACTAGCTCGGCGAGTTTGGCCGCGACATTTGCCATCGGCTCTTCTGCTGTACTCAGGCCGCTTCGTGAGCCCAGCAGGGGACTGACTTCGCGGAGAGCCTCATAAGTCGTTTTGTGCATGACGGGAACGAGCAGGTCACGCGCGAGGAGTGCCGAAAGTTCTTTGTCGGCGATGCCCTCTGCTGGGAGGCGGCGCAACAGCGCAGGGGTCACCAGCACAATCCCTATCCGCGAATTCGCCAAGCCTTTGTCGATGGCGCGAAGCAAAGTTGTGCCAAGGCCAACATCCTTCTCGCTGAACCAGACCGAGACACCGAGTGCCTCAAGTAGATCGTGTAGTTCCTTGGCGGCCCCCTGTCGATCATCCCATGCGTGGCAGAGAAAGACGTCCCGAAGATCAGGCAGGGACGCTCGCTTCTCAACATTTTCGCGTACCGGTGTTAGCGCCCGCACCTCGGCAGGCGTGTACAATACGGACGAACCGACTCGTGACCAGCGCGGCCTTCCGCTGCTGCCGGACCCGCCACTGCTGCTCAGGCTGCCCCCGCTACTCCCCGACGAGGAGTAGGACGGGGACGAATATGACCCGTAGCCGCTGTAGCTGTAGCCGCTATAACTGCCACCGCATACAGGGCAGGCCGCTCGACCGCTCGCTGTGCGATGGCCGTGTTTGGGGGCTGTGCATTTAGCCATGTCGTAATTCTCCAATTTGTAATTGCTCTTTCAAAAAGAAAGTCCCCCATCGCCACAGACAGATACTAAAAACGGTTTTAATTAAGGAGCTGTTTTTATAAATCGTAAGTTAAAATTGGCCTTACCCGAAAAAACAATGAAATTCATCTTCCCTTACAATTTTTAAGAACTCCTCAATCGTCTTCACCTTCGGGCATGGATCATATTTAATCCACTTACCTGACCCGCGCATCCAGTAGACTTTCCAGGTCTTGGAACTCTTCACATAGACCGCCTTGGCAAACTCGCTTTCAATCTTCCGGCTGGCGTCCATGAAATAGGGACGAATTTCGAATAGCTCCACGCTTTGCTGCTCGGGATCGATCCTGAAGCCCCACTGCAGCTGATCGCGGATATCAGGGGGCGGCCCCTTCTCGTCGCAGAATTTCTTGAGAAGGCTTTCCAGCCGGTGCTGTTCAAATTCGCTGATAGCCATTTGGTCCTCGAAGATGATGTTCTTCCTGCCTGCGAAAAGTGTTCTCGCCGGCATGAGACACGGCCAGCAAGTCTTGCTGGCCCCCGAACGGAGCGGGAATTCTTCCCTTCGCACCGGTCTGTAACGGTTGCGAGCCAAGCCGCGTCCGAGGCGAGGACTGCTCGGATAACGAATGCGCCAACCGCATACGGCTTCGCCCGGCAGAGCCGACGTTCACCGACGCCATGGGCTCACCCGTCAGGCTGTCGCGTCCTCGGCCGTGTCCTTCGCGGGCGCAACGGTCGTCTCGGCGGGAGCGCTTGGCGCCGGCGCGATCGCCTTGGTCATCTGGTTGACCAAAAAGGCCGCCAGCAGGCCGCCGAGTTCGCCGGAACCGCCGCCTTGGACCAGGAAGTCGGGCGTGACCTTGATCTGGCCATCCTTAATGCGCTCGGCCAGGGCGATGGCCGTCAGCCCGCTGCCGCCGATGACCTTGCCTTGCAGCTCAAAGGCCTTGGCCGTGGCCTCGCCTATGGCCAGGATCTTGTTGCCCTCGGCCTCGCCCTTGGCGGTAATGCCCTTGGCCTCGCCCTCGGCCTTCAGACGCAGGGCCTCGCCCTCGGCTTCGGCGCTCTTGATGGTGGCTTGCCGGTTTTGCTCGGCCACTTTGACATTGATTTCCGATGCGACCAGCACCTGCTGCTGATCGGCCTCGGCCCGGGTCTTTTCCGTGGAGATGCGGGCCTGCTCCGCCTTTTGCTGTTCCGTGTACTGGGCCTGCTCCTGCTGGGCGATGATCTTTTTGGTCTGGGTGTCCATCAGATCCTGGGGCAGGGCGATCTGGCAGATCAACACCGAGACGCATTCCACGTGATACTTCTCAAGTTCGCTGCGCGCCCGGTCCTCGGCTTTCTTCTGCTCGTCCTGGCGGTCCTGCATGAAATTCATGGCCGAGGTGGCCGAGGCTTGGTTGCGGAAGCTCGAATCGATCATGGGATGCACGACATGGACGATGAGGTTGTCGATGGAGCCGACCTTGGCCACCATGTAGGGGGCTTGGTCGGGACGGACTCGGACCACGACCTTGACGGACACGCCAATGGTGAAACCGTCCTTGGAGATGACCCGCAACGGGTCAAAGCGCGTGTCCCTGCCCTCGTCCCAGTCGATGGTGATGTTGGTGGTGTCCACGATATAGGGAATGAAGGCCCGGCGGTTCAGGTAATACCGGCCAGGGCCGGCCACCTCTTCCTGGATGCCCCGATACCCCTTGGGCACGACATAGATTTCATGAACGCCGCCGCCTTCCAGGCGGGCGGCCTGGGAGGCCCCCAGGCGTTTCTTCACTTCCTCGGTCGGCTCCTCGCCCACGTTGGAAACGACCACCGCCACTTGCCCCCGTTCGACCACGGCCACGCTGTCCACGGAAACCTGGAACAGCATCGGATTGATGTAGTAGGTGCCCGGCCGCAGGACATCGAGCTGCGGCCCGCGTTGCCCTCCCGTGTCCAGGAAGACTTGGGCGTCTTGGAAATCGCTGTGGCCCGGCACGGACTTGGCGACAAATTCCTGCTCCGGCAAAGGCACCCCGTCCAGGGCGGTCACCAGTCCGACCATGCCCTGGTCAATGATCGTGGCGTCGGTCACCACGATTTTGAAAAGCTCGGTGTTGATGCGATAGGTGCCGGGCAACAGGATGTCGATCTGCGGGCCTTTCTGGCCGCCGGCTTCGAGAAAATTCTTGCCGTTCTCGAAATTGGAATGCCCGGCGACGCGTTTGGCCAGCAACCGTCCCGTGTCTATGGGCGCGCCGTCCTGGGCCGTGACAAGGCCGATCTTCCCCTGGGGGATGGCGACGGTGGGTTCGATGCTGATGGAGAACAGGAACGGATTGATCCGGTACTTGCCCGGAGGCAGTATCTGGATCTGGGGTCCTTTTTCTCCGCCGTTTTGCAGGAACGCCTCACCGTCCTGGAAGGCGTCGTGTCCGGCGACCTCACGGCCGAAGATCTTGCCCGGGGCAATCGGGCTGCCGTCGATGGATTCCACAAGCCCGACCGAGCCGGGTCCGATTTCCACGAATTCGCTTTTGGTGGCCTTGTAGAGAAACGGGATCAGGAAGTGCAGGCCGGGACCCAGGGTTCGGGCCTGGATGCCGACTTCGCTGCGCAGGGCGACCACCCGCCCCTGGGGCATGTTGCGGCCGAACCAGCGGCGCTCCAACACGGCGATTTCCTTGCCGCCCACGAGCACCGCGGATTTGCTGATGACGATGCAAAGGCAAAGAAAGCCAAGCAACCACCAAGCGATGGCCAAATACTGGTACGCCAAGTCGGTAAGCATCATTTTGCTCCTTGCTGCTGCAAGCGGTGGAGTTCTCCGGACGCGGCGGACGCCATTCGCGTCGCGCTCATGAAACGCCGCGCGTGTATCCTGTTGCCGCCACATTCGTCAGGGCGTGGGGTCGATGAAATGGCCTGATCTGTTGTTGTATATTGAATATCATGAAGAATGTTCCCCCCGCAACCGCCCAAGGAGCGTCAAACGCCCAATTCCGCGCGCGGGCGCCTTGCCGGCCGGCGGTCAACAGATCCGTGCGTGGGTCCCCTACGTTCAACGGATGAGCAAGAATGTGGGGATTTGGTCCTCGCCAGGCCCGGCTTTCCAGTCTTCAGGCGAGTTCCAGGGAATTTGCGGGGGGGGGGGCGTCCAAGTCCCGGCCCTTTTGCCGTGTTCGGCGGGCCATGCCTGTCGGCGGCGTTGGCGGACCGGGGTTCTCCGAAATCCTCTGGCCCGCAGCCCTCATGCCCCTGCAGCGGGGCTATCGTATTGCGATAGTGGAGCAGGCTACTGCGTTGAATGATTCTGCGAGCGCACTGTTGAGCATGGTCCGGGATGGCCGCTGGAGGTCTCGAACCCGTTGCAAGTCGACGTTCTGGGCCGCCGGGCGATCTTGCACGCAGGTGCGATGGGCTCGAAAACAGGGAACGAGGCGCGGCATGACGCGCGGCCGCTGGTTCGGAAAATGGGGGCGCTAGACGAGGGAGCCCCCGGGCGGCCTGTCGCTCGGCGGCGGCATGGAACCGGGCCGGAAAGACCTTGCCGGAAACCGACGCCGGAGGCCCCCGGCCATCGGATATCCTGCGTTGCTTGTCGGCCCGGTTGCGGCGTGGTCCGCCTACGCCTTGGGCGTGGCGACCCCGCCGGCTTGGGCGAGTTCCGTGAGCGCGATGTCGAGCATGGCGGGTAGGCGGTCGGCGACGATGTCGGTGAGTTCTATGCTCATGTTCTTGAAATCGTAGGGTTCCATGCCGATGACCACGGTTTCGGGGCGTTTGCCGACGAGTTCGCAGTAGATGAGGGTATCGACGAGGTCGGACTGGTGCATGGAATCCTTGAAGGCCAGGGATTTGCGCAGATCGTCGCCGGTGAACCGGTAGATGGTGCCGGGCTGGTCGCCGCCCAGCACGGCGTCGAGGACGATGCAGTAATCACTGTCCATGAGCGGCTGCATGAGGCGCATGCCGAGGTTGCCGCCGTCCATGAGGGTGACGTTGTCGGAAAAATCGTAGGTTTCCAGCAGGCGTTCCACGGCGCGCACGCCGACGCCTTCGTCGGCGTAGAGGATGTTGCCGACGCCGAGGATGAGGATTTTGCGGCTGGAGTCGGTCATGGGTGCTCCTTGAAAAAGGGAGAACCCGGCCGGGGCCGGGTTCTCCAAGGATAGGCTTGGGGTTGCGGGTTAGACAACCTTGAACTTGAGGATTTCGTTGGTCTCGGGCTCGATGACGTGCACGCCGCAGGCGATGCAGGGATCGAAGGCGTGGACCGTGCGCAGGATTTCGACGGGGCGCTTGGGATCGGCGATGGGGGTGCCGATGAGCGCTTCCTCGACCGGGCTCTTGTCGCCAGCGGCGCCGCGGGGTCCGAGGTTCCAGGTGGAGGGCACGACGAGCTGGAAGTTGTCGATCTTCTTGCCCTTGATGCGGATCCAGTGGGAGAGCGCGCCGCGCGGAGCGTCGACGAGGCCCACGCCCTTGGATTCCTCGGGCATTTCCCACTTGGCGCACAAGGTGTTGTCCTTGGCGGAGCTGTCGGCGAATTCCTTGATCCAGGTTTCCATCTTGGCGGCGACGATGGCGGTCTCGATGCCGCGGGCGGCGGTGCGGCCGAGCGTCGAGTGCAGGGCCGTGGCCGGGACGGAGAGCTTGGTCAGGACGGTGTCGACGATCTTCTTGAACTCGGGCTGTCCCTTGGCGTAGGCCAGGAAGCACCGGGCCAGCGGACCGACTTCCATGGCCTTGCCCTTGTAGCGGGGGGCCTTCATCCAGGAGTAGTGGTCCTTGTCGTCGAGCTTGGTGTACTTGGGATCGGTGACGCCGTCGTAGGGATGCAGGCCGTCGGCGCCGGGCTTGTACCAGGAGTACTTGACGTCTTCGTAGATGGCGCCGAGGTCGACCTTGTCCACCTTGCCGAGGTCGCGGTTCATGATGACGCCGGCCGGGAAGAACGACGACTCCATGTGCTTTTCGGGGGTGCTTTCGTCGGTGGCGAACTCGCCGAAGGCCATGTAGTTGGTGCAGCCGCCGATGCCGCCCCAATCCTTGTAGAAGCCGGCCACGGCCAGCAGGTCGGGGATGTAGACGTCATTGACGAACTTGCAGACTTCCTGGGTGAGCGACAGGTAGTTGGCCAGGGCTTCCTTGGACATGGCGTTGTAGTTGGAGCAACCGCCCACGACCGTGAACTGGGTGTGGGGGTTCTTGCCGCCGAGGATGGCCATGGCGCTGGCCGCCTTGACCTGCATGTGCAGGGCTTCCAGGTAGTGGGCGGTAGCGATGAGATCGACTTCGGGCGGCAGGTAGTAGGCTTTGTGGCCGCCGAGGAAGTAGGCGTTGGTGAAGATGCCGAGCTGGCCGGTTTCCACGAAGGCTTTCAGTTTGTCCTGAACGGCCTTGAGGCTTTCGGCGGAGTTGCCGGGGCGGGCCGGGGCAATGGTTTCGGCCAGTTTGGCGGCCTTGACCGGATCGGCTTTGAGCGCGTTGGTCACGTCCACCCAGTCCAGGGCGTGGAGGTGATAGAAGTGGACCAAGTGGTCATGGAGGTACTGGGAGGCCATGACCAAGTTGCGCATCATGCGGGCGTTGCCGGGGATATTGACCTTGACGGCGTCGTCGACGCAGCGGGTCGAGGCCAGGCCGTGCACGTAGGTGCACACGCCGCAGGCGCGCTGGGTGAAGTGCTGGGCGTCGCGGGGATCGCGGCCCTTGAGGATGATTTCCAGGCCGCGGAAGAGCTGCGAGGAGCTCCACGCGTCTTTCACTTTGCCGTTTTCCACTTCGACCATGATCCGCAAGTGACCTTCAATGCGGGTGATGGGATCGACCACAAGGGGGCCGGTGAAGGTCGATTGCGGCGTGGGATTCGTCTCAGCCATATGCTTCCTCCGTCACGAAAACGTTCGGTGCTGGTGTGTTGTCCGGTGGTCCCTTTGCCGAAGCGGGGGGATTAGCCCTGCTCGTAGAAGGGGGTCATGGTGTCCCAGAAGTCCGGCTCGCTGCAGCCGATGCAGGGGTGGCCGGCCTTGACGGGCCAGTTGACCTGGTTGAACAGGACCTTGGGGCAGTTGTTGTAGGTGACCGGACCCTTGCAGCCGAGTTCGTAGAGGCAGTAGCCCTTTTTCGCTTCCTCGGAATCGAAGGAGGGGGCGAATTCGGAGGCCTCGAAGTGCTTCAAGCGTTCGCAGTTGTCGTGGACGAGCTCGCCGAAGAAGATCTTCGGGCGGCCGTTGGAATCCAGCTCGGGCAGGCCCTTTTCCAGGACATGGACCACGGCGCCGATGAAATTGATGGGGTTGGGCGGGCAGCCGGCAATGTTGATGGTGGCGATGCCGGTGGCCTCGGTGACGCTGATGGCCTGGCTCGGGTTGGGCTTGGCCTTCTGGATGCCGCCGTACGCGGCGCAGGTGCCGATGCAGATGACGCCCTTGGCCTTGGGGGCCAGCTTCTTGGTGGTGGCGAGCATCGGATGGCCGGAGACCATGCCCCAGTTGCCGCCGTCGATGGTGGGCAAGCCGCCTTCGACCACGAGGTAGAAGCCGTCGGGGGATTCCACGGCCTTGTGCAGCGCGTCCTCGGCGGCGTCGCCGGCGGCGGCCATGATGGTCTCCTGGTAGTCCAGGGAGATGGTGTCGAGGATCAGCGAATCAATGAACGGTTTGATGGTGCGCAACGCCGCTTCGGTGCAACCGGTGCACTCGGCGTTGTGCAGCCACACGACGGACGGCCGGCGTTTGGCCGTCAGCGCCTGCGCTACCTTGGGCGCGAACGCGGGACCCATGCCCATGGCCGCGGCCACGGCGGCGCAGAATTTCATGAAGTCGCGGCGGGAGACGCCGTTTCGCTCAAGCCGTTTTTCCGCATCATCCCTGCCAAGACCCACGGAAAAGTTCATAAACGTCCTCCTTGGTTTTACGAAGGGGCACGACCCCGACGACTGATGGAGGCGTCCAGGCCGTGTTGCATCGTTCCCTCGCTTCGGCGCCTGCCGGGCGCGGCGGCCAAGCCGCGCCGTCCGGACTGGCGGCATATGCCTATGCCGCTGCCTAGTTAGTGTTCCCTTTGGCAGTTCATCACGAAAAGTGGGGGACGTCAATGGGGAATGGTAAATTTTTCACGTGATTCGGGGGTGTTACGGGCAATCGACGCGAGAAGAACTTCTGGATATGAATTTTGACAAAGTCATTGATGTGTAGCATTTTTTTTAAAAAAATATGCGCTCACGCATTCAACGCACGGCCTTCACAAGCCCGTGAATGTCGGCCAGGGGCAGATTCTCGCCGCGCGCCAGCCGGGCCAGCAGGATCAGCTCGGGCCGGTATTCGAAGTGCATAAGGTCGAACTCCGACCACTTGCCGCCCCAGATGAAACCCTCGGCTTCGAAGGCCGCGACGATGGCGGGCGGGAAGGCCTGGCGCGTGGCCAGCATGTTGGTGCCGCGCGGCAGGTTGCGCCAGTACGGGTTGCCCTTGGGGCTGACGTCCACGGCGGCGGCAAAGGAATGCACGGACAGCCTGCGCGTGCCGGCGATGACCCGCCAGACCACGCCGCCGGAGGCCGGAAGCAGGTAACGGCGCAGGGACGGATCGGCGGCGACAAGCCGGTCGAGCCGGGCCGTGGCCCGGGCAAAGGCGTCGGCCGCGCCGTAGCGCGTGTTAAAGGCCATGGTCTGGCCCAGGAAGGAGACAGGCCGGCAATTGGCCGTCACCTGCTGCTTGTCGTGGCCGTAGAGGGCCAGGAACATCGGCTCGACGCGCCGCCGTCCCGGGGAAAAGCCCAAGGCCGGTTCGGCCGTCACCGGCCCCAGGGCGTACGGTTCGGCCAGCGTGTCCTTGATGTCGGGATGATCGAGCAATTCCTCGGGCGTTTTGGCCCGGCCGTCGTCATAGGGCAAACGCGTGCCGTCGTTGAGCACGACGACGGCACGGCCGGCCGGATCAACCTCGATGGCGGTCATCAGGCCCGGGTAGGCGGTGGCCAGGACGGCCAGATCGCGGGCGGCCTTGGCGGAAAGGGTCTGGGCCGGAGCCGGGGCGGCCAGGGCGGCAAACAACAGCGCGGCGAGCCAGAAGGCACGCGGTAAACGAATGGGCATGGCGGTTATCCTCATGTTTCCAGCAGGCATACGGCGGCTGGGCAGGGAAGTGAAGTCCAAAGCGTCGAGGGTGGGGCCTGCGTCGGCGCGACGCAAGCCTGATCCAACCTGCCGGCGCTGCAGCGGGGAAGGCAGAGGCTGTCCCGGCCGCCGGAGGCCGCTTGTTAGCTTACCCCGAAAAGACGGCCGGCAGCGGCGGTCAGCCGGCTTTCTTGCGGCAAAAAAGCGACAGCAGCCAGCGCACCCGGGCGCACACCGGGGCTTCGGCGGCCAGGGCCGCCTCGGGGCAGTCGAGCAGCTCCGGGCGCAGGCGCAGCACGGAGCGCACGGCCAGTTCGGCTCCGTAGCCGGTGAGCCCGGCGCACTGGGCCAGGTGGGCGCTTGAGTCGTTTTTCACATGCTTGGTCAACACCCGGCAGCACGACGACTTGTGGCGTTCGGTGAAGGCCTGGTGGATGGCGGCGGACTCCAGGCGCACGCCGGCCCGGGAGGCGGCATGGTCGCCCCGGGCGCACAGGACGCCGACGGCAACGCAGGCTCCGGCCACGGCCCCGCACAGGCAGCCCTGGTCGCCCAGGCCGGCGGTGAGGCCGGCGGCCATGCCCACGGCCTGGTCTTCGGTTATGGGCGAGCCAAAGGTTTCGTTGACGGCCACCAGGATGGCCTCGGCGCACAGGAGCTTGCGGTGGGTGAAGAGCTTTGACGCCTTGTCGGCCACGCTCAGGGCCAGGGCGTCGATACGGGCGGTGTCGGAAAACGGCGCGTTCATGGTTTTTTTTTCTACCGGTTGCGGGAGGGATGGACAAGCAAGGGGTTGGCCGGCCGATGGAGGGTGGGCTGCCGCCGGTAGGCCCGGGGCCTCCGGCTGGCCGTAAGGGCGCAGAACCCCCGGCCAGGGGGACCGGGGGGGATGATCCCCCCCCGGTGGGGCGCGGGGCAACGC
>JAEZMB010000178.1 GCA_023435825.1 Pseudomonadota bacterium | reverse complement strand
GCCCCCGGGGGCGGGGGGCCTGAGGCCCCGGGACCCCCCAAAGGGTGAAAAGTGAAGCGTCCCGGGTTCGATGATCGGACCCGGGACGCTTTGGCGTTGGGGGCGGCTACTGGACGCGGCAGGCCGGACAGTTGGCGGCCAGGGCCTTGCCGCCCTCCACCGGGCCGGCGGCCAGCAGACAGGCATTGACCGGCGCGTCGTCCAGGGGCGGCGCGGCGGCGGCCACGCAGGCGTCGCCGCCCGGCAGGGCCGCCTCGGGCAGGCCCAGCCACTGCCGGCCCACGAAGTTGGCCACCACCTCGCCGGCCAGCCGGTTGCCGGCCACGTTCCAGTGGATTTCCCGGGGCGGATAGAGGATGTCGCCCCGGCCGGCGGCGCAGACAAAGGCCGGGGTCAGGTCCAGCACCGCCACCTCCGGCGCGGCCTGCCCCAGCACGGCCCGGGCCATGCGCCCGGCCAGCCAGGGATCATAGCGCTCGGGCCGGTCGCCGGAAAACGCCGCCGCCTCGCGCCACAGATCCGGGCGCGCCGCCACTTCCGGCGGAGCCAGGACCACGGCCGTGGGAATGCGCCGCTGCCGCCCCAGGCGCTGCAGATCGCGCCCCAGCTCGGCCAGCGCCTGCCAGCCCTTGGACAACTCGCCGCAACGGGCTACCTCGCCGGCCACGGCGAAATTGGCTGTCTGGCGCAGGTAGCGTTCGGTCGGCAGCGGCGCATAGAGCGGCGAAAACGGTTCCGGCGCGCCGGTTTCCACATAGGCTCCGGCCAGCACGAAGTCGGCCAGGGCCGCCGTGTAGTCGATCAGGCGCAGGCCGAAACGGTGGGGCGGCGCGGTCAGGCGCTTGCGGTCGTTGGCCACGGACACCGGACAGGCGCGCAGCACGGCGTTGACCGGCTGGTCCGGGTCGGCCGCGTTCCAGGCCGTTTCCTGGGGATCGTTGCCCAGAAACACCACCACCATGAGGCCGTCGGCCTCCACCCGGCCGCTCCAGTGGGCCAGGGCCTTGCGGTAGTGGGCGAAACTGGAGCCGGGTTCGCCGAAATTGACCAGCCGTGTGCGCGCCCCGGCCTCGGCCAGGGACCGCGAGGCCGCGCCCTGCAGGGTGTATGGCGGCTTGACCGTGCCGCAACAGTAGGAATCGCCAAAGGTCAGGATACGAAATTCCCCGGGCGTGCGCCGCCGGAGCAGGGGTTTGTCGTCGTTGTAATTGAGCGCCGCCAGATCAACGGCCTCGCCTTCGGCGGCCAGAGCCTGGCTGTCGCTCAGTCCATCGATCAAACGGCAAACGATTTCGCCGGCCCCAACAAGACAACAGGCCGTGACGGCCAGGATGCAGCAAGCCTTTCGCATGAACCCTCCGGACCCGCCGCCTGTCGCGGCATGGTCCCCGGCCATGTCGCGCCGGCCGCCACAGAGGTTTCACTTCCCCTGTCGCGGCAACGACGCTATCTTGCCGCAGCCTCCCCAAACGCCCAACATTACCCCGGAATACCCGCATGACGACGCCCCCCTATCTGCTGCGCCTGCGCCGGGCCGGCGACGCCGCCGCCGTGCGCCGCGCCCTGGACGACGTGCTGCCCGACTTCGCCCACGTCTTCCCGGCCGACAAGGCCGCGCCCATCCTGGTCAAGCCCAACGGCAACGCCAACATGAACGCCCTGACCGGCAACACCACCGACCTGCGCCTGCTCGTCGCCCTGCTGGGGCATCTGCGCGACGCCGGCTACACAAACGTCGCCGTGGGCGAAGGCACCAACAGCGGCTTTTACCGCAACAAGATCGGGGTGATGGAGCGGCTGCGCATAAACGCCGCCGCAGAGCGTTTCGGCTACGCCGCCCTCGACCTCAACCAGGCCGAGGGCCTGCCCGTGCCCTTCGAAAACGGCGTGACCGCCCTGGTCGCCCGGCCGGCCCTGGAAGCCGCCCTGGTCATCAACCTGCCCAAGCTCAAGACCCATTTCGAGGCCGGCATGTCCGTGTGCCTCAAAAACCTCATGGGCTGCCTGGTCGGCCAGGAAAACAAGAAAAAGACCCATCAAAGCCTGGCCGCCAACATCGTGAACCTGAACCTCGCCCTGCGCCCGGCTCTGCACATCGTGGACGCCCTGGTCGCCATGGAAGGCCTTGGCCCCACGCGCGGCACGCCGCTTCGCCTGGACGCCCTGGTCTTCGGCGAAAATCCCTACCTGATCGACCTGGCCTGCGCCCGGCTGGCCGGTTTCCCGGCCGACAAGGTCCGCCCCCTGGCCGAAGCGCGCCGCCGGGGACTGGTTACCCCGGACATGGACGCCTTCCTGGACGCGCTTGCCCTGCCGCTTTTGGCCGGCCGCCCCCTGGCTCCGCCCGTGGCCGGAGCGCTCGCCACCTTCATCCACCACCCCAAGCGCCAGAAATACTTTCTCGCCATCCGCAACACGCCCTTTTTCACCTGGCTGGCCGGCACGGACTGGTTCGGGGCCTTGCTGTTCAAAACCGGCCTGCGCCAGGACGTCTTTTGCCGCGACGAAATGCGCCTGGACGCGCTCACCCTTGACGCGGCCGCCTGCGACGACTGCGGGGCCTGCCGCCGCTTCTGCCCGGCCGGCCTTGATCCCAAGGCCGTGGCCGCCTCGGGCGACCGCTCCCAGTGCCTGGCCTGCCTCTACTGCCTGCTGACCTGCCCCCGCCGGGCCCTGACCTTCCACGGCGAACCCGGCTACCTGACCGAGCAACTGCGCCAATACGACGCCCTGGTGCGCGAACTGGACGAGAGGCAGCCGCAGTGGAAGGGGGAAGTGTGAGTGAAGAGAATGGGAGAGCAGAGGGAAGAGGCCTCCGGCGGCTGGGGGCCGGAGGCCCCCAGACCCCCCGAATGGGGAAAAGTTTAAAGGGGGTATTGCGGAGTTGTTTCCTGGTCGGCGAGGAACCCAAAGAGGCTGATATTGCCCTTGTCGGAAACACGGTTGGTCCGGCCTGCTAGATGAGCGGATAAGACTGGTTCTCGCCCCGTTCCCCAGGCCGCCGTAATAAACGAGGCCGCCTTCCCGAATCGGGAAGGCGGCCTTAAAACGTTGCGGCGGCGACGCCCTAGGCGCTGCGCAGCTTGACGATGATCTGGTCCATGTCGCCGGACAGGTCGGCCAGGGCGTGGACGGCCTGGGCCGACTCGTGCATCCCGTTGCTGGTGGTTTCCACCACCTCGCTGACCTCGTTCATGGCCCGGTTGATCTCCTCGGCGGCGGCGGACTGCTCCTCGGCGGCGGCGGCGATGCCGGCCACTTCCCGGGCGCTGGCTTCGGCCAGGGCCAGGATCTCGCGCAACACCCCGCCGGACTTGCCGGCCAGTTCCGTGGCCTCGGACACGGCCTGGGCCGCCTTGTCCACGCTCTGGATGTTGCCGGTCACCGACTGCTGGATGCTGACCACGGCCTGGCCAACTTCCTTGGTGGCGGTCATGGTCTTCTCGGCCAGCTTGCGGACCTCGTCGGCCACCACGGCGAACCCTCGCCCGGCCTCGCCGGCCCGGGCCGCCTCGATGGCGGCGTTAAGAGCCAGCAGGTTGGTCTGGTCGGCGATGTCGGAGATGACGGACATGACCCGGCCGATGGCTTGGGTCTGTTCGCCAAGGGCGCTCATGGCCGCCTTGAGGTCGGCCGACACGGCGTTGACCCGGTCGATGGAGCGCATGGATTCCGCCACCACCGCCGCGCCGCTGGAAGCCTTGGTCTTGGTGTCGTCGGCGGACTGGGCGGCCCGGGAGGCGTTTTTCGCCACATCCAGGACCGTGGAGGTCATCTGGGCGATGGCTTCCACGACCTCGCGCAGCCGGTCGCGCTGGTGGTCGGCTCCGGTGCGGACCTGCTCCACCTGGGATTCCAGCTGATTGGAGGCGGCGATGATGCTTTCGATGACCACGCCGAGGTTCTCGGCGGCTTCCTGCATGCCCTCGCGCTTGGCGATCTCGGCCATGGCCCGGGCCTTTTCGGCTTCCTCCCGGGCGGTTTCGGCGCACTTGGCCTCTTCACCGGCTTCGCGGCTCATGGCCTCGGCCTCGGCGATCTTGGCCTTGAGGCTGACGACCATGCGTTCCAGGGTGTTCTTGAGTTCTTCGGTTTCGCCGGAATAGCGTCCCTCGGCCACGGCGTCGAAGTCGCCGCGCGACACCTTGCGGGCGAAATCCATCACCCGGCGCAGCGGCGCGGTCATGCCCCGGGCGGTGAAGAATCCGACGACCATGACGACCAGGGCCACCGCCGTGGAAGCGGTCAGGGCCGAATAGAGGATGGTGCGTTCGGTGGCGGCGATGCTGGCCCGGTCGCGGCCGATAAAGAGCATGCCGGCGATCTTGCCGTCGGCCCCGTACATGGGCCAGTAGGCGGTGTTGTAGTCCTGGCCGAGAATCTTGTTGACGTTGAGGAACCGCCCGCCCTTTTGGAGCACGGTCTCCAGCACCTTGGCGTTGTCCATCTTGGTGCCGACCACCCGCTTGCCGTCGCGTTCGATGGTGGTGGCCACCCGGGTGTCGCCGTAGAAGATAGTGCATTCGGTGCCGAGCACCTTCTTGATGTCGTCGACAAAGGCGTTGCTGGAGGAAAGGTTGATGCCGGTGGTCACCGAACCGACGATCTTGCCGTCCTGGTAGACGGGATAGCCGGCGCGCAGGGAAAACTTGACGGCCGTGCCCTCTTCCAGGCCAACCGAACCCTGGCCGGCCAGGGCCTTTTGGACATTGAGCTGGTTCTTGACGGAATCGCCGGTCTGGTCGGAGTGCCCCCGGGCCACCACCTTGCCGTCGGCGTCGGCGATGGTGACGAACTCGATGCGCAGCTCCCGCTGGGCGTCCTTGGCGATCTTGACCAGGGCGGCCTTGTCCTTGGTCACGATGGCGGCGGCCACGTCGGGCCGGGTGGCCATGAGGTAGGTGACGCCCTTGACCTCGTTGCTGGCCTCCTTGAGCATGGCGTTGACGGCGTCGGCCTTGGTGTCGATCTCGTTTTGGCTCATGCGGTTGAGCCCGTCGGACAGATAGTAGTCGACAGTGAGCGAGGTGGCCAGAGTCAGCAGAATTACGGTAAAGAGCAGTAATGCAATGATCTTTCCGGTGAAGGTCAGCCGCATACGCACCTCCTGGCCACCCTGGGATCTTCCCCGGGAAACGCCTGTCGTGAAATTTTGCACGAACTCGTTCCGAAAAAAAGACAGTTTTATTATAGGAAAAATAATCCTCCCTGGAAAGCAAATCCCGTCTGTTTCGGCGAATTTTCCGCCAAAAACAGGCCGTTCGTCCGAATTATCACATGACAAGCTCCCGGATGATCACGGGCGGGCCAACAACCGGGCCAACAGGAATCCCTGCTTGCCCGAAGAAAGCGCCCGCACCTCCAGCCAGCCGCCGGGAATCACGGTCGTCACCGACACCCGGTCGCCAGCATGCAGGTCTTCGAGCACATCGCAGGTCAGGCTTGGACAGGACAGCAGGTTGGCCAGCGGTGCGGACACCGTATACACGCTGGCAGGGTCAACCGGCCCGGACGCCGTCTTGCCGCCCAGACAGCCGCCAAGCACCAGCGTCGCCAGCAGCAGCCCGCCCAGGGCCAGCCCCCGCGTCATCTTGCCTCTTGTCGCCGCCATCGCTTTTCTCCTCTCTTTTTTGATAACAAGAATCATTCCTATTGCCATTCCCATCCATCTGGACTATTTCTCTCCGCGTTGGCCGCGTTGGCCGCAACGGACGGGCCGGTCAGGACGCCCAAGCGTCCCCTGCCGGACCGTGGCGGGCGTGAGGCCAGCCAGCGAGGCGACCGCCCCGAGGGAGGCGTCGCCAGCCCGGCCCGGCGGTCGCGAACGGCCGCGCAACAAGTTGTCGCCCGGCCGTGGGGCGAGTTTGGACGCCAAGCCCGGGCTGGCCGAACAGGGCCGTGGCCGGACAAGGCGCGAAACGCGACCAGGCCGCGCCAGATCAGGCCGGGGAACGAAACGAGGGGAAACGCTGGCGCATGGAGCCATGGGCCGGCCGGGCGGAGCTAGTGTCGCGTCCGCGAAAAGCGCCTCTGGCGTTTTGTCGTCAACGCGCTAAAACCATTTATTTTTCTTAAAAAATACGGGCGTATCTTTTAAGGGGCGCGACACTAGTTGCCGTCGTAGGTGCGCATCTCTTTTTCGAACGCCCGACGCGGGGCCTGGGACGGGCATTTGCAGACGGCGTAGGCGGCGTCGTAGCGGCTGTCGGCGGTGATGCCGCCGGGGCCAGTGAACACGAGCTTCTCCGGGTCCGGCTGGGAGATGACATAGACGCCGGGGTTGGTGGCGCAGCTGCCGCAGGTGACGTTCCAGGTGGACACGCCGGTCATCTGCACCTGGGCCACGCAGCAACCGCCAAACGGATCGACCTTGCCGGTCATGACGCCGGAATCGGCCCCGGCCGCCGCAGCCAGGCCCAAGCTGAGACAAAGGACGGCAAAGAGGTGAAAAGCGTGGCGATGCGGCATGGTTCCTCCCTGGCGCGCGGCCCAAACACGGATATTTCTGGAAGTTAGCCGGTCGGCCAACCCTTGTCCAGCCGGCAGCCGGACAGCCCTTTGGCGATGATGGCGCAAACCAGCTTGCCTTTTGTCGCCGGGCGGTCCATAACCTGTAAGAGCGGGATTCGGACCCGGTTCCCATCCCCCAAAAAACACCAAAGAGGACGTACCCATGCACGATCACGACCACGAAGAATACGACGAGTGCTGCACCGAGATCCCCGAGGCTTCCGTTGGCCAGCCGGTGGTGGACTTTTCCCTGAAAGTCTATGACCCGGAAGAAGGCTTTTTCGGCGAGATGGACATGGAAAAGCTCATGGAAGACGGCAAATGGGTGATCCTGTTCTTCTACCCGGCCGACTTCACCTTCGTGTGCCCCACCGAACTGGCCGATCTGGCCGCCAAGCACGAGGAACTCAAGAAGCTCGGCTTCGAGGTCTTCTCCGTCTCCACCGACACGGAATTCGCCCATCTGGCCTGGCGCAACAGCGAGAGACTGCTGGAAAACGTCAAGTACAAGATGGCCGCCGACCCCACCGGCAAGGTCTCCCGCTACTTCGGCGTCTATGACGAGGAGTCGGGACTGGCCCTGCGCGGCACGTTCATCATCAACCCCGACGGCGTGCTGGTCTCCAAGGAGATCAACTTCTACAACGTCGGCCGCAACGCCGACGAGCTGCTGCGCAAGTGCCAGGCCAACGTCTACCTGCGCGAGCATCCGGCCGAGGCCTGCCCGGCCAAGTGGACCCCCGGCGACAAGACCCTGACCCCGTCCGAACAGCTCGTGGGCAAGGTCTACGAGGCCCTGTCCTAGGCAGCTCCCTAAGCCTTGCAAACGCCCGAAGCGCCCGGCCCGTCCGGCGTGCTTCGGGCGCTTTTCGTTTATCCGGGCGATCTTGACGGGGCGTGGCTTTGCGGCCACACCACAGGAACACGCATCAAGCGACAACCGTGTTCCGGGAGGCGACCATGGCTGCGTATCCGCCCCTTCGCTCCTCCTGCCGTGGCTGCCACGGCGTGTGCCAGGTGCTGGTCCACCGCGACGCCCACGGCCGCCCCGTCAAGGTGACCGGCGACCCGGACAGCCCCACCAGCCGGGGCTACCTCTGTCCCAAGGGCGCGGCCGCCATCGAACAGGCCAACCACCCCGACCGCCTGCGCACGCCTCTTCGCCGGGCCGGCCCGCGCGGCTCCGGACGCTTCGAGCCCATCGGCTGGGACGAGGCCCTAGGCCTCATGGTCAAGACCTTCGACGCCGTGCGCCGGGAGTCCGGCCCGGAATATCTCGCCCTGTGCCAGGGCACCGGCCGGCCCTATACGGAATTCACCGGCCGCTTCATCCATGCCCTGGGTTCGCCCAATTTCGTCTCGCCCGGGCACAACTGTTTCTTGCCCCGCAACATCGCCTCGGCCATCACCGTGGGCTGGCTGCCCACGGCCGACGTCTACGGACGAGGCGGGGCCACGCCGGCCTGCGTCTTTGTCTTTGGCTGCAATTCCCTGGAATTCGGCGCGGCCGACGGGCTGTGCGGCGACATGGTCCGCCGGGCCATGGACCAAGCCCAGGCCGTCATTGTGGCCGATCCCCGGCGCACCAAAACCGCCGCCCGGGCCGATCTCCATCTACAGCTGCGCCCGGGCACCGAAGGCGCGCTGGTCCTGGCCCTGCTCCACGTCGTCATCGGCCAGGGGCTTTACGACCGGGAATTCGTCGCCCGCCACTGTCTGGGCTTTGACGAACTGGCCGCCCATGTGCGGCCCTTTTCCCCGGACTGGGCCGCGCCCATCACCCGGGTGGCGGCGGCGGACATCGAAAAGGCCGCCCAAACCTTTGCCCGGACCAAGCCGGCCTGCCTGCTGTGGGGCAACGGCATCGACACCAGCGTCAACGCCTTCCAGACCGGCCGGGCCATGCTGCTGCTCATGGCCGTAACCGGCAACCTGGACGTGCCGGGCGGCATGGTGCGCTGGGTCCCGCCGGCCGGGGTGCGCTGCAAGTCGCCCCAGCAGGACAAGGGCGTGCTGGGGATGCAGTTTCTTTCCCCGGAGCAAAAGGCGCGCATGATCGGGGCCGGGCGGTTCCCCTTCTGTCCGGGCTGCCACCAGCCGAGCTTCTGGCAGGCCTGCCTGACCGGACAGCCCTACCGTCCCCGGGCCGTGTGGCTGGTGGGGACCAATCCGCTGCTCACGGCCACGCGCGGCGACGTGGTCGCGGCGGCCCTGCGCGACCACCTGGAATTTACCGTGGTTTCCGACCTCTTCATGACGCCCACGGCCGAGTTGGCCGACCTGATCCTGCCGGCCGCCCACTGGCTGGAGCAGGACGACGTGGTCTATTTCCACAAGATCTGGTGCGTGCTGGCCCGCCGCCAGGCCATGACCCCGAGCGGCCCCCGCGACGACCGGGCCGTGATCCTCGACCTGGCCGGCCGCCTGGGGCTGACCGAAGCCTTTCCCTGGCCGGACTGGCCGTCATACCTGGCCTGGCTCCTGGAACCTTCGGGGCTTTCCTTCGAGGCCTTCGCCGAAAAGGGCATTCTCCTTGGCGCAATGCGCTACCGCAAGCACGAGACCGAGGGCTTTCCCACCCCCAGCGGCAAGGTGGAGCTGGCCAGCTCCATCATGGCCCGGGCCGGCCGGCCGGAGCTGCCGGTCTATGTCGAGCCGCCGCTGTCGCCGGTGTCCACCCCCGAACTCGCCGCCGCCTATCCCTTCATCCTCATGACCGGCTGCAAGACCCTGCCCTTTTTCCACTCCGAGGGCCGGCAGGTGGCCCGGCTGCGGCGGCTGCGCCCGCAGCCGCGCCTGGCCGTCCATCCCGAGGCCGCCGCCCGGCTCGGGCTGGCCCCCGGCGACCCGGTGCGGGTCGTGACCCCGGCCGGGGAAGCGGTCTTCGAGCTCTTTCCCGACCCGGGCCTGCCCCGGGACGTGGTCCAGGCCGACCACGGCTGGTGGTTTCCCGAGCGTCCCGGACCGGACCACGGCTGGCGCGACAGCAACGCCAACCTGCTTTTTTCCCACGAGCACTTCGATCCCGACAGCGGGGCCGAACCCCTCAAATGCGGCCTGTGCCGCCTGGAGCCGGCCCCGCGCTGAGGCCCCGGCACAAGACTACACGTACACCACGCAGCCGCCGGCCGGGACAGTGAGCTTCACGGCCGCGCCGTTTCGGGCCTCGACCGTCACCTGGGCCGCCGCCGCCGGACCGCCCGCTTCGAACACGAGGCGCATGGCGCTTCCCACGGCATGCAGGCTGGCGTCCACCGTCACCCAGGCCGTCAAGGCTCTATCCAGGTTGGTATTGACCACGCACAGACATTCCGTATCGGCGAACAGGCGCGACCAGCCGATCAGGAAATGCAGGTTCCCGGCCATGGGCTGGGGATAGAAGAACCGCAGGCCGTCATCCGACACCTGGCGCAGGTACTGTCGGCCGCGCCGCAAGGCCAGATAGTCTCGGCGCAGGGCGCACAGTTGGCCGATGAGCTTGTAGTGGCGGCCTTGTTCGTTGAAGAAATGCGCCCCCTGGCTTTGGAACGACCCAAACGGGCCGCCGAACATGCATTCGCGCAGGAACACGTCGCTATGGGAATCCGATGCGTCCCCGCAACGGCTATCCGCGCCGTTGAAAGCCTGTTCAGTGCCGTAATACAGACAAGGGATGCCCGCCGTCAGGAGATTGAGACACAGCGCCACGGGCAGGGCTCTGTCGCCGCCGGGGTTGCTGCCGCAAAAACGGAACTTGAATTTGGTTCCCACCTGGTCGTGGTCGTCGAACATGGTGACCACGTGTTGGCCAAACCATTGATGCGTCGGCTTGGATTCCTGGACGCTGTTGCGGAACAGATCGAAGTAGCCTTCCTGATCGTCGGTGTCCGGGTTGCCCGGGCTGCGCCAGCCCTTGGCCAGAAACTCCAGCTTGTCCTGGACATCGTCGATGCCCAAACCCGCGCCAAGACCCGTGGCCCCCACCGTGGCCACGGCGTTGGCCCGGCCCCCCGTCACCTCGCCGACGAGCAGAAAGTTCTCCTTGCCCAGACTCTGGGCGAACTCACGAATGACGTTGTTGAAAAAGCGCATGGCCCCGGGCTCGACATGCTTGACGGTATCAACCCGGAATCCGTCCACGTCGGCAAAGGCGATCCAGAACTTGTAGGCGTCCGTCAGATGCCGCAACGTCGCGGAAGGCGAGAACCTGTCGATGCGGCTCAACATGTCCTGGCCGCCGCCTCCCTGACCGCAAGTCCCGTGCGAGAGGTCCTTGAGCGTGCAGAAATCCCCGTCGAGATAATTGGGGAAGCCGTCCCAATCGGTGATTTCCCCTTTGCGCGTCCAGGCGTCCGGCGTCTGGAGCTCGGCCGGCCACACGGCTCCGTCCGGCCAGGCCTGGGGATGGGCCGAGAGATCGATGGGGCCGAACGGCAACGACCCGGCGTCCTGGATGTCCTGGCGAAATCCGTTCACGGGCCATTGCCGGCCGTCGGCATAATAGTACCGGTTGTTGCCCTGGTAGGCGAACACGTCACCGGCGTGATTGAAGATGATGTCCAGAATAACGCGAAGCCCCAGGGCATGGGCGGCCGCGACCAGTTCCCGGAGTTCGTCGCGCGTGCCGAAACGCGGGTCAACGTCCAGGAAATTCTGGATGCCGTAGCCATGGTAGGTGTCGGCCTTTGCCACCTGCTTGAAGACCGGGCTCAGCCACACGGCCGTGACGCCCAGGCGCTTGAGGTAGCCAAGCTTGTCACGCAGCCCGGCCAAGGTGCCGCCGCACCAGTTCCGGCCGGCCGCGAACCATACATCCCGATTGGCTTTCCAGGCGTGCACGGCAGGATCAAAAAGCGGCGTCACCCGACCTCCGCCCGGGTCCGTGACCGCCCCGCCCACGGCATCCTTGAACCCGCCCGTTTCCTTGCCGTCCGAAAAACGGTCCAGCAAAAGAAAATACAATGTCTCGTCATTCCAAAACGCCGGAGAAGCATAATATTCCCGGCCGACTGTAAGCTCGCCCCAGTTGATTTGACGCAGCGTCTGCTCGCTCATGGCACGCCCCCTTTTGCCGTGTCCATAGCAGAGCGTTGCGGGACATTGCTACTTAAAATTCGATAAATCAGAAATGTCACACGATAATTTAGTAGCACTACTACATATTAATAGCGAAACATATTCCCAGATCCCTGCGCTGCACGCCCACACATCAAAAGGCCAGCCAGCCGGAACGACGCCCTGGCGGCGGTCGGTTGTGGTTGCGGCGCCAGGCGAATCGCTGTTGGGACTGCCGCCAGGAACGTGCCAATCCCCGGCCCTCACCCGAAAGCGCCCCTGGCGCGGCCGGCCCCGACAAACCCCGACGTTACGGCCGTTGTTCCGGGCCGAGCCAGTCGCACCCCGTACGGCCGACGGCCTCGGCGGCGAGCCCCTTTCGGCTTCAGGGCGGCCCGCGCCCATTACGCCCACCGGCCGGGAGATACCGCAGCCCGGCCACGCCCGCCGCCGCGCCGACGCCGCGCCGACGCCGCTTCTAAGCCGGGAAAAGCAGCCGGCCGCCGCTGTAGCCCAGGACGGCCGAACCGGCCGCCGCGTCGTCCCGGGCCAACCAGGCCCGGTTGATCGCTTCCTGCCCGCCCGAGGCGTTGTCCCCGAGCACCTCCGCCACCGCCTGCATGTCACGCAGCAGGCCCTGCTGGCCCCAGAGGCCCATGACATCGGAACGCAGGGCGTCATTGTCCGCAAACAGGCCCTCGATTTCCTGCCATTGGGGGTGGTCATGGCCGACATGGACTTGCCATGTTTTCTTGTTCTCGTCGTAGCTCGCGGTCATGGAAAACGCGCTTTTGGGGTCGATGCCGGCCTGCCCGAGGCTTTCGGCCAACACCTGCTCCACGGCCGGCGTGTCCTCCTCCACCTGGGTCCGCAGGGCATCCATGCGCCAAAGGGAATCGACCGTCGGACACACGACGTACCCGCACGGGCCTCCCGCCTCGGACCCCGACCCGTCGGGCGTCTTTTGCAGCGCATAGGCGATGCCGCTAAGCGGCCTCTGGCACAACTCCGTGTGCACTCCCGTCATGGCGTTAAAGACGTCATGAAACGACCCGCCCCGTTCCAAAACCTTCTCCCGGGTCAAAAACAGCGAACCCTCGACCAATGTGGAATCGGCGATGCCGGTGAGACTCATCGTGATCCTTCCCCTGCTTGCGCTTCGTTTGACGGTGGACAGCACAACTATCAAGGGGCGCGGCCAACCGCTTTTTACGCGCTGGCTGACGGCACGCCCCTGGCCTGACGACGCAAGCCGGTTACATGCAATCCGCGCGCCTATCTGATAATAGATAACAATAACAAAGACGGTAAGTTGAAGCGTAAATCAGGAAGGAAGGCTCCCCGGCAGGAATTGCCCGGCGGCACGTCCGGGTGCGCGTCGGCCGCGGCTCGCCATGCCGCACGACCGGCCACCGTCCACTCCCGCCGTCAGGCCAGCTTCTCCCGGGCCAGGGCCAGCCAGGCCCGGGCCGCCGGCGACAACCGCGCGCCCTTGCGCCAGGACAGCGCCGCCCGCCAGCGCAGGTCGGTCTCGTCCACCAGCACCACGCCCAGCGGCTCCAGATTGCGCCCTTCGGTCAACAGGCGCGGCAGCAAGGCCACGCCAAGGCCGGCCGCCACCAGGGCGATGATGAAATCCAGCTGCCCGCTGCGGGCCGCCAGACGCGGCGTGAACCCCCGCAAGGCGCAGGCGTGCTCGATGCGCGTATTCAGGGCGAAGCCCTGCTCAAAAAGAATAAACGGATCATCGGCCAATTCCGCCAGCCGCAGGCTGGCCCGGCCGCGCAAGGGATGGTCGGCGGCCAGCACGGCCATCATGGGATCGTCGCGCACCGGCTGCCAGGAAAAGGCCTCGCCAATGGGCAAAAGCGACACGCCCAGCTCCACCTCGCCGGCCAAGAGCGCCTCCTCCAGCCGGGCGCTGCCCTGCTCCATGAGCTCGATCTCCACCTGGGGCCAACGGCTGCGGTACTCGGCGAAAAGCGGCGCGAAAAGCCGGGCGCTGCCGAAAATCGGCAATCCCAGGCGCAGCCGGCCCGACAAAAGCCCTCTCAAGTCGGCCAGTTCGGCCGCCAGATGCTCGCTTTCCGCCAGCATGGCCAAGGCCCGGGCATGGACCAGCTCCCCGGCCGCCGTCAGGCGCACCCCGGTCCCCAGCCGCTCCAAAAGCGCCTCGCCGCACTCGGCCTCCAACTGCCCCACCGCCTTGCTCACCGTGGACTGGGTGGAGAAAAGCGCCCGGGCCGCCTTGGAAAACCCGCCCTGGCGCACCACTTCCACAAAGGCTCTCAGGTTGCGCAGTTCCATGCCCATTCCAATACGGAATAGTTTTCATTCCGACAATTCATTTCACAAATGGGCTGGCCGTACCTATCTCAGTTCCAGGCAAGGAGTTGCCGCCATGACACTGGAAAAAACAAAAATGAAAAAGGGGCTGCGAAGCCTCGTCGAGACCACGGCCCAAGGGATCGCCCTGATCGGCCTGTGGTGGCTGTGCGACGCGGGCGTGCGCGCGGCCGGGCTGCCCATCCCGGGCGGCGTGGCCGGCATGGCCGTGCTGTTGGCGCTTTTGGCCTCCGGCGCGCTGCCCGTGGGCTGCCTGCGCCTGGGAGCCAAGGGGCTTTTAAACCATATGTTGCTGTTTTTCGTCCCGGCGGCGGTGGTGCTTCGGGACCATACCGAACTGCTGGGCTCCACGGGACTCAAGGTCCTGGCCGTCATCATCGTCGGCATCCTCTCGGTGATGGCCGGCACAGCCCTGGCCGTGGAACTGCACATCCGCCTGAGGTCGCGCCATGTCCGCTAACCATTCCGCCCTGTTCTGGCTGGCGGCCACGCTGGCCGCCTATGTCGTCTCGCGTGTCGCCCGGCACTACGTGCGCGCCTGGTGGACCTCGCCGCTGCTTCTCACCTGCGTGCTGTGCCTGGGGCTGACCATCGGGCTGCACGCCGGCTACAGCGAATACATGCGCGGCGGCCAGTGGCTGCTGCTGCTGCTGGGCCCGGCCACCGTCGCTTTCGCCGTGCCCATCTACGAACATCGCGCACTCATCAAACGCCACTGGCCCACCCTGGCCGTGGGCGTCGCGGTGGGCTGCGGCCTGGCTTTCGGCGGCGGCTGGCTGCTCTCGGGGCTGCTTGGGCTGTCCCAGGAAATGCGCCTGTCGCTGCTGCCCCGGTCGTTCACCACGCCCTTTGCCATGGCCTTTGCCCGGGAAGTGGGCGGCGCGCCGGACCTGGCCGCCGTGTGCGTCATCGCCACCGGCATCCTTGGGGCGTCCCTGGGCGGCATGTTGCTCAAGGTGCTGCCCCTGCGCACCGCCCTGGCGCGCGGAGCCATGCTCGGCATGGGCGCCCACGGGGCCGGCGTGGCCCGGGCCCTGGAAGCCGGCGAAGAAGAAGGGGCCATCGCCGGCCTGGTCATGATCCTCGCCGGCGTCACCTGCGCGCTGATCGGCCCGGCTATTTCGTTGTTGGAGTCGTAGGAGAAGTTTTATTTTTTTGCCTCCGGCGGGGGGGGGGGGGGGGGGGGGGGGGGGGGGGGGGGGGGGGGGGGGGGGGGGGGGGGGGGGGGGGGGGGGGGGGGGGGGGGGGGGGGGGGGGGGGGGGGG
>JAEZMB010000135.1 GCA_023435825.1 Pseudomonadota bacterium | reverse complement strand
CCCCCCTAACAGGGAGGGTCCGGGAGGGGGTAACCCCCTCCCGGCCGCCGGAGGCATCTTCTTCTTACGTTCTCATCATTTACGCGCCAGGCCCAGACTCTCGACAATGGCCGAAGCGGCCTTGGCGGTGTAGTCTTCGGGAGTCAGCGCCGCCTTGTCGGCGTCGGTCATGATGGAGCGCGGCCGGTTGACGTACTTGGGATCGGCCTTGACGCCGTAGGCGGCGGGGAAGCTGTCCTCGAAGTACATTTCCTGGAAGCCGATGAATTTGAGGTGGTGGGCGGTGGCGTCGAGGATGGCCTCTTCGGAGGCTTCGATCAGCCCGAGTTCCTTGGCCTTTTGCAGGCCGGCCATGCATTCGCCGCCCTGGGTGCAGCTGATGTGGCCGTGGCGGTTGGCCAGAAGCATCCCTTCGACGATGGCCTGCTCGGTGACCTGCACCACCTGGAAGCTGCCGGGGCCGCCGATCTTTTCGTATTCCTTGGCGAAATGGGCCACGCGCGGGAACGACACCGGATTGCCGATCATGGCCGCCTGTGCGGCGCTGGGGGTGACGGGCACGGCCTTGAACTCGCGTTTGGCCGGATCGGCCTCGTCGTAATACTGGAAAACCGGGTCGGCGTGGTGGGACTGCACGCCGAAGATGCGCGGCAGGGAGCGGATGATGCCGAGCTTTTTGAGCTTCAAGAAGCCGCCCATGATGGCCGTGACGTTGCCGGCGTTGCCGATGGGCACGAACACGCATTTGCGGTAGGTGTCCCAGCCGTACCACTGGGCCACTTCGAAGGCGTAGGATTCCTGGCCGAGGATGCGCCAGGCGTTTTTGGAATTGAGCAGCGCCACGCGGTAGTTGTCGGCCAGATGCTCGACGACCTTCATGCAGTCGTCGAACACGCCGGGCACTTCGATGACCGTGGCCCCGCTGCCCAGGGGCTGGGCCAGTTGCTGGGGCGTCACCTTGCCCTTGGGCAGGATGACCACGGACTTGATGGGGCCGCCGACATAGGCGGCGTAGAGGGCGGCGGCGGCCGAGGTGTCGCCGGTGGAGGCGCACACGGTCAGCACCGAATCCCAGCCGTTGACCCGCACGAGGTGTTTCAAATAGCTGAACGCGCAGGCCATGCCCCGGTCCTTGAAGGAGGCGCTGGGGTTTTGGCCGTCGTTTTTATAGGCAAACGGCACACCGACCAGTTCGGTCAGGGCGGCGTTGGCGGCGACGATGGGCGTATGGCCCTCGCCCAGGTAGACGATGTCCTCTTCCTCCATGACCGGAGCCATGAGCTCGTAGAACCGCAGCACGCCGCGCAGGGCCGTGGAACGCGAAGAGGCGCGCTTGTCGAAAAGCCCCTGCCAATAGCTGGCCGGGTATTCAAGGAGGCTGTCGAAGGTGGTGTCTTCGAGCAGGAACACGCCGCCGCAGTGGGGGCAGGTGTAGTAGAGTTCGTGGATGTCGAACCGGGCCTGGCAGCCCAGGCAGACGTACTCCATCTTGCCCCGGTATTTGGGAAAATCGCTCGTCGTGATCATGGCGCTCCCTGCGCTTGCTCCGCTTCCCCTTTGGAGCGGAAGGCGGTTAGGACGTAATGCTTCGAAAAAACGATCTCTTGGTCAATGCAACAGCAGCCCCGGACGGGCGGCCTCAGGCCGGCCAGAGTTCCCTGGCGCTGGCTGTCCACATGACGACGCCGCAGGCGACCTTGGCCGTGAGGCCAAAGACCTTGCCGTACAGGGCTCCCAGGGCGGCGCGCCGGGCCTCGGCGTCGTCGCGGCCGTGCAGCCGCTCGAACATATAACAGCCGAAAAACGCCCCGGCAACGGCCCCGAAAAGGGCTCCAAGGCCCAGGAAAAACGGCGCGCCGCACAGCGCCCCGCCAAAAGCCCCCAGAAAGCCGCCCAGGTTGCCCTTGCCGCTGGCCCCATACCGTTTGGCGCCGAAAAGCTGGGCGAAAAGCTCCACCGCCTCGCCGGCCAGGGCCACGCACACGAGCAGGGCGTAAAACCCGAAGCCCAGGTGCAGCTCAGGATGGAACATGTCCCACAGGATGACCAGGCCCAGAAGCGCCCAGTTGCCCGGCAGCCCAAAGACGTGGAGCGTCAGGCAGCCGAGCAGAACCAGAAGGAAGACGGCGAGAGCGACAAGGCTCACGCCCCGGTCCCCCGCTTGTCCACCACCCGCGAGGCCTTGCCCTCGGTCTTGGGCAGGCTGTTGCGCTCGACCAGTTCCACCTTAGGCGTGACCAGGATTTCGTCGCGCAGTCGGGCGGAAATACGCTTTTGCAAGGCTCCGAGTTGGCGCATGTCCTCGACGAAGAACTCGTCGCGGATTTCCACCCGCACCCGGATGTTGTCGATGTAGCCGTCGCGCTCCAGCACGATCTGGTAGTCCTGGCCCACCTCGGGCATGGCCATGAGCACCCGCTCGATCTGCATGGGGAAGATGTTGACGCCCTTGATGATGAGCATGTCGTCGCAGCGCCCGTGCAAGCGGTCGATGCGGCGATGGGCCCGGCCGCAAAGGCAGTCTCCTGGCAAAAACCGGGTCATGTCCCGGGTGCGGTAGCGGATGACGGGCATGCCCTCGCGGCCCAGCGTGGTCATGACCAGCTCGCCGAGTTCGCCCTCAGCCACTGGCTCCCCCGTGGCCGGATCGACGATCTCGGCCAGGTAGGCGTCCTCCCAGACATGCATGCCGTTTTGCTCCTGGCACTCGAAGGCCACGCCCGGCCCGTTCATTTCGGACAGGCCGTAGGAGTTGTAGGCCTTGATGCCGTAGAGTTCCTGGAGGCGTCCCCGGGCTTCTTCCGTGTAGGGCTCGGCGCCGACCAGCGCGATGCGCAAGGGCAGGTCGCGGGGATCGACGCCGATCTCGGCGAAGATGGAATGGAGATACAGGGCATAGGACGGGATGATGTGGATGCCCGTGACCTTGAAATCGGTCAGAAGTTTGATCTGGCGATGGCTGTTACCGGCTCCGGCCGGAATGGTCAGGCAGCCGAGCTTTTCCGCGCCGTAGTGGATGCCAAGGCCGCCGGTGAAAAGCCCGTAGCCGGACATGTTCTGGAAGACGTCGGTGCGCCGCAAGCCGACCATGTACATGCAGCGGGCCATGAGCGAGGCCCACCAGTCCAAGTCTTTCTGGGTGTGGTAAATGACGGTCGGCGTGCCGGTGGTGCCGGAGGAGGCGTGCATCCGCACCATTTCGCTGTGCGGCAGGGCCAGCATGCCGTCGGGATAGCTGTCGCGCAGATCCTGCTTGGTGGTAAACGGGATGCGGCGCACGTCGTCCAGGGAGTGAACGGATTCGGGATCAAACCCGGCCTCGGCGAAACGGCGGGCATAGAACGGCGACTTCGCGGCCTGGACCAGGGAACGGCGCAGCCGGCCGATCTGCAGTTGGGCTATCTCGGGCCGGGAAAGGGCCTCGGCGGCATCGTAGCAATCCACGACATCTCCTTGCTGGCGAATGTGGGGAGGGACCCCCTTTTTG
>JAEZMB010000132.1 GCA_023435825.1 Pseudomonadota bacterium | reverse complement strand
GGCGGGTGCGGGCAGAGCCCGCTCTTCTGTCTTTATTCCCCGCTTTCTCGCTCTTCTCCCTAATCCCTAATCCCTGCCGCTATCCCCTGATAATCGTCTGCCGACGGTCGGGGCCGACGGAGAGGATGGAGCAGGTGGTTTTGAGCGACTGTTCGATGCGCGAGACGTATTCCCGGGCGGCCAGGGGCAGGTCTTCCCAGGTGGTGATGCCGGACAGGTCTTCATCCCAGCCGGGCATGGTTTCGTAGATCGGCTCGACGAATTCCAGCGCGCCTTCGTCCTGGGGCGGGTATTCGTAGACTTTGCCTTTGTAGCGGTAGCCGATGCAGATCTTGATTTCGAACAGGCCGCTTAGGACGTCGAGCTTGGTCAGGGCGATATCCGTGGGGCCGGAGAGCCGGGCGGATTCGCGCAACAGCACGAGGTCGAGCCAGCCGCAGCGGCGTTTGCGGCCGGTGGTGGCCCCGAATTCGCCGCCTTTTTCCTGGAGGTAGTCCCCGACGGTACCGAAAAGTTCCGTGGGGAACGGGCCGGAGCCCACGCGGGTGGTGTAGGCCTTAACCACGGCCACGACGCGGTTGAGCACGCTTGGCGCGCAGCCGCTGCCGGCGGCGGCCTGTCCCGAGACGGTGTTGGACGAGGTGACGAAGGGGTAGGTGCCGTGGTCGATGTCGAGGTGGGTGCCCTGGGCGCCTTCGAACAGCACGTCGCCGCCGGTGGCCAGGGTCTTCTGGATGATGCTCGACACGTCGCCGAGGTAGGGCACGAGGCGCTGGGCCACGGGCAGGATTTGTTCGAGCACCGCGCCGGGGTCCAGGGCGGGCATGTCGTAGAGCTTGGTGAAAAGGGTGTTCTTTTCGACCAGCGCCTTGGCGATTTTCTTGGCCAGCAGTTCCGGGTAGGCGAAGTCGCCGGCGCGGATGCCGATGCGGGCCATCTTGTCTTCGTAGCACGGGCCGATGCCGCGGCCGGTGGTGCCGATCTTCGCGCCGGCCAGCAGCGTTTCGCGCGCGCCGTCGAGGAGCCGGTGGTAGGGCATGATGACTTGGGTTTTTTTGGAGATGGTCAGGCGTTCGGGGGTGACGTCCACGCCCTTGGCGGCCAGGGTGTCCATCTCGCGGCACAGCACTTCGGGGTCGAGCACCACGCCGTTGCCGATGAGGCACGTCTTGCCGTCGTGGAGGATGCCCGAGGGCATCAGGTGGACGATGGTTTTCTCGCCGCCCACGACCAGGGTATGGCCGGCGTTGTTGCCGCCCTGGAAGCGCACCACGGCCTTGGCCGATTCGGTGAGCAGATCGACGATCTTGCCCTTGCCTTCGTCGCCCCACTGGGCGCCGTGGATGACGATGCCGCGCCCGGAACCGGGGTTTTGCTGCGTCGGAAATTCACCCATTATGCTTCTCCTCCATCCTTGGGCTTGAAGGCCAGGACTTTGCCCTGGCGCTTGGGGCCGGGTTTGGCGGCGGTCGGCGCGGGCGCGGCGATGTCCGTCGCGGCCGGGGCCGGGGCGGGTTCGTCCGCCTCGCCGGGTTGGCGGCCCTTGGCCCAGTGATGATTGAACAACTGGTTTTTGAAACGCATGCCCTGGATCATGGCCAGGACCAGGACGGCCTCTTCCCAGCGCTGGGTCGGCTCGAAACGTTCGACGGTTTCGGCGTATTTGTCCCAAAGCGCCATGATGGAGGCTTCGTCAAAGGCCCGAAGCTGTTTGGCCATCTTGAGCAACACCTGTTCCACGACAACTCCCTTGCCCCGAAAACCTGCGGCGTGTTGCGCCGCGGACAGGCCTTGGTAGCAGAATTGGCCGGCCCTTCCAAATGCAATTTGCCCCCCCGGGCCGGCTGTGCTAGGCAGCCTGCACACACGCCACAAGGAGCGGTCATGCCATGAGCGACCTCAAGAAAATGTACACCACCGTGGTGGAAGACCCCTTCCCGTCCGAACTCGTCATCCGCCTGGGCGAGACCGAGCTGGTCTTTGCCAAGCGCACCTGGACCATCGACGGCGAGGAAAAGGGCCTGCGCTACGGCGAAAACCCGGACCAGCCGGCCGCGCTCTACGCCCCGGCCGCCGGCCGCCTGTCCCTGGGCGGCGTGGAATTTCGCGGCCCCGGCGACGGCCTCATTTGCGCCGCCACCGAGGAGCATCTGCTCCAGTCCGGCAAGCATCCCGGCAAGACCAATCTCACCGACGTGGACAACGGCGTCAACATCCTCCAGTACCTGACCGCCAAACCGGCCGCCGTCATCCTCAAGCACAACAATCCCTGCGGCGCGGCCTGGTCCGAGGCCGGCCTGTGCGCCGCCTTCGAGGCCGCCTTTGCCTCCGACCGCATCGCCGCCTTTGGCGGGGCCATCGTGGTCAACCGCACCCTGGATGTTGCCACGGCCGAAAAGATCAACGCCGTGTATTTCGAGGTGGTGGCCGCGCCGGACTATGAGCCGGCCGCCCTGGACATCCTGAAGTCCAAGAAAAATCTCCGCATCTTCAAGCTCCCGGGCCTGGCCCAGTTGGACAAGCTTGTGGGCCAGCCGTTTTTGGATCTCAAGTCCCTGGCCGACGGCGGCATCGTGGCCCAGTTTTCGTTCAGGAACCGCATCCTGGCCGCCGGCGATTTCCTGCCGGCCCAGGCCACGGACAAGGCCGGGACCACGGTGGTGGCCCGGACGCCGACCCGCCAGGAAGCCGAGGATCTGCTCTTTGCCTGGGCCGTGGAAGCCGGCGTCACCTCCAACTCGGTCATCTTCGTCAAAAACGGGGCCACCGTGGCCATCGGCACCGGCGAACAGGACCGGGTCGGCGTGGTCGAGCTGACCATCTTCAAGGCCAAGACGAAATACGCCGACAGCCTGGCCTTCGCCGCCCACAAGCTGTCGCTCTACGAATTGACCCAGAAGGCCGCCGCCGATCCCGAGGCCGCCGCCAGCCTGGCCGACATCAAGGCCCGCACCGAGGCGACCATGGGCGGATTGGCCGGATCGGTGGTGGTGTCCGACGGCTTCTTCCCGTTCCGCGACGGCGTGGACCTGTGCATCGGCGCCGGGGTCACGGCCATCGCCCAGCCCGGCGGCTCCATCCGCGACACCGAAGTCATCGCCGCCTGCAACGAAGCCACGCCCCAGGTCGCCATGGTGTTCACGGGGCAGCGGTCGTTTAGACATTAGATGATGGAGAGATAAGAGAAGAGTGCCTCCGGCGGCCGGGGGCCTGAG
>JAEZMB010000126.1 GCA_023435825.1 Pseudomonadota bacterium | reverse complement strand
GATCAAAGCCTCGCGCCAAAATCCGCCCCGCTCGCGTTGTTGGAGAAAAATGGCGTCGGTTAGGCGCAGCGCTCCAGCGTGGCCGCTTCGGCCTGGGCGGCCTGTTCGTGGTGGGCCACGAAAGCGGCAAGCCCATCCTTGCCCATGTAGCGTTCAAGCTGACGGCGCTCGGCCTGGAGCAGATCCACCACGATAAGCCCGTCGAGGCAGTTGCCGAACTCCTTGTCCACGTTGAAGGCCAAGAGCTTGCCGCCGAGTTTGAGGTATTGGCGCAGCAGCACCGGTATGCCCTTGCGGTCGGCCTCGATGTCGTCGATGAGCGTCAGCAGGTCGTCGAGGTCGGCGACCAAAGTCTTGGCCGCCCGGGCCAGCCAGGTCTGGCCGCGCAGGGGCGTTTTGGGTTTGACGTGGCGGGCCAGGACCGGGTGGGAGACATGGCCTTCCAGATAGCCGGCCATGAGCCGGCGCGAGGCGTGCTTGTATTCGCTGGTGATGCTGACCGGACCGAAGAGAATGCGGTAGCGCGGCTCGCGCACCACCATCTGGGCCAGGCCTTTCCAGAGCAGCAACAGCGGAGCGTAGCTTTTCTGGTATTCCGGCCGCACGAACGATCGCCCCATTTCCAGGGCCGGGTCGATGTTGGCGAAAAACTTGGTTTTGAGCACAAACAGCGTGCTGGTGTACAGGCCGTGCTTGCCCTTGGCGGCCAGAAGCTCGTCGGTGCGGCCGATGCGGTAGGCTCCGGCAATTTCCTTTTTCTCGACGTTCCAGAGAAACAGGTGGCGGTAGTGGGGATCGAACTCGTCCAGGTCGCAGGCCTTGCCCGTGCCCTCGCCCACCCGGCGGAAGGTGTATTCCCGCAGCCGCCCGATCTCCCGCAGGGCGAGCGGAATGGCCTCGGCCTTGGCCTCGATGACCGCGAATTCGCCGCTGTGGTGCAGGACGGCGCTCTCGGGCAACCGGCCGATTTCGTCGGCCAGCAGTTCGGGGCTCACGGCCGGGATGAGGGCGTCCTGCCGGCCGCCGGTCCGGGGCGGAAACAGCGGCGGCAGCCGGCGGGGCTTGTGGGGCCTGTCGCGCAGCAAGGCCACGCGCAGGCGCAGGTGGCGGGTGATGCAGGCGTCGGGGTCGGCGTCGCGGCCGGCCAGGCGCTCCAGGCGATCGGCCGGCACGGGCGAGCCGATGCGGGCTTCCACCGTCGCCCCTTGCTTGTTGGCCAGCTCGCGGGGAAGCATGAGCGTGCGCAGCATGGGATGGACGAGGCCAAGGGTCTGGAACAGGAGGCTGTTTTGGCCGGAAAAGCGGATGGGCACCACCGTGGCTCCGGTCTTGCGCACAAGCCTGGCCACCGAGGTATTCCACTGCGGGTCGGCCACGTCCAGGCGGCCGTTGATGATGCGGGGATGGGCCACGGCCCCGGCCGGGAACATGCCTAGCAGGCCGCCGGCGCGCAGCACGGACAGGCATTCCTTGAGCGGCCGCACGTTGCGGGTGGTGGCGTCGGCCCCGCCGAAGGGATCGACGAACACGAACAGGTCGCGCACCTGGGGCAGCCGCGAGAGCAGGAAATTGGCCATGATCCTGGCGTCGGGCCGCACGGCCAGGAGCATCTTGGCCAGCACCAGCCCTTCCAGGCAGCCGAAGGGGTGGTTGGCGACCACCACCACCGGCCCGGTCTTGGGGATGCGCTCCAGTTCCTCGGGGCTTACCCGGATGGAGACGCCCAGTTCGGTGAGCAGGGCGTCGATGTAGCCGGCGGCGTCGGCCTCGGCCGGCAGCCGGCCATGGATGGCTTCGAGCTTGTCCAGGCCAAGGAGCCTAAACAGCGCCGGCCGCAGGAAGTCGGCGGCCCGGCGGGCAAACGTGCCGCTGACATGGGGCGCGAGGTCGAAAATATCGCGGTGGCTGGTGGTGGTCATGGCGTCACCTCTCCTGTCGGCCGTCTTTCGGCCCACGGTGCATGTTGGGGCATCCTGTCCGGCCGATGTGGCGGCGATGTGGCGTTTCCGGGCGCTTGCTTGACGATTGCGAGGCGCTTTGCGACGACGCTGGCGGCCGGCCGGGAAGCGGCTTGACAGGGCGGGGCGCGGCGGTTCAAGGCTTTGGGACGACGTTTTCCCGGGAGGCCGACGTGGCCGACAACCGCCTGTATTCCATCGCCGCCATGGCCAAGATTCTGGATGTGCCGGAATCGACCCTGCACTATTGGAAAAACCGTTTCGACGACGTGCTGCCGAGCTTCGGCACCGGGCGCGGCAAGCGCTACCGGGCCGAGGCGGTGGAGATCTTTCGCGACATCGGGGCCATGCTGGCCCAGGGGCTGTCGGCCGGCGACGTGCGCACCGAGCTTGCCCGGCGCTACCCGGTCAACGTGGGCAGCGGCGAGGCGCAAAGCTCGTCCGGCCCCCTGGCGACGACGGCCGGCGGCGGGGCGGGCGGGACCGTGGACGCCCAGACCGTGCTGGCCATGGCCTCGGCCATGGGCGCGGAGATCGCCCGGACCCTGGCCGAACAGCTCGGGCGGGGCCAGCCCGGCGGTCCGGCCGCCTTGCCGGAGTCGACCATGACCGCCTTTACGAGCGAGCTGGCGCAGGCCCGGGCCGAAAACGCCGCCCTGGGCGACAAGGTGCGGGTGCTGGAAGCCGAGTTGGTGCGCCTGCGCAAGGACCGCCGCGAGCTGGAAAGCTTCCTGCTGGGCAAGATCAAGGCTTTGGGCGAGGAACGCGGCAACGGCTGAGGCCGTTTTTTTTGCTTGACCGCCTAGACCGACCGGTCTAATTCTCGCCCCATGAACGAGACCGCGCGGGAGCGCATCATCCGGGCCGGAGCGGCCATCATGCACGGCCAGGGCTATGCCGGCACGGGCCTCAAGGAGATCCTGGACGCGGCCGGAGCGCCCAAGGGGTCGTTTTACCATTATTTTCCGAGCAAGGAAGCCTTTGCCCTGGCGGTCATCGAGCACTACGAGGCCATGGTCCGGGAGATCGGCCGGCCGGCCCTGGAAACCGAGGGCCTGACCTGTCGGGAGCGGCTGGCGCTGTTCGTGGCCCGCTACCGGGAGTCCCAGGCCGAGGGCGGGTTTCGGCGCGGCTGCCCCATCGGCAACCTGGTGCTGGAGATGGCCGGCCAGTCCGAGGTGCTGGGGAAGCGGCTGGCCGTTTCCCTGGAGGGGCTGACGCGGTTTTTCACGCGGTTGGTCGAGGCCGGCCAGGCGTCCGGGGAGATCGAAGCGGGCCTCGACCCGGCCGAGGCGGCGGGCTTTTTGGCCGGGGCCTGGCAGGGGGCGCTTTTGCGCATGAAGGCGACCCGCAACGACGGTCCCCTGGCGACCTTCGAGGCTTTTGCCGCGCGCCTGCTTTTCGGAGCCTAATGTCGTGTACTTTGAAAAATACGGCAGTATTTTCACGAAAAACAAGTAGTTTAACCATGTTGCCTACGAAATGCCCCCTGCGCTTTTCGTGGGCGCGACACGAGGCTGGGGCGACGCGTCGCCGGGCGAGAAGCAGGCCAGGCATGGCGGCGGGCCTGTTGTCTGTCCAGGCAAGGGCAGGGGCACCCGGCCAACCTGCATGGATGGTTGGGACTGGCCCCGCATGGTCAGGCCCGGATTCCGTCCGAACCGATGCGCCAAGGCTGGAAGGACTGCCGTCCAGGCGGTCCACGCGGACTAGCCCGGCTTCTCGGCATCGCCGGCTGCTGATCCGCCATGGACCTGCTGGGCGACTCCCGGCGCTTTGGGGCGTGTCCGATGAGGCCGCTTTAGCGCAAGCGGCAGAAGAGAGGCAAAACGCGTGAGCGTTTTTTTTCGAATAGGCAACTAGACGACCGGTCTACTCAAGGCCGGCAAACCAGGAGAATGACCATGACCGACATCGGCCTTTTGACCTGTTCCAACACGACTCAGGATGTGGGCTGTAGTGTATTCGGCTGTTTGCGGGCGGCAAGCGAAGCTCAGGCCCCGTTTTCGGCGGCCGAGTATCCGGACGGGGTCCGGGTGGTGGGGGTCATCAGCTGCGCCGGTTGCGCCGGCAAACGGTCCCATGAAAAGATTCTGCGCCGGGTGGGAGCCTTGGCCGCTTCCGGGGCCAGGGCCATCCACTTCGCCACCTGCATGGTGGACGGCTGTCCGTTCCTGGCGCGCTATGAGAGTGTGATCCGGGAAGCCTATCCCGAGCTGGCGGTGGTGCGGGGCAGCCATGCCCGGCCGCCCGAAGGGTTCCTGGAGCGGTTGAACGCCGCCCTGGTCGCGCCGCGCCCCAGTGTGCCGGAAATCGGGGTTGCTTATCGGGCCGGGGTCTGAACCCGGACTCGTTGAATCAAGCGGGAGAGGCCGCTTCCGCCAGCGGCCGGGCTGAGGCCCGGCCGCGCATCCGGCAAGAACGGCGGCCGTGTGCTGTGGAGAAAGCGGCAACACGGCGAAGCGTTGCCGCCAAAGGCCGCGGCGCCTTGCGAGGACGCGACGCCGACAAAGCCGGCACGGCGGTTCAGGAGCGCCTGGGGGGCAAAAAACGGGGAGGCCGGCCTTCCGGTTGTGCAACCGGGAAACCGACCTCCCTTTCTTCGAGGACTGTCGCTGGGTCCAGGGCGCGGCCCCGACGTCGCGGTTACGCCGGTCCGCCCTTCCGGCGGGCGGCCGGCCGGCCCTGGCGCAAGAAGTCTGTTGCGTCCCCTGCGCCTTCCCCCCCTAAACGTCCATGATTTCGAGATACACCAGGGTCTGGTTGAGCAGCTGGTAGGCGATTTCGCCAAAGGTGACCGGTCCGACGAAGGGGTCGGTCTTTTTGCCTTCCAGTTCGGAGTACAGATAGTTGAGGATGCAGTTGCAGGAAAAGGCCACGCGCGTGGAGTCGATGGCGCCTTCCCGGCCCAGGCGGTCGTTGAAGACCTTGACGTAGTCCGCCACCGGCCGGGCGTGCTTGTAGCGGATGCCGGTGAAGACCGGGGCGTAGAACTTGACCTGGCCTTCCACTTCGTCGACGTCCTGGAAGCTGATGTTGACCATGGCCCCGTAGTAGTCGGCCACGAGCGGCAGCTTGGTGTCGAGCTTGTTCTTCATGATGTAGGCGGCGAAATTGCGCTTTTCGCCGTTGACCAGGACGTCCTTGGCCGAGAAGCCGTCGGAGCCGAAGCTCAGGATGTCGCCGTCGCCCTGCTCGAACAGGTTGATGATGCCGATTTCGGCGACCTTGCCCGGGGGCAGTTGGGCCTGGAGCACCAGGGCGGCGTCCTCAAGGACTTCGCCGGTCTGGCCGTTGACCACCTTGGGGGTTTTCTTGCCAAGGTCGCTCAAGTGGACGCCGGCCACCCAGCCGATCAGCGGGCGGACGCCGAAGTCTTTGTAGTTGGGGGCATTGAGCGCAAACGACAGGTGCGTCTTGCTGGCCGCCGGCAGGATGATGAAGCTGAACCCGTGCTTGGGGCCTTCGGTATAGATGCGGGCCAGGCCATTGGCGTCATACACGGCGATTTCGATGCCGGCGGTGTAGTCGGTGATGTCCGTGGCGCAGATCATCTCCCGGCTGACCATGCCGCCTTTGTCGGCGGCGATGAAATAGGGGATGGTCCCGGCGATCCAGTCGCCCTTGGGCAGTTGACGGAGGGCTTCTTCGTCGCCGGCGAGGAGGAGTTTGCGGCCGGCCTCGATCTTCTGCTTGATATCCGCGACGGTGGAAATTGTCTGTTGCATAACGCCCTCCTAGCCGAAGATGGTTTTCAGATCGTCCTGAACGCTGGGCATATTCACGTTGTTGGCGAAAATGGCATAGATTTGGTCAATGCTGGAGCTGATGTTCTCCGGCGAAGGATCTTCCTTGACTGACCGCGTCAATCGACCAAGCAGGATTTTGGCAGCCAGGAACTTCAGTTGAAAGGTCTTCTTCCCGGTCACAATGTCGACCCACGCTTTGTTGCTCTTGCTGGGTACATCCATATTCGCCTCCTTACGTTGTGCGGCAGCGCGATGTTGCATCTCCGGCGGCAAGCCCGGCTGTCCACGCCGTCTCCGTGTGCGCGTAGGGTCGGAGACGGCCCAGGACCGGGCCGTTGGGGCATGGTACGTCCGAATCAGTGAGGCCAGGAAAGCAAGGATCGAACCACGCTGAAAAATTATGCAATGCCGTATGGTTAAAATCATAATACGAGAAAAAGCCAGACGGTTCAAGACAAATTCCGCGCAAACGCGACTGCTCGCCCGGGGCTTGGGGAGGCAGTTTATCTGTTTTACTGTAATATTTCAGTGTATTAGATTGAAAAGGTAAAATTGGGGCAAGAAAAGCCGAAATTGAGTCAAAAAGAAACAGCGGCTGGCCGGACGCTGCCGATTGCCGCTCCTGGACGGCCAGAATCTCACGGGAAGACAACATATTGCGCCGTCGATGGGGGGCCAGACCCGTCGGCCGGCCCAGGCCAGTGAAGGCGCGGACGCGCGGCCCGCGTTCCAGATAGCCCGATAGTTGTTCCAGAAAAAATCACGCCCCAATACGGTGTCTGGCTGCTTGCAGCCCAACGTTCCAGAGCGTGACCCGTTTGTCGCGCCTGCAAGACGGGTCCAGTCTGTGGCGTAAGACAGTCGGCGGGTTCTGTACGCCGTCGCCCGGCGAGACAAGGATGTGCGGCGAGTTGGCGGGCGCGTCATGGAGGACGCGGCCCTAAAGCCGCGTCCCTGAGGAAGAGCGTGGGTGGTTGTTCGGAGAAAAGCCCTGCGTCGCCCCCGGTCGGCGTGAAACGCCACAGACGTTTTTCGTGGACGCGGCCCTCGTGTGGCGTGGTCGCGCCCGTTGAACAATACGGCAGTATTTTCTAAGAAAAAGCCATGGCTTTGGTCTGTTGCCTGCGAAATTCCCTGTGCGCTTTTCGCGGGCGCGCCCCTAGAGCCAGGGCGCGCCGCCGGGCCGCACCGCCTGCTGGGCCAACAGGAAGTCGGCCACGACGAGCAGGACCATGGCCCTGATGACCGGGACCACGCGCGGAATGGCGCTGCGGTCGTGGCGGCCGCCCACCACGATCTCGGCCGGTTTCCCGGCGATGTCCGTGGTGCGCTGGGGCACGGCGATGGACGGGATGGGCTTGATGGCCGCCCGGACCGTGACGGGCTGGCCATTGGAGATGCCGCCCAGGATGCCGCCGGCGTTGTTGCTCTCGGGCGGGCTGACGATGGGGTCGTTGTTGGTGGAGCCGGTCAGGCGCGCGGCGGCGAAACCCGCCCCGATCTCCACGCCCTTGACCGCGCCGATGCCCATGAGCGCGTAGGCGAGCCTGGCGTCGAGCTTGTCGAAAACCGGTTCGCCCAGGCCAGCCGGCACGCCGGTGGCCGTCACCTCGACGATGCCGCCCAGGCTGTCGCCGCTGCCCATGGCCTGCTTGGCCCGGGCTTCCCAGGCCGGGATGACGGCCGGGTCCGGGGCGCAAAAGGGCCGGTCGGCCGCGCCGGCCGGGTCGATGACCGTGGCCGGCAGGCCGCCGAATTCCACGGTGTAGGCGAAAACGTCGATGCCGCAGCCGGCCAAAAGCGAGGCGGCCACGGCCCCGCCGGCCACCCGGGCGGCCGTCTCCCGAGCCGAGGCCCGGCCGCCGCCGCGATAGTCGCGCCGGCCGTACTTGGCCAGATAGGTGCCGTCGGCGTGGCCCGGGCGCAGCAGGTTCTTGGCCGCCTCGTAGTCCCGGGAGCGCTGGTCGGTGTTCTCGATGGCAAAGGCGATGGGCGTGCCGGTGGATTCCCCCTCGAACACCCCGGAGAGCAGGCGCACGGCGTCGGGCTCCTTGCGGGCCGTGCCGGTCAGCCCCCCAGCGCCCGGGCGGCGGCGGTCCAGGTCGCGCTGGATGAGCGCCTCCGTGACCGGCACCCCCGGCGGGCAGCCGTCGATGACGCCGCCCAGGGCCGGCCCGTGGGATTCGCCGAAGGTGGTCAGCCGAAAGATGGTGCCAAAGGTGTTGCCGGCCATGACGCCTCCTTGATTGGCTTGTGTCGCGTCCACGAAAAGCGCTGCGAGCGTTTCATCGGCAACGGACTAAGCCCAATGATTTCAGGAAGAAATACGCGCGTATTCCTTGATGGACGCGGCCGTGCCCTGCGGCGTGTCGCCAAAAACCTTTAGGCTCCGGCGGTTTCGGCCCGTCGGGCCCGCACCCGCCCGAGCAGCCACAAAAGCGAGCCGGCCAGCATGACCGCGATGCCGGCGAACAGCAGCCAGGCCACGGTCATGGGCGTGTCGTGGAAAAAGAGCGTAAGCCCCAGAAAAAGCCCGACCCCGGCGGCCTGGAACCAGACGAAGCCGAATTCCGAGCGGGCCTGGAAATAGACGAACAGGATGTTGGCCACGGCCAGAAGGGCCATGGCTCCGCTGATGACGGCCAGAAGCGGGCCGGCCGAGGCGTACTGCGCCCCGAACAGCAGCTTGACCACAAACGACGAGCCAATGAGGCAGCACAGGGCGAAGCCGCCGCCCAGGGCTGCCGTCAGGCCCATGGAAATCCACAGCGAGGACAGGTCGTTGCGCCCGGATTCCTTGGCCGAGGCCGCCTCGGTAAAAAGCACGCTCATGAGCACCGAGGGCAGGTAAAAGGCGATGCGCCCGAGGATGGCCGCCGTGGCGTAAAGCCCGGCCCCTTCGGCGTCGCAGTAGTGGCGCACCAGCACCACGTCGAGGTTGCCCAGCACCATGACGATGATCGACGACAGGAGCATCCCCACCGAATACGTGCCGACTTCCTTCAACAATCCCTCGGGCAGGCGCGAGGGCGTGACGGGAAAGATGTCGCGAAGAAACAGGAAATTGACGCACAGCGCGGCGGCGATGCCGGTGAGGCTGGCCACCAGCGCGCCGTTGATGCCATAGGACAGCCCCCAGACAAAGGCGATGGCCCCCAGGAACCGGAAGCAGGCGTTGGAGGCCCCGGCGATGCCGTAGCCGGTGAAGCGCTGGAGTCCCTGGAGCATGCCCCAGGGCACGGGCAGCACGAAAGAGCCGGCCATGACCCCGAGCATGAGCAGGATGGGGGTGGAGGATTCGATGTGCAGGAAAGCCTGCAAGGCCGGCAGGGCCAGGGCGCCCAGGGCGTAGGCCACCACGGCCAGGCCGGCGGCCAGGCCCAGGGCGCGGGTGAGCAGGGCGCGCACCAGCCCCATGTCGGTGAGCACGAACCGGGCCGTGAACCGGGCCATGACCAGGGGCACGATGGCCAGGGGCGCGGAAAAGATGACCATGGTGGAATTGAGCGCGTTAAACCCGCCGAAGTCGGCCGGGCTCATGGAGCGCCCGACCACCAGTTGGAAGAGGTAGTTGAAGAGGTTGCCGGAGTTGAGCAGGACGAGAATGACGATGTTCTGCTTGAGGAAGCGTTTCACGAAGCGGCGTCCTGGGGCGTGTCGGCCCGGTTGGGAGCTTTGGTTGGCAGCAGCCGGCACAGTCCGGCCAGAAAAGCGTAGAGCCCGGCCTGGGCGCAAAATTCCGCCACGGGCGGCAGGCCAAGGCCGCCAAAAAGCGCGGCGGCGGCCAGGGCCAGGGCGAAACCGCAAAAATAGGTCCGTCCCGGGCCGGCGGCGATCCAGGCCCCAAGGCTGGGCCAGAGCCGCGACAAGGCGGCCAGGACTTTCGGCGCGCCCGCCCGCCATACCGGAACCAGGGCCAGCCCGGCAAGGGCCAGGGACAGCCGGCCGGGCGCGCCGCCCATCACAAGGGCGCACAGCACCCCGGCCAGGGCCAGCCCGCCGCAGGTCCGCAGGTCGCGCCGGGCCTCGGCCGGGGACGGGGTCGCCCCCAGCCAGGCCAGGGGGCGGGCCGTCAGCCGGGCCAGCGC
>JAEZMB010000121.1 GCA_023435825.1 Pseudomonadota bacterium | reverse complement strand
GATCAAAGCCTCGCGCCCAAAACAGCCCTTTTCGCATTTTCCGAGTCGATGCAGCTGCTAAAGTAAAGCGAACAATGCCATCACAGGTGGGGTTTCCAAAGGGGCTCAGCCCCTTTGGCCGCCGGAGGCACTCTTATCTCCTCTCAGTAATTTGGCCGCGCCATGATGGTGCGGACGGCTTCGCGCATCCGGTCGCGGATCAGCGCGTCGCTGACCGGCTCGTTGATGACCAGGCTGACGGCCTGCCGGTAGCGGGCCGGCAGCTTGTTGAGCGTCAGCGCGTAGACATCCTCGATATCGGTGCGCGTGGCGACGAACTCCGGGAATTCTTCGAGCACCATGGGGATGAAGTTGATCACGCGTTCTTCGTTGCTGTTGCGGATGGAATGGAAATCGAGTCCCAGCGCTGCAAAGTCCATGGCATCCTCCGCAAAAATGGTCTTTTGATCCTTGTTACCCGGACTTGCGCAGATTGCAATGCCTTTTGGACGGCAGCCCCTGTTCGTGCCAGCGCCAGGCCGTGGCCACGATGTCGCGCAGAGCGCCGTAGCGCGGGTTCCAGCCCAGTTCGCGGATGATGGCCCCGGAGTCGGCGTAAAGGCCCGGCGAATCGCCGGCCCGGCGGGGGCCTTCGACCATGGGCACGGGCTTGCCCGAGACTTCTTCCACGGTGCGGATCACTTCACGCACGGAGTTGCCCGTGCCGGTGCCGAGATTGTAGATGGCGCTCTTGCCGCCGTCCAGGAGCCGTTTGACGGCCAGGATGTGGGCGTCGGCCAGATCGGCGACGTGGATGTAGTCGCGAACCGCCGTGCCGTCCGGGGTCGGGTAGTCCGTGCCGAAGACTTCCACCCGGGGGATGCGGCCCAGGGCGGCGGCGATGACCAGCGGGATCAGATGGGTCTCGGGATCGTGGTCCTCGCCGATCTGGCCGTCCGGGTCGGCCCCGGCGGCGTTGAAGTAACGCAGGGCCGTGTAGGTCATGCCGTAGGCGGCGTCGAAATCCTTGAGCATCTGTTCGATCATGAGCTTGGACGTGCCGTAGGGGCTCATGGGCCGGGTGGGATGGTCCTCGGTCAGGGGCACCCGGTCGGGTGCGCCGTAGGTGGCGCAGGTGCTGGAGAAGACGATGTGGCGGCAGCCGGCCTTGCGCATGGCCGAGAGCAGCGACAGCGAACCAGCCACGTTATTGCGGTAGTACTTTTCCGGGTCGGTCACGGATTCGCCGACATAGGCGAAGGCGGCGAAATGGAGCACCGCCACGGGCTTGAACTCGGCGAACACTTCGTCGAGTTCGCCTCGGTTGAGAATGTCGCCGCGCACCAGCGGCCCCCAGTTCACGGCCCAGTCGTGGCCGTAGACCATGTTGTCGTAGGTGATGGGCGTGAATCCTGCCGCGGCCAGCGCCTTGCAGGTATGGGAGCCGATGTAGCCCGCGCCGCCGGTGACCAGAATGTTGGTGGCCATGATCCGTTCTTCCTTGGTTTACTTGTCCGCGAGGATCGCCGCAAAGGGCTTGTCCGCGTCCTTTTTGCCGCGCCCCTGGGCAGGCGCGCCCAGGGTCATGGTCATTTCACGATAAAACGTGGTGGCGCTTAAGCGCAAGGACAGTCCCTGTCCCGGGGAGAGTTTGTCCAGGCCCAGTTCCTTGGCCGGCAGGCGCATCTCCAGGGCGATGTGGGGCAGCGGCTTGTCCAGCACCTGGACAAGGCCGGTCTCGTCGATGCGCGTCAGGCGTCCGTCGTCCTCGATGCGAAAGAGCCGGGGGACCAGTTCGAAGCGCCCCGGATACTTGCGATGGGGCTGGGGCAGCAGGCAGGCGGCGAAACGCCGGATGCCCGCTCCGGCGTCGACCTCGATCTGCAACTGGTAGGTTTCGGAAATGGGGAACTCGCCCTCGTAGGCCAAAAGAAACAGGTCGGCGTAGTTCTGGGCCAGATGGAACAGGTTCAGCCCGTCCTGGCTCCAGCTCATGTGCACGTCGCCAAAGGGCACGTGGGGCGCGGGGATCGTTAGCCAGGGCAGGCGCGTGCCGGCTTTGTCCGGCCAGTCGGCCAGCCCGCCGTCGGTCAGCGACACGGGCGCCGCGGCCGGGTGGATGGGGACCACGGCCGGCTGGGCCGGGGTGGTCCGGCCGGCGCTGGCGGCGTGAATGGCCGGGGCCTCGCGGTTGGCCGGAGCCATGGCGGCCAAGAGCTTTTCATACGGGACGTTGTGGATGTCGACCAGGCCCATGTTGAAGTCCTCGCCGTCGCCGCGTCCGCCGGTCGGCTCGTCGTAGTACTGGAACCAGTGCACGGCGGCGACGTTTTGGAAGGCGGCGAAGTGGCGCACGGCGGCCGAGGCCCCGGCGGCCCGTTCGGCCTGGGTCGCCACATGCATCAGATGACCGTTGTTGACGTTGCCGGAGCGGTTTTCATTGGCCGCGAAGAAGAATTCCGAAATGAGCACCGGCGTGTCGGTGAGCTTGGCCAGCCCGTCGAAGTAGTAGGGGGCCACCCAGCCGTCGGGGGTGTCCACGTTGTAGTTGGTGGACAGCACGTCGAGGAATCCGCGCGAGGCCAGGACCGCGTCCTGGTTGTAGTAGAGCGGCAGCCGGTCGCCCATGACCAGCCGGCCCGGGTCCACGGCCCGCAGCGCCTTGAACACCAGTTCGTAGTAGCGCCCGGCGCAGGCGGCGGTCACCTTGTTGATCAGCGCGATGCCCCGGCCGCCGGGCCGCAGCTTGAGTTCCGCGCCGCCCTTCTTGAGGTCCTCGAAGGAGTCGTAGCCGGCGGCCGGCACGAAGTCGGCCAAAAGCTTGTCCCACTTGCCCTGGTAGTGGTCGTAAACCATGCGCCAGACATGGCGCTTGGCGTAGCTGGCCCATTCGTTGGCGAGGTACCACTTGAAAAGCGGCGCGTTCCACCAGCCCACTTCGTTGTCCGTAAAGTAGCCGATGACGGCCGGATTGTCGCGGTAGGGCGCGGTCAGTTCCCGGGCCTTGGCGATGGTCAACTCCAGGGCGTCGGGGGCGAAGGGGTCGAACCAGTGCAGCCGGGCGTTGCGGCCAAGATCGATCTCGGGAACCATGGGCAGGGTCATGGCCCTGGTCGGGTCGGACCAGCCGCCCCGGGTGTTGAAGCCCCAGGCGTAGAGGCGCTTTTGCGTGTCGGCGGCCCAGGCGGCCTGATCGGGGTAGAAGTTCTCGAAATAGTAGCCCCGGTCCCGGGTTTTCTTGTCGCCGCCGTTGACGGTGTTCACACCCATGGAGAAAAAGCGCGGCCCGCCGGGCAGGGTGAGCCACCACACGCCGCCGTCGCGGACCGTGCCGAAGCCCTGGGCCGATCCGGCCGGAGCCGGCCCGGCCAGGACGGCGAGGCAAAGCAGGGCCGCAAGCCCCGAGAACAGGAAACGAAAGGATTTTGGCATGGAAAACAAACCAGTCAGCGGTATGCCTCGCGGCGGTTGGCGACACGGATGACCAGCACCACCAGGCGCGCATCCTCGACTTTGTAGATGATCCGGTAGTCTCCCACCCGCAGCCGGTAGTAGCCGTGCATCCCGGCCATGGCCAGCGCGCCGGCCGGCCGGGGTTCCTCGGCCAGGGCGTCGATGCGCGGGGCCAACCTCTGCGCCGCTGCCCGGGGCAGACGCTTGAAGTCGCGTCCGGCGGCCGGCGTCAGTTCCACCTGGTAGGCCATGGCGGGTTAGAGGCCGCAATCCTTTTTGACCGTCTCCCAGGCAATGGTCCCCAGGCGGGCGGCCTCTTCCTCGGCCTCCCGGGCGGCGGCCAGATCGGCCCGCTCTTCCAGGGCTTCGAGCAACAGCAGATCGTCCATGGAAACCAGGGCTGCCACGGGCCGTCCCCGGCGGGAAAGCACGATGCGTTCCTTGCCGTAGGCTGCTCGGTTGACCACTTCGGCGAAGTGTTCCCGGGCCTCGGCGGCGCTCATGGCGGCGGACGTTTCAGGCGTGGGCATGGTCGCTCCTTTTCCAGAGCATGATGCGCATTCCGTACGCTTCCGTCAACTCGTACAATTCGTACAATCAGGCCAGGGCATCGGCCAGAAGCTTGGCCAGCACCACGTCGGAGTCGAAGTAGCGCGCGGCGAACGCCTTGGCGGCGGCGCTGTGGCGGTCCCAGTCGGCCCGCACGGCCTCGATGCCGGCCAGGGCTTCGGCTTCGTTGGTGAACGCCAGCACGCCCTCGCCCACGTCCATGAAGCGGGAGTAGCCGGTATCCTGGACCACGGCCGGCCGGCCCGAGGCCAGGTAGCAGGCGGTGCGGCAGGAGAACCAGCCGCTTTGGGTGGCCACGTAGGCGTTTTTGGCCGTGGAGAACTCGGCGTAGCTGTCCCAGATGTAGTCGCGGTAGACCCAGGGCGTCTGGGACATGGAAAACCCGTCGCGCAGCTTCCAGCCCTTTTCCTCCAGCAGTTCGCGGGGCGGCTTGCCGCCGCCCAGGGCCAGCTCCAGCTCGGCCGTGGTCTTCTGGGGCAGATCGAGCATCTTTTCGAATTCCAGGTTCTTGCCGCCGTACTGCACGCCGCCCACCAGCGGCCCTTTCTGGGCCGGCTGCCAGGAAAGCACGGTGGTGAAGGTCTGCCGGGCCGGTTTGGCCGGCGCGTCCCCCCAACTGGACAGCACGATGGGCTGGCGGGTGGGAATCCAGTCGATGACCCCCTTGGGCACGGTGCAGAAGTCCTGGCCGACGTTTTCGCCAAAGGAGAAGAACACGTCGTGGCGGCGCATGTTTTCGATGTTGCGCTTTTCCTCGTCCGTGGCCGTGCCGTCCAGGAACTGCGGGAAGCTCGACTGGGTGTAGAGCGGGTCGGAATCGATGAGTACCTTGACCGGAATTTTGGCGTAGCTCTCGCGCAGCTGGCAGGTGGTCGAGATGTTGAAAAAGACGTCGGCGCGCCCGACCACGGCGGCCAGTTCCTTGGCGGACATGCCCCAGTGACGGTCGTCCGGGCCGATGACGCAAAAGCGCTTGGCCAGCCCCGGGTCCAGGGCGGCGAGGTAATCGCCCAGGTACTTGGTGTGGTAGGTCAGGTCGTCGACAAAGGTGACGTTGAAGGGGTCATAGGCCCAGCCGCCGGTGTCTTCGAGATAGTAGACGTCGTGGCCGAGGCGGTAAAAGCCGTGGAGGTACTGGATATAGTCCCAGGCCACGCCGCCCAGGGGATAGGTGGCGGCCAGTCCGGAAACGATGATGGTGCGTTTTTTCATGTCTCTCGCCAAGGGCGGCCTAGCGCCCGGTTTGGGGCAAAAGCCCGGATCAGTGACCGGGGCGGGCGGCGTCCCCGGCGCGAATCGGGATGTCGGCGGCCGGGGCCGCGTCCATCCCGCAGCGGTCCGTATCACAGCCCGTCCGGGGAGGCCAGAAGGCGTTGCCGGCCAGGCTTTCCGGAGGGCGGCCGTGACGCCGGCCCGGCGTCATTTCAAAAAGCCAGCGGGTCACGGAACAGCCAGAGACGATAGGCATTGGGATAGGCCGACTCGTCCTGGATGGCCGTCATTTCTTCCCCAAGCGTCGGACACTCCAGCCGCCGGGCGTCCAAGTCCACTTCCATGCGCAACGGATAGGTGTCGGTTCCCGCCACCGAAGCCCCGTCGCCGGAAAGCGAAAAACCGACATAGAGCAGATAGCCGGGCCGGGACAGCCTGACGTCCCGGGTCAGGTTTTCCAGGGTGTCCCAATGTCCCGAGCCTTCGCCCCGGTATTCGAACACCGTCCGGCGGTCAGCGGGGTCGTCGACGGCGTAAAAGGCCCGCACATGCTGCTGGCCGTCCGGACTGACCGAGGGCGTCGCCGTGAGCCGAAAACCGGTAATGGGCAACTTCGAGGCGAAAAGATAGACGAATTCGCAAGACGAACCGGCCCGGCAGGTGATGGACCGGCCCGAGGTCTTTTCCGCCAGGCCGTCGTGGCGGACCATGATGTCCACGGGCGGCTGCTCGGCCGCGAAAGACTGCAGAAAGGTGATTCGCCCCTTATCGCCGGGGTTGAGGGCGACGCTGGACCCCTTGGGCAGGCTCAGTCCCGGGGCCAGACGTTTCCGGCCAAAGGCGATGACCGGGTCGGCGATCTCGCCCTCCAGGCGCAGGCCCCTGACGGTTGCCGGCACGGGGGGCTCCAGGGAAACGGCAACCGGTTCGCCGGTTGTCAACGCCACGCCGGAGCCGTTTCGCAGGGGATCATAAAACCGGCAGACCTCGGAGCCGTCGGCCCGGGTCACGCGCAGCACGGGTGCTTCCGGGTTGGCGGCGACGTAGGCGCGCTGGCTTTCCTGGTTTCCCATCCTGGGAGCAATGGCCTCGCCCAGCGGGCTGAAGCCGTACACGATGTTTCCCTCAAGGGGCCTGACGTCCGGTTGGGCCAGACGCAGCGGGGCATTGTTCGCCAGGGTCTTGCAGCGCTCCACGGCCGGATCGACGGCCTGGGCCGGGGCGTTGGCCGCGAACGCGGCTTCCAGGGACAGGGCGGCCACTTCGATGGACGCGCCATAGCCGCCGGGCCGCAGGACCAGGCGCACGAACAAGCGAGGTTTGTTGAGCAAGGCCGCCGGCACGGACGCCGTCAAGGCGGCCTCGGCCTGCCGCAAGGGGGGGGGGAGGGACAGGCCCGGATTCTGGCGCAAAAAGGTCTCAAAGGTGACGGCGGCCAGCGGCTCCCACCGTTCGCCGTCGGCCGAGGCTTCCAGGGAGGCGTCGGCATCGGGCGCGTAGCCGGCGATGGCGTCTCGCAGGATCACCCGCAGGGTCACGGTCGCCGTTTCGAGCCTGGCTCCCGTGGGGTTGGCAAAGGCGTAAACCACCTGTCCCGGCGCGTCGAAACCGACCAGGGCCAGGGTTGCGGCAGTGAAATCCGGGGCCAGATTGTCCAGGTAGGCGGCGTGCCGCCACAGGGAAAAGCCCGTGAAGTCCTCCTGGTAACGGGCCTTTCCGGCCGCGTCCGGATACAGGGCCACGGGCGATTCGCTGAGGAGTTCGCCCCGGGCGAAGGTCACGGCCTCGCGCGGCTGGCGCAGGATTTTCACGACAGGAAGGTTCTCCGGCACGTCGGGCCGGCTGCCCATATACAGGAAACGGTGATAGCCCGGCCGGAAGTCCCGGGCGAGCCAGGGCGTCTTGTTGCCGAAGTACCAGTCCAGGATGGCCTTGCGCTGGCGGTTGCGTTCGAGAATTACGGGCAGGCCCCGGTTGTCCGCGTCTCGCAGAAACTCGGCCCATTGCTTCGTCGTCGGCTGGGGCGGCTGGTAGAACTTGGCGTAGTCGAGATTGGGCCAGGCCAGGGCCAGGACGCCGGCAAGGCCGGCCGCGAGAGGCAGCCAGGAGCGGCCGCCGGCAAGACGCGCCGCCGTTTCGGCCAGGGCGGCCAGGCCGGCTCCGACGCATAGCCCCAGGAGCAGGAGCAGGCCGGGAAAATACTTGGCCTGGGCCTGGGCGTTGACGTTGACGAGAAAGGCGGCGCAGGTCGGCAGGCCGCCCCAGAGCAGCAACAGCACCACCGAGGGGGCCTGCCCCTTGCGCCAGGCGTTGACGCAACCCCACAAGCCGACGGCCACGGCGGCGGCGGCGAAATACCCGGCCCGGTCGTCCCAAAAACCGGCGAACTTGGCCAACGCCTCCGCCAGGGCCAGGGGGCTGGCCGGATTGAGCCCCGGCACATAAAAGGCGCGGGTGGTGACAAGCTGGCCGGGCAGTTGCGGCAGATACAGGAGTACAAGCGCTGCGGCGGCCACGGCCATGGTTGTGACGAACCGGACGCTGTCGGCGCGCCGGCCGGCCTTGCCCCAGCACACGAGGACGCCGGCGGCGAAGATCGCCTGGCCGGCCAGAAACGGCGCGGCCACATAGGATGTGTACAGCATCGCCGCCGAGGCGAGCACCCACAGGGCGGCATCCCGCCGCCGGCCCGGGGAAACGCAGCGGGTGAACGCATACAGCGACGCCAAGGAAAAAAAGAAAAAGAACGCATACCAGCGCAGGTCGCGGGAGTAGGCGATGTGATATTGCAGCAGCGCCAGATAGGCCGCGCCGAGAAAGCCGGCCAGCCGGCCGAAGCACCGTGAACCGACCGCCAGGGCCATGGCGATGGAGGCCGTGCCGAACAGGGCGCTGGCCAGCTTGACCGTGGCTTCGTGGTTTCCCAGAAGCATGAAGAAATGGATGATGCTGTGGTGCAGGGGCGGCGAGGTATCCAGGGACGCCTCGAAGGCCGCCTGGGTGTTGAGGCTTCGCCACAGATCGCCCAGGGGCAGCCGCGCCCTGTGCACGGTCAGGATTTCATCCCACCACAGCTCGGTTTCCCCAAGCCAGGCCAGGCGCAGGGCCAAGGCGACGGCCAACAGCCCGACCACGGCGAGCCATTGCCCCCTGGTCAGCGGCGTATCCACGAAGATGCCGTCAACTCGCTTCATGCACATGCTCGATCCGACGCCCGCGCGCGGCCGGGGCGCGTCCAAAGGGGGGGGGGCCGCATCGGCCCGGCCCCGACCACGGTGAAGGGCGGGCGTGGCGCGAAGCGGCCTGCCGACGCCGACTGGGGCGAACGGCGGCGAACATGGAAAGGCCGCCGTCGCCCCCAAGGTCTTCTAGGCCACCAGCGGCGCGGGCGGCTGCTTCTCGGGCTTGCCCTTGCCCATCTGGATGGCGTGGAGCCGGGCGAATTCGCCGTTCTGGGCCATGAGTTCGTCGTAGGAGCCCATCTCGTGGATGCGCTGGTTTTTGATCACCAGGATCATGTCGGCCCGGCGCATCATGGACAGGCGGTGGGCGATGACAAAGGTGGTGCGGTTTTGCATGAGCCGCTCCAGCCCTTCCATGATCAGCGCCTCGGTCTCGGCGTCCAGGGCCGAGGTGGGTTCGTCGAGGATTAAAAGCGGCGCGTCCTTTAAAAGCGCCCGGGCGATGGAGATGCGCTGGCGCTGGCCGCCCGAGAGGTTGGCCCCCTTCTCGCCGAGGATGGTGTCGTAGCCGTCGGGCAGGCCGACGATGAAGTCGTGGGCGTTAGCCAGGGTGGCGGCCTGGATGACTTCCTCGCGGCTGGCCTGGCGTTTGCCGTAGGCGATGTTGTCATGGACGCTCATGGGGAAGAGCTGGGTTTCCTGCAAGACGATGGCGATGTTGTCGCGCAGGCTGCGCAGGGTCACGTCGCGCAGGTCCTGGCCGTCGATGACGATGGAACCTTTTTGCGGATCGTAGAAGCGCAGGAGCAGACTCACCAGCGAGGTCTTGCCGGCTCCGGTCTGGCCCACGATGGCCACGGTGGAGCCGCCGGGACAGGTGAAGGCCACGTCGTTTAAGACCATCTTTTCGGGCGTATAGCCAAAGGTCACGTCGCTGAAGACCACTTCGCCCTTGCTCACGGCCAGCTTGGGGGCGTCGGGCTTTTCCGGCACGGCCTCGTTGACGGCCAGCACGTCCATGACGCGCCGGGCCCGGGCCAGCGACGCCCGGATGCCGGCCACGGTGTCGCTTAAGCTGTTGAGCGGCGTATAGAGCGAAGCGAGATAGGAAATAAAGACCAGCAGTTCGCCGGTGGACAGCGTGCCGTCGAGCACGTGGCGCACGCCGATATAGAGGACCAGGGCCGTGCCCGTGGCCGTGATGCCCGAGACCAGCCAGCCGTAGACGGTCTGCAGGGCGTAGAGCGACAGCTTGCGGTCAAAGGAATGCTGGGACTCGGTGACGAACTTGCGCCGTTCCTCGTCCTCGCGGCCAAAGGCCTGGACCAGGGTGATGGAGGAAAAGATGCGCTCCACCGTGGTGTAGACTTGCGACTCCTTGAGGTGCGTCTCGGTGGTCAGATCGCCGATCTTGCGCGAGACCCGGGAGATGGCCAGAAAGAGAAACGGTATGACGCACAGGGCGTAGAGCGTCAGCTCGGCGTCCATCTGCAGGCACACGGCCAACATGCCCACGAGCAGGGCCGAGCTGGTGAGCGTGGTGAAAACGCCGTTCATGAGCAAGGTCTGGACGGCGTAGGTGTCGCCCATGATGCGGTAGATGAGGTCGCCGGTGGGCCATTTCTGGTGAAAGAGCAGGGATTGGCGCTGCAGGTGGTCAAAGAGGTCGCAGCGCAGGTCCTGGACCATATCCTGGCCCATGCGGATGGTCAGATAGTTGTTGCACAGCTGCACGAAGCCGACCAGGAAATGGACGCCGACCAGCATCCCCACCACGCACAAGAGTTGGGTGCCCACGGTCCAGGTTTGCAGGTCCGGCCGCCAGCCGAAGACGTCCAGGGGTTTGTGGCCGATGATCTGGTCGATGGCGAGCTTGAGCGGCCAGGGTTTGAGGAGTTCCATGGCGCTGGCCATGCCGACCAGGCACAGCCCCAGCACGAACAGGTGCCGGTAGGGGTGCAGATAGCGAAGCAGGGTGCGAAACATGCTCATGGCGTCATTCCTTGGCGGCCGGGCCGCCAGGGCCGCTTCGGACGAGAGGTCCGGCGGCCGGTCCGGGAGAAGCATTGCGCCCTTCCGGTTGCTTCCGTGAAGGTCGGAAGCGTCGTGTACGGCCTTTGGGCCGGCCGGGCAAGGGGCTTGGCCGGCCGGCGGCCTCACGCAGGCCGCCCCCGGCCGTCAGGCCTTGGCCATGACGGAGTCCGGGGGCGGCGCGTTGTCGCTTGGGATTAAGCGGCTTCGATGGTGGCCGGGGCCACGGGCTCGGCCGGGGCGACGATGTCGTCGGCGTCGTCGCGAGCGACGGTCTGGGGCTTGACCACCTTGACCACGCGTTCGTCCTTGGGTTCGTTGGCCGAGCAGCCCGGACGGGTCACCATGACGTATTGGGTGATGGTGGCGACCAGGGCGGCGGCGCGGTAGAGGCCAAGGCCCATCCAGGCGGTGAGCGCCAGGGCGGCGGCTCCGGCGGCGATGGCGGCCAGGGGCTTGACCATGGCCAGGACGCCGGCGGTGATGACCAGCCCGGCCAGGGCGGCGGCGGCGATGCCGGAGGGCAGCACCGAGCCGGCCATGCGCACGAACCGCTTGTCGCCGCCGTGGTTCTCGACAGTCACCCGCAGCCGGGCCGTGGTCAGGCGGCAGGTGCGCACCGACAGGTCCCAGGGCGGGGTGTTGGACGAGGCGGCGAAGCCGGAATCCAGGGCGTAGTTGACGCCAAGGGTGCGCAGCAGGCCGATGACCGAGGCCAGCAGTTCGTCGCGCTCCAGGCCCTTGTTGTTCCAGAAGAAGCGGTGGAACGACAGGCGGTGGGCCAGGATGCCGGCGGTGCCGGCCAGGCGGCGCATGAAGCCGATGCGCGGCAGGTTGGCTTCGTCGCAGGCCGAGGTGTCGGCCAGGGGCAGCGGGCAGGCGTTGACGCCCGCGCCGCGCTTGAGCGAAGCCAGGGTCTTGTAGCGGGTCCAGCCGCGCAGCACCGGCTGGGCCAGGGTCAGGCCGGCGATGGTCAGGCGCGAGGCAATGCAGTCGTGGTGCTTGGGCAGCCGGGCCTTGCTCACCCGGTAGCCGACGAAGGCCAGGGTGGCGGCGGCCATGGCCAGCCCCACGCCGCCGGCGATGAGGCTAAAGGGCGTGGCGATCATGAGCGCCAAGGCCACGACCATCCATTCCATGGACAGGGGCAGATAGGCGGCCAAGCTGCCCTTGGGTTCGTAAAGGGTCTGGAACAGGCCCATGCCGAAGGCGCCGTGGTAGACCACCGGCCGGGCGGCCAGCAGCGCGCCGGAGATGTCGCCGTAGATGCGGCCGGCCCAGCGGGAGTTGCCCAGCAGGTTGAAGCGGAACTTGTGCTTGGGAATTAAAAGCGCCTCGGCCCGGCCGTAGCCCTTTTGCTGCTTCAAATAGGCCGAAACCGTGCAGCGGCGGTGGTGCCACACGAACATGGCGGCGGAAAAGCCGATGATGTGGCCCTGGTCCTGGAGCCGCCAGCACACGTCCACGTCGTCGCCGGCCGCTCGGTAGGTGGCGTCGAAGCCGCCGATGCCGGCCAGGTATTCCTTGCGGTAGGCCATGTTGCAGCCCGGGATGTGCTCGGCGATCTCGTCGGTCAAAAGCACGTGGGTCGGCGCGCCGGGAGACACGGCCACGCAGGCGGCGGTGCGGTTGTCGTCGGGCGGGGGCAGGTTGGGGCCGCCCACGGCCACGAAGCGCTCGTCGGTGAAGGCCCAGGCCATGTAGTGCAGCCAGTGCGGGTCCACGTAGCAGTCGGAGTCGGTGTAGGCGACAATCGTGCCCCGGGCGGCGTTCATGCCGACGTTGCGGGCGGCGGACAGGCCCAGGTTGGGCTGGTGGATCACCTGGATGTAGGGCGCGGCGGCGGCGTGGCGGTCGGCGATCTCGCCGGTGGCGTCGGTGGAGCCGTCGTCGACCACGATGACTTCGAAGTTGGGGTAGTCGACCTTGGCAAAGGAGGCCAGACAGCCGTCCATGGTGGAGTCGGCGTTGTAGGCGCAGATGACCACTGAGATAAACGGCGCGTCGGCCGGCAGATGGGGCAGCTTCTGGCGGTAGACGTCGGCCACGGCCTTGTAGGCGGGCTTTTGCTTGCGCACCTCGGACACGATGCCGAACTTCCAGTCCTCGACCAGATGGCCGCCGGTGAACCATTCGTCGGTCCAGGCGAAGACCATGGTGCCGGAAACGCCCAGCTCAAAGGAGGCGTGCAGCTGCCAGGACAGGGTCTCGGCCACGTGCTCCTCGTCGTTGCGGATGGAGTCCATGCCGAATTCGGACAAGACCAGCGGCAGTTCGCCGGCCACGTTCTGCAGGCGCTTCACATAGGCGCGGAAGGCCTTCTCGTCGTGGAGGTAGACGTTAAACGACAGGAAGTCGAGGAAGGGCAGGCGCAGGTATTCCGTGGACGGGTAGTTGGCGTAGGTCACCAGGCCTTCGGGATCTTCCTCGCGCACGATATTGGCGAGCTTCTCCAGGAACTTCTCGATCTTGCCCGCGCCGTGCCAACGCACGATGTGGCTGGGGATCTCGTTGCCGATGAGCCAGGCGAGGATGGCCGGATGGCCGGCCAGGGAGGCCACGGCCTCGCGGATGGTCTTCTTGATGTCTTCCTTCACTTCCCACTGGTCGAGGAAGCACAGGTGCTGGGGCCAGGGCACGCCGATCATGACGCGCACGCCGTAGCGGGCGGCGATGTCCAGGAAGCGGCGGGGCGGCACGTAATACACGCGGATGGCGTTGATGCCGGCGCGGCGCATGAGTTCGAAGTCATGGGCCACGGTTTCGTCCTCGGGCAGCGGTTCGCCCCGGGAGTTTTCCGGGAACGGGCCGTAGGTGACGCCCTTGATGAAGAACTTGTCTTCCCCGGCAAACAGATACCGGCCCCTGGCGCGGATGCGCGGGAGGGCTTCGACGCCGGCGAGTCCTTCTTCGATCTGGAACATAATTCCCCTTCTCCTTGGGTTGGGCGAACCTTCGCCCGCTTTTGCCGTCTGCCGTTTCGGTAACCGACGGCGGCGGCGTACTTTTCTTTATCTGGGCAGAATCTTTTTCAACCGCCCGGAATGTTATGATGTTTTCGACAGTTTTTGGCCGGGCGGCCATCTGCTCGCGGGCCTCTTATAGCAGGGATCGTGCCAGGATGTCCGAGGCAGGCCCCAGGCGGGTTGGCGGGCGCGGTTCCGCTCGGAGGAGGGGGGCAGTTACGAAAATTGCGCGTTCGATTACGAAAGCGTAATCGGAACCTGTAATCGGCAGCATCATGCCGTGATGTATTGAGAAAATCCAGAAAGCCCTTCCGGTGGGCTGGACGTCGCGTGCGGCGGCGTGCCAGGACAGGGCGATCGGCCGACCTCGGGCGGCCATTGACACCAGGGAAAACTTCACGCTACGAAACGGCGCAACCACGACAACTTGTTGCAATAACTCTTTTGTCACGACGCAGTCAGCATGCACAGCCGCAATCATCCCCCTGGCCAAACACTGTTTGTCTACTGCGTCAGCTTTGTCCTTGGCCTGTTTCTCTACTTTTTCTGCGACGATTGCTACAAGGGGTGGTGGATCGCCCTGGAGCAGTATTCGACGCTTTCCCGACACATCTACGAACCCAATTCCGCCTATTACGCGGAATCTCTGCTTGTGCCGTTTCTGGCCAAGCTGTTTAACGCCAATCAGACGCGGGAAGCCTTCAGTGCCCTCAGCGGCTTCCTGACCCTGGCCGTCCTGCCCCTGCTGGCGGCCGGGCTCCTGGCCAGGCTGCATAAGCTGTCCAGCGTCCTCGCCATTTTGTGCATCTACGCCGGGAGCTTCCTGTATCTGCGGAGCTTCTGGCTCGGCTTTCCCGACCCGCTGACGATCATCCTGCTCAATGGCGCCGCCCTGAGCATCCGGCCCGTCCGGGTGTTTTGCTGCGTCCTTTTGGCCGGTCTGGCCCATTTTTCCCTGACGGCGGCTTCCACCATCAGCCTGATGGCCTTGTATTTCGCCGCCAGCAGCATCCCCGGGAGCGTCCGGCCGCGATTGATCGCGGCGGCCGGGCTTGGGCTCGTCGGCGGCAAACTGCTCCTGAAGCTTTGGTACTTCGTCTTTTCCTACAAGCTGGAAGACCGGATCGATTTTGTCGCCCAGGGCAGCCTGGCGGGATTGTTCAAGGGCGTGTGGCATTTCTACGAAGTCTACACGCGAGAGACGCTGGCCTTCTGGGCCACGCCAGGCTGGCTGTTCCTGGCTGTCGCCCTGCTGCTGCTCGTCTTTTTCGCGCTCAAGCGGCGCTACCTTTTCTGTCTGGCCTTCCTGGCCGCCATCGCCATCGCCTATGCCGTGCGGTTCATCACCACCGACGGCCTGCGTGATTTTGCTACAACCGTCAGCGCGGCCTACGTGTTGGCCCTGTGCGAATTTTTCCATGCCTGGCAGCCCCGGCGCGGCGCGGCGGACTGGCTGCCCCCGCCCCTCGCGCCGGATCACGGCCCGCCGGCCATGCCCGGCCAGGGCACAAGGACGCTCCCATGTTCGACGCCGTGACACGATGGATGTTAAACAGGCTCCCCTTGCCGCAAACAGCGGGAACCTCGAATGCGCAACTGGCGTTTTGCGCCCGGGTCCAGGCGGAACTGGCCCGATGCCAGGCCCGGACCGACGCCCTGTTCGTGTTGTTTGGGAACGGGAAGTACGAAGAATGCGCGTTGCTGGCCGGGGAGGCCGTGGCGCGCCTGACCGCGCTGCGGGAAACCGTTGTCCAGGCGCTGGCCGAAGTCCGCCCCGGGTCGGCCGCGCCCGCCGAGGCCGGACTGGCCGACCTGGGCCGGCTGGCCGCCCTGGCGACAGCGCCCGGGAACGCGCTGTCCGAGGAACGCGTCAGGACGCTGGGATTTTTCCTGAAAGCCTTGCGGCAAGCCCTGGCGGACACCAAACGCCTGTATCGGCGGTATCGGAACCAGTTGCCAGTTTTTGCCGAGCACTACGCCTGGATCGGCAAGAAGCTCGTGCCGCTCTTGGCCGCGCTCCTGCTGGTCGGCGTTTTTCTGGGCGGCGTGTACGCGTCGAAGCGCTTCGCCACGTTCAAGGACCAGGACATCCGTTTCGACTGGACCAGCCTCGCCGTGCATCCCCGCGTGGTCATCACCGGCCTGGAACTGCCCGAACGGGGCGACGACAACGTGAAGTACGCCTGGGGCCACGGCCCCCGCACGTCGGTGGCCTTCAACAGCCCCGGCAGCTACCAGTTCGAACTCGACGTGCAGGCCGTGCCCTGTCTGGCCGGACAATCCATCGACGTGGTGATAAACGGGGTAACCGTCCACCGTTTCACCCAGGCGACCAAAGACTGCACGCCAAGCGGCCCGCCGGAGAAGATCCTTTTCACCGCGCTTAAGGGCGTCAATCTCATCGACCTCGTCTATTCGGACTGGAACATGAAGGACGTCCAGCACTTCACGGGCGAACCCAGGCCCCTGGCCGCCCGGTTGTACGCCTTTTCCCTCAAGCGCACCTACGAACCCTGAGCGTTGCCGCAGTAGAACCCTTGGGCATAGCTTCCCGGGCGGCTACTGCCGCGTACGGGAATGCCGGTTACGGGTTCGCGCGGCGATCTGCTCTCAGGCATGTCTTGTCGCCAGGGCCACGCTAGCCCTCCCGGGCCACCGGCAGCCGGATGTAGAAGGTCGCGCCGCCCTCGGCGTTTTTGGCGGCCACGATGTCGCCGCCGGCGTCCTTGATGATGCCGTAGCTGATGGAAAGCCCCAGGCCCGTCCCTTTCCCGATCTCCTTGGTGGTGAAAAACGGCTCGAAGATTTTGGCCGCCAGTTCCTTGGGGAAGCCCGCGCCCGTGTCCGAGAGCCGCACCTTGACCGCGTCGTGGTTGGCCGTGGCCTTGATGACGATGCGCCGGGGACAGGCCGGCTCCCGCTTGGCCCGCTCCTCGATGGCGTCCCGGGCGTTGACCAGCAGGTTGATCATCACCTGCTCCAGCCGGTTGGGGTCGATGCGCACCGGCGGCAGGTTCTCGGCCAGGACAAACTCCGTCTCGATGCCGCGCAGGGCCAGCTGTTCGGCGAAAAACTCCACCGAACGCCGGGCCACGACCCCCACGTCCACCAGTTCCGCCTCGTGGTCGGAGATGCGCCCGAATTCCCGCATATGCCCGATGATGCGCGCCGCCCGGTCCACCTGATTGCCGATGAGGTCGGTTAAGCGCGTCAAAAGCGGCAACGGCGGGGCCTCGCCCCGGCCGATGTGGCGGCGCACCAGATCGACGCTGGTCTGGATGACGCACAGGGGCTGGTTGATCTCGTGGGCCACGCCCGTGGCCATTTCACCCAGGGTCGCCATCTTGCCGGCCTGGATGAGCTGTTGCTCGGCCTCCAGGCGCTTGGTGATGTCGGCCACGGTGACGAGCAGCACCCGCCGGCCGGCGTATTCGGAAAACGAGGTGTGCATGGACACGAAAAACGGCCGGCCGTCGCCCGTGACATGGCGGGCCTGCTCCACGTCCTGGCCGTCGATGACCGCCGCCATGGCCGCGTCGCGGCGCTCGTCGTAAAACAGGTCGTGCAGCGAGCGCTTGGTCAACTCGCCACGCGGCAGCTCGTACATGGCCACCGCCCCCCGGTTGCAGTCCAGCACCGACAAGTCGTCGCGGTCGATGACGAACACCGCGCCGGGCACGTTGTTGAACACGTCGAAATACTTCTTTTCCGACCGCCTAAGCGCCAGCTCCAGATCCTTGCGGGAGGTGATGTCCAGACACATTTCCATGGCCGCCACGAGGTTGCCCTCGGAGTCGTAGACCGGCGAGGTGGTGACGATCCAGTCGGCCCGGGCGCCGTCCTTGTAGCAGCCGGTCTCTTCCGTGGTATAGGAACGCCCGGTCTCGAAGGTCTTTTTGACCGGACAGGACGGGCACGGCGCGTCCAGGTTCTTGTAGGCCTTGAAACAGTATTCGCCCACCGAGGCGTTGAACTTCTCGGCAAAGGACCGGTTGAAACGCAGCAGACGCATATTGCGGTCCTGGACGGTCACCAGACACGGCACGCCCTCGAAAAGGTCCTGGTACAGATCCTTTTGCAGCTCGATCTGGCTGTTCTTGGCAATGAGATCGCTGCCCATCTGATGGATGGCCCGGGAGAGCTGGCCGATCTCGTCAAGACGCTCCTCGTCGATGCTGACCGGCTTCTTGCCCTTGGCCCAGGCCCGGGCCTCGCCCTCGATGCGCGACAGCGGGCGTTTTATGAGCACGAAAATGACCAGAAACAAGGTCAGGATGGCCGCGCCGAAAACCAGGGCGGCCAGATAGACCGTGTTCTCCTTGAATTCCTCGATCAGCGACTGGCTCTCGCGCAGGGAAAAGGCGATGTCGAGAACGCCGAGAATCTGCTCGCTGTCCTTGTGGAAATGGCAGCCGGCCGGCTCGGCGCAGCCCGGTTCGTTGGCGATGGGGCCGACGATGCGCAAAATCTGCTCGCCGCCGATGGTTTCCCGGGCATACAGCCGGCGCTCCAGATTGGGCGACACGGCTGGCGGCGTACGCTGGTGGCAGACCTGGCAAGGCGCGGCCGAGGTGTCCAGGCGCGTGCCCGGAGCCTCGCCCTTGCTGGTGAACATCACCTGGCCGGCCTTGTTGATGATGCGGATTTCCCGAATCTCGGGCAGCCGGCCAAGGTTGGCGACAATGGCCCGGATGTCCTCGCGGGAATTGAGCAGCATGGCGTAGTCGAGGCCAAGGCGCGCCGTGGCCAGGACCCGGTCGGCTTCCTTGACCCCGGCGTTCTGGACAAAGCGCTCCTCGCGGGCGACCTGGAAACCGGCCCAGACAAAGATGCAGCCGAAAAGCACCACGGCCAACGGGATGCCGATCTTGATGCTCAGATGGCTGCGTATGAAGGTAAGCAAAGGGGACATGAATGCAGATGCCTCCGGCGGCCGGGGGGGATCATCCCCCCCGGACCCCCTGAAAGGGGGTTAAGGGGTCGGACGGTTACGCGGTGTCCGGCGTGGATGCGTCGAAGACGTATAATACGATCAAATCAGTCTGAAAATAGGGAGAGAACCAGGGTGATTTTTTAGGGGCTGCGCCCAGACCCAGCGAGGCCGTCGGGAAGATTTATACGGCTGCCCTCGGCTTCGTCCGACGTATCAGCACGTTGCCGCCGTTGCCCTTAGGAGGAGGTCCTTTGGTCCCGCGAAGGGAGCAGGACAGCGGTAGCGTTCATCCCTGCCGCCGGAACCACGCGGTTTCCTTCAAGGCCGATTGCCGACCGACCGTCTTGGCTTCCCAATCGGCCAGAGTGTCAATCCCTGCAACACCCCCCGTAACCCCTTTCACCATGTGGGGGGTCCGGGGGCCTCCGGCCCCCGGCGGAGAGGTCCAGGAGAGGCAGCGCCTCTCCTGGCCGCCG
>JAEZMB010000313.1 GCA_023435825.1 Pseudomonadota bacterium | reverse complement strand
CCGGGGTGTTTTTTGCGCGCGACGAAGCGGGGCGCGCGGTGGCCGGCCACCGCGCCCTGGCCATGTTTCGCGGCGAGCGCGAGGGACTGCTGGCCCTTTCCCTGCGCCCGGCCGAGGACGAGGCCCTGCGCCAGCTCACGCGCCTAGTGGTCACGGGCCGGGGCAAGGACAGCGAGCAGGTGGCCGAGGCGGCCGCCGACGCCTACAAGCGCCTGCTTGGGCCGTCGCTGGAAAACGAACTGCGCGCCAGCCTCAAGGACCGGGCCGACCGGGAGGCCATTGCCATTTTCGCGGCCAACCTGCGGCAAGTGCTCCTGGCCGCGCCCCTGGGGCAGGCCCGGGTGCTGGCGCTGGACCCCGGGTTTCGCACCGGGGCCAAGCTGGCCGTGCTTGACGCCCAAGGCAACCTGCTCCACTACGAGACCATCTTCCCCACTGGCTCCGAGCGCCAGCGCGACCAGGCGGCCGAGACCCTGCGCAAGCTGTGCGCCGCCCAGGCCATCGAGGCCATTGCCGTGGGCAACGGCACGGCCGGGCGCGAGACCGAACGCTTCGTGGCCGACCTGGGCTTGGGGGTGCCGGTCATTTTGGTCAACGAGGCTGGAGCGTCGATCTATTCGGCTTCCGAAACGGCCCGCAACGAATTCCCGGACCTCGACCTGACCGTGCGCGGCGCGGTGAGCATCGGCCGCCGGCTCATGGACCCGCTCGCCGAGTTGGTCAAGATCGACCCCAAATCCATTGGCGTGGGCCAGTACCAGCACGACGTGGACCAGGCCGCCCTCAGGAAGGCCCTGGACGAGGTCGTGTCCAGCTGCGTCAACGCCGTGGGCGTGGACCTCAACACGGCCAGCGTGGAACTGCTCACCGCCGTCTCGGGCCTGGGGCCAAGCCTTGCCGCCAACATCGTGGCCCACCGCAAGGAAAATGGCCCTTTCCGTTCCCGGGCCGAACTGCGCAAGGTCAAGCGCCTTGGCCCCAAGGCTTTTGAGCAGGCGGCCGGGTTCCTGCGCCTTCGCGGCGGACCGCCCCTGGACGCCACGGCCGTGCATCCCGAGCGCTACGCCCTGGTCGGCCGCATGGCCAAGGACCTGGGCTGCGCCGTGACCGATCTTATCGCCAAGTCGAGCCTGCGCGAGGGCATCGACCCGGCCCGCTACGTCGGCGGCGACGTGGGCCTGGAAACCCTGCGCGACATCCTCTCCGAGTTGGCCAAGCCCGGGCGCGACCCCAGGCCCACGTTTACGACCTTCGCCTTTGCCGAAGGGGTCAGCGAACTGGCCGATCTGCGTCCGGGGATGCGGCTGCCGGGCCGGGTCACCAACGTCACGGCCTTTGGCGCGTTCGTGGACGTGGGCGTGCACCGCGACGGCCTGGTGCACGTGAGCCATCTGGCCGACGCCTATGTGGCCGATCCGTCCAAGGTGGTGGCGGCCGGCCAGGAGGTCATGGTGACGGTGCTGGCCATCGACAAGGAGCGGGGGCGGTTGAGCCTGAGCATGAAGTCCGAGCCGTTGGCGACCGAGGGCAAGCGTACCTGAGGTCGCCTGTTTGGGGGTGGCGACCCTCCGCCAGACTTGGTCATCGCGGCGGAAAGGCCGTTTACATTTTTGCCCCCTGACGCTAAACGGTAAACAGTCAATACTCTTTCACCCGTTGGCAAAAACAGCAAATACCGTCTCCAAGGAGAGAGCGCGCAGGGAACGCAATATTGAAATGAAATGGCCATCTGCCCAAGGAAGTATTATGCAGCAGACGCCCCAATCCCAGATTGTTCAGTTTATTTCTTGGAAATCCAGTTATGATTGTATTGTTGGAATCATCAACTGCCAGCACCAAGGAATCCTCCGTTTCATCAACACTTGGCACACGGAGATTATCAATAACGCCACGCCGCAAGTCAATTGCGCCGAGTACATGCAGGAAAAATTCAAATTCCTGGAACTTTTCTCGGATTCCCATTTCGCCTTCGAAGAAGGCCTTTTGAAAATCCTGGTAGACCGATTCGACTTCCCGAAGAAAGTCTATGACGGACACTTGGCGACCCATTCCAAGTTCGTTCACCACTTCATGCTTCCGCTCAAGACCCAGACAGAAATGTCCGTGAAAAAGGACACCTTCGCCGTGGACCACATCGCCGCCGATGCACTCCGCGACGTGGCCAAATGGTGGTACAACCATATCCGGGAGTGCGACCAGGATTCTCGGTGCAGCTACGACCATTACTACCGGCTTTTTATCGAGCATCTCAGCGAAAAAGACAAAATCACGATGTTCAATGACGTGATCATGTTTTTGGAGAAGTGCCCACAGCCCTTTTCCTGCACGACCTGGTAGCGGCCCGCCGCTGTCGCCTGCTCGCGGCTGTTGCCGCTCCCGCGCCGTTCGCTGGACCGGCGCGGCCCAGGACATGGCCGCCCCCGGCCGGCACGCCCTGCCAACGCCCGAACGAATTTCTCGTAATTGTCAATATCCTCAAAACAGCCCGAGACTATCGCCGGGCGCGACGCGCCGGGTGACCGCTCGTCCGCCCCCACCTCCCGGAATAACACGACATTACCCATTCAAACAACGTCTGCTCCATCCATGACCGCCGCTCCCCGCCTTTCCCGTTGAGTTGACAGAAGATCGCTAGCGACATTTATGTCGAACATTTTTGTCGCAACTGGCGACACAAAAATGTTCGAAACAACTGCCTGCCCTTGCCCTCGTCACCGCGAAATACATTTTTAATAATGTATATCAGTATGTTATATGAAATGCATCACGCCTGCCGCACAATGGCATGACTCTTGCCTAAAGAGGAGCATTCCAACTTTGCAGCAGGAGGCATTACAAAATGCGCAAGATCGCTATTTACGGCAAGGGCGGCATCGGCAAGTCCACCACCACGCAGAACACCGTCGCCGGGCTGGCGGAAATGGGCAAGAAGGTCATGGTGGTCGGCTGCGACCCGAAGGCCGACTCCACCCGTCTGCTCCTGCACGGTCTGGCCCAGAAGACCGTTCTCGACACCCTGCGCGAGGAAGGCGAAGACGTCGAACTCGATGATATCCTCAAGGAAGGCTACGGCGGCACCATGTGCACCGAGTCCGGCGGCCCCGAGCCCGGCGTCGGTTGCGCCGGCCGCGGCATCATCACCTCCATCAACCTGCTCGAACAGCTCGGCGCCTACGAGGAAGACAAGAAGCTCGACTACGTCTTCTACGACGTTCTCGGCGACGTTGTGTGCGGCGGTTTCGCCATGCCCATCCGCGACGGCAAGGCCGAGGAAATCTACATCGTCTGTTCCGGCGAAATGATGGCCATGTACGCCGCCAACAACATCTGCAAGGGCATCGTCAAGTACGCCGACACCGGCGGCGTGCGCCTGGGCGGCATCATCTGCAACAGCCGCAAGGTCGACCAGGAAGAGCAGATGATCCAGGAACTGTGCCGTCAGCTCGGCACCCAGATGATCCACTTCATGCCGCGTGAAAACCAGGTGCAGCGGGCCGAGATCAACCGCAAGACGGTTATCGACTACTCCCCCGAGCACGCCCAGGCCGACGAATACCGCGCCCTGGCCAAAAAAATCGACCAGAACGAAATGTTCGTCATCCCCAAGCCCCTGGATATCAACACCCTGGAAAAGCTGCTCATCGACTTCGGCATCGCCAACTAGCAGCCCACCGGCAGCCTGAGACCCGACGACAACACACGCACACACGCAAGGAGTATTTCATATGCAGACCATGGTGAGAGCGATCGTCCGCCCCGAGAAGACCGACGAAGTCCTGTCCGCCCTGATGGATGCCGGGTTCCCCGCCGTCACCAAGTTCAACGTGGCCGGTCGCGGCAAGCAGCGCGGCATCAAGATCGGCGAGATCCAGTACGACGAGATCCCCAAGGTCATGCTCATCTGCGTCGTGCCCGACTGCGACAAGGATTTCGTGATCAAGACCATCATGGAAAGCGCCCGCAGCGGTTCCAAGGGAGCCTTCGGCGACGGCAAGATCTTCGTGAGCCCGGTGGAAGAGATGTACACCATCTCCTCCGGCGTCAAGGAAGCCTAAGGGGGCGCGTCATGAAGGAGATTATGGCGGTCATCCGCATGAATAAGATGAACCAGACCAAGAAGGCCTTGGCCGACGCGGGCATCCCGGCCTTCGTGGCCCGCGAGGGCTACGGACGCGGCAAGGGTCTGGTCAACCAGGCGGTGCTTGACGGCGCCGCGGCCGGCAACGAGGAAGCCATCGCGCTTCTGGGCACCAAGGGCCGCCTGTACCCCAAGCGCATCATATCCATCGTGGTCCCCGACAATCAGGTCAAGGAAGCTGTGGACGCCCTGATCAGCGTCAACAAGACCGGCCAGGCCGGCGACGGCAAGATCTTCGTGTTGCCCGTCTCCGATTCCGTGCGGGTCAGGACCGGCGAAGCCGGCGAAGCGGCCATCGTCTAGCCCGGTTTGGCGGACGTTCCCGGACCCCAAGACCAATGAGGTAGCAGCGAGATGAGCACCAAGCCCACCAATGTCGAAGAGATCAAGAAGGAATTGATCGCCAAGATGCCCACCAAGGTCGCGCGCAAGCGGGCCAAGTCCATCCTCCCGGGCACCGAGGTCGGCGAACCGATTCCCGAAATTCAGTCCAACGTCCGCACCATCCCCGGCATCATCACCCAGCGCGGCTGCACCTACGCCGGCTGCAAGGGCGTCGTTCTCGGCCCCTCCCGGGACATCGTCAACCTGACCCACGGCCCCATCGGCTGCGGCTTCTACTCCTGGCTCACCCGCCGCAACCAGACCGACGCCGGTCCGGACGGGGAGAACTTCATCCCCTACGCGTTTTCCACCGACATGACCGAGCACGACATCGTGTTCGGCGGTGAGAAGAAGCTGCGCGCGGCCATCCAGGAAGCCTACGACAACTTCCACCCCAAGGCCATTTCCATCTTCTCCACCTGCCCGGTCGGTCTTATCGGCGACGACATCCACGCCGTGGCCCGCACCATGCAGGAAGAGCTCGGCATCACCATCTTCGCCAACTCCTGCGAAGGCTACAAGGGCGTGTCCCAGTCCGCCGGCCACCACATCGCCAACAACCAGATCATGAAGCATGTCATCGGCACGAAAGACGTCGAAGTCGAAGGCAAGTTCAAGGTCAACATGCTCGGCGAGTACAACATCGGCGGCGACGCTTTCGAGATCGAGCGCATCCTGGAAAAGTGCGGCTTCACCCTGGTCGCCACCTTCTCCGGCAACTCCACCGTGGAAGATTTCCGCATCGCCCACGCCGCCGACCTCAACACCGTCATGTGCCACCGTTCGCTCAACTACGTGGCCGAAATGATGGAGACCAAGTACGGCATCCCCTGGATCAAGGTGAACTTCATCGGGGCTGAAGCCTCGGCCAAGTCCCTGCGCCGCATGGCCGCCTACTTCGAGGACCAGGAACTCATCGACCGCACCGAGGCCGTCATTGCCGAGGAGCTGGAAAAGGTCAAAACCGTCGTGGACGAAATCAAGCCGCGCACCGACGGCAAGACCGCCATGCTGTTCGTCGGCGGCTCCCGGGCCCACCACTACCAGGAACTGTTCAAGGAGCTCGGCATGAAGATCCTGGGCGCGGGCTACGAGTTCGCCCACCGCGACGACTACGAAGGCCGCCACGTGCTGCCGACCATCAAGATCGACGCCGACTCGCGCAACATCGAAGAGCTCGAAATCCATCCCGATCCCGAGCGCTTCAAGCCGCGAAAGACCGAAGAGGAACTGGTCAAGCTCAACGAGAAGGGCCTGGACTTCAAGGGCTACGAGGGCATGATCGGCGGCATGGGCAAGGACGCCATGGTCATCGACGACATCAACCACTACGAGACCGAAAAGCTCCTGGAGATCTACAAGCCCGACATCTTCTGCGCCGGCATCAAGGAAAAGTACATCGTCCAGAAGATGGGGATTCCGCTCAAGCAGCTGCACAACTACGACATGGGCGGCCCCTACGCCGGGTTCAACGGCGCCATCAACTGGTACCGCGACATCGACCGCATGGTGAACACCAAGGTCTGGAACCTGATCAAGGCTCCCTGGCAGGCCGACGGTCCCGAGCTCGAAGCCACCTACGTGGCCTAGCAACGAACGCTATTGCGAGAAAGGAAAGCATATGGCTCTGTTAAGACACACCACCGGCGAGATCAAGGAACGCAAGGCGCTCACCGTCAACCCGGCCAAGACCTGCCAGCCCGTGGGCGCCATGTACGCGGCCCTTGGCGTCAAGGGATGTTTCCCCCACAGCCACGGTTCCCAGGGCTGCTGCGCCTACCACCGCTCCGCCCTGACCCGGCACTACAAGGAGCCGGTCGTGGCCGGCACCTCCTCCTTCACCGAAGGTTCCTCGGTCTTCGGCGGCCAGTCCAACCTCATCACCGCCATCGACAACATCTTCACCCTGTATGACCCCGAGGTCATCGCCATCCACACCACCTGCCTCTCGGAGACCATCGGCGACGACCTGATGCAGATCTCCCAGAAGGCCAAGGACGACGGCAAGGTGCCGGCCGGCAAGCACATCGTCTACGCCAGCACCCCCAGCTACGTCGGCACCCATGTCACCGGCTACGCCAACATGGTCAAGGGCATCCTCAAGGGCTTCGTCAAGAAGACCGGGACCCCCAACGGCAAGATCAACATCATCCCCGGCTTTTGCGAGCCGTCGGACATGGCCGAGATCCGCCGCCTGGCCGACATGATGGGCATCGACATCACCATGGTCCCGGACACCAACGGCGTGCTCAATGGCCCCCTGACCGGCCATTACGAGATGTACCCCAACGCCGGAGCCTCTCCGGCCGAGATCGCCGGCATGGGCGACGCCAAGGCCACCATTGGCCTGGGCCGCTGGGCCACCGCTGATGGCGTCAACTTCCTGGACGCCGAGTTTAAGGTGCCCGGCCACGTCATGGGCCTGCCCATCGGGCTCAAGGCCACCGACCGCTACGTCGATCTGCTGCGCAAGATCTCCGGCAAGAGCGTGCCCGACTCCATCAACTTCGAGCGCGGCCAGGTCGTGGACCTGCTCTCCGACTACAGCCAGTACTTCTACGGCAAGAAGGTGGCCATGGCCGGCGACCCCGACCAGCTGCTGGCCCTGGTGGAATTCGTCATCACCCTGGGCATGATCCCGGCCTACACGGTCACGGGCACCTCTGGTAAGTACTTCGAGGAGCGCATGACCGAGCTGCTCAAGGACGTGCCCTACGACTGCAAGTTCAAGTGCGGCGGCGAAGCCGACATGTACCTGCTCCACCAGTGGATCAAGAACGATCCGGTCGATCTGCTCATCGGCAACACGTACCTCAAGTACGTCGCCCGTGACGAGGACATCCCGCTGGTGCGCCACGGCTTCCCGATCCTTGACCGCGTCGGCCACCAGTACTTCCCGTCGGTGGGCTACTCCGGCGCCATGCGCCTGATGGAAAAGTTCCTGGAAGCGCTCCTGGATCGGCTCGACCGCGACGCTCCCGAGACCCGTTTCGAACTCCAGCTGTAACGACCGCTCCCCGGTGTGATGTCCTCGCGACGCGACAACCGCGATCACGAGGACGTCACACCGGGACATGACAATCTGCCCACTGCGTTTTGATGACGATTATGAAGCGACGCAACACGAGGGAGACGTAGGGACCATGGAAAAGCCGCAATACCTGATCAACGTCTGCGCGAGCTTTCGCGTCAAGGGCGAGGCCAAGGGCATCTGCCACAAAAAAGGCTCGCACAACCTGCTCGGCTACATGGAAGAAGGCATTCTCGACCGGGACATCGACGCCCGGGTGGTGAGCACGGGTTGCCTCAAGCAGTGCGAGGACGGACCGGTTGTAGTGGTTATGCCCAACAACTGGTGGTACAAAGAGATCGACAGCGAAGACAAGGTGGATGAGTTGCTCGACGCCCTGGAAAACGGGGAAGCCTGCGAGGACCACCTTTTTACGTAGAGCCGGTTTGCCAACCGCTTGGATTGGACTCCCATACGGTAGCCGCCCCGCTGTTCACGGACCCAGCGGGGCGGTTTTTTTATACTAGCACAGCATAATAAATACCCTATCTTGACACACCAACAAGACAAGCGTATATTAATACAGTAAACAGATAAATTAACAATAAATTCACCGAGATGAAAGCAATAGAGACATATTACGATGGGTATAGATTCCGGTCGCGGCTTGAGGCTAGGTGGGCTATTTTTTTTAACGAACTGGGCATTAAATTCGAATATGAACCACAAGGATATGTATTAAAGTCTGGAGAAACATATTTACCCGACTTCTACCTTCCGTTTTTTGGCCCTTCATACTGTGAAGTCAAGCCCTATGGTGGAAATTTTTCAAAGGCTATTGATTTTTCGATAGAAAGTAAAAGCGGAATACTACTTCTTGAGGGACCTCCAGATTTCGTCGCTTACGAAGTATCCTTTTCGCCTGACGGATCAAACTGGTGTTCCGTTGAAGTAGCATTCTTATATGCAGATGCGGCAGCGGAGAATCGGTTATTCGTCAGCGGTATCGTTGACATTCATGGAAATGATGCGACTCGCCTATCTGAACTTGACAAAGATCTATTCGATCCTCGTGTTCATGAAGCGATAGCAGCCGCTCGCGGATTCAGGGGCTAACTGGTTATAGCACTAGTACATCGCATGATAACCAAGCGCGACCTCGCCGACGCCAAGACCGACATCATCCGCTGGGTGGCCGGACTGCTCATGGCCCAGGCGGCCATCATCGCCGCGCTGGTCAAACTTCTCGCCAATTTGCCGCCGCGAAGCCCACGCCGGCCGGTCAGGCGCACCTTATTCTTTGGCCGCCGGCCACGCAGCTTCCGCCACCCAAAAATGCCGCACCACCGTCTCCGGCACGAGCTCGTACACCTCGTCGCCGGGATACAGCACCGCCACGCCAATATCCTCGCCGGCGAAGGCCTTGATATCCTCAAGCGCCCCCCAGTACGTGACAAGCGTCACCTCGACCACGTCGCCGGGAAGCTCGCGCTCCAAAATCTGATAGCCGCGATGGCCCGGCAGCGCCGAGGTCTCGGCCACGCCCGTGGCGTACAAGTGCTCCATGAAACCATCGCGGTGGCGACGCGGCAGGGTGCATTTCCATTCGCGCGCAATCATGACAGCCGCTCCACGTCCACGCGGGCCTCGTAATAGGGCGTGCCCTGCCCCACCGCGCTGACCAGATCCGGGATGAGCCGGTTTACGCCCTGGCCATGGGACAGCCAGCCGCCCCGGCCGCAGGACACGACATCGGGCCGCGACGTCTCGTCGTGGCGCACGGTCACGGTCAGTTCGCCCAGGGGACTGACAAGCCGGGCCGGCGAACCGTCGGCGATGCCCAGCCGCGTGGCCGCTTCCGCCGCCATGACGATTTCCAGCGGCCCCGAGTCATAGCCCGGTTCGCGCTCGGAGCACAGATGCCCCACCGGACCGACGGTGAGCAGCGTAAAGGGATAGCGGGCGGCGTCGCGGCAATCCTCGCAGGCCGTCACCTCAGTGAGCAGCTGAAACCGGCCGGTCGGCGTGTCGAACTTGCCGTCGGCCCAGGGGACCATGGGCGCGTCCGGGATGCGCACCGGCCCCTTCCAGAGGTCGTCCCAGGCCACGCCTTTGTCCAGAAGCGGCCGGATGAGCAGCCGCAGCCACTCCTCCTCGGTCTTGACGTACTCCCCGGCAAAGGGAAACCGCCGGCCAAGGTCCATGAAGATGTCGAACTGGCTGCGGCACTGTCCGGGCGGATCGACGGCGCGCACCAGCGGCCCGACGTAGTTGTGGCCAAAGCTCGCCACCAGATCGCGCTGCTCGTAAAAGGCGGCGCAGGGCAAGAAGAGGTCGGCGTGCTCGGCCGTGTCGTCGAGGAAGAGATTCATGTGGACCACGAAGGGCACGCAGTCCAGGGCCTTGGCCACGAGATCGGCATTGGGGGCCATGCAGACCGGATTGGCGGCGGTGATGACGGCCATTTCCACCGGCGGATCCTTGGCGTCGAGAATCTCCCGGCCGATCTGCGGCATGAGCAGCTTACGCCTGGGCGGATGCAGGCCCTCGCCCCACAGGTCCGGGTCGTAAGGCCCCCACTCCTCAAATCCCTGGGACACGCCGCCGCCGGCCAGCCCGATGTTGCCCGAGACCGCGCCCAGGGCGTCCACGGCGCGCACCATCTCGTGGCCCAGCGTAAAGCGGTGCAGCCCCCAGCCGAGCATGGTGGCCGTGGGCTTGCCCTGGGCGTAGGCCTCGGCCAGGGCGGCGACGATGGACAAGGGCACATCGCAAGCGGCGACCAGCTCGTCCATGCTCCACCGGGCCAGCAAGGCCAGATACTCGGCCAGATTGTCGGCCCGGGTTTCGAGAAAGGTTCGATCCTCCCAACCAGCCTCGATGATGCGCTTGGCCACGGCCAGGGCCAGGAAGGCGTCGCGGCCGGGCCTGGGCTGCACCACCATGTCGGCCAGGGCGGCGGATTCGCTTTGGCGCGGATCGATCAGCACGATGCTGGCCCCGCGCTCCCGGGCGGCGCGCAGATGCGGCATGATCCCGAACTGGGTGGCGGCGGGATTGCGGCCCCACAGGACGATGGTGCGGGCGTTTTCGAGGTCCAGGGGATCGTGGGAGACGCGGGGGCCGTAGTCCAGGCCCTGGGCGGCGTAGCCCGTGCCGCCGCACAGGGTGCCGCGAAGGGTGGTCACGCCGCCCAGGTGGGCGAAAAACCGGGCATTGACGATTTTGAGCGCCGTGCGTTCGCCAAAACCCATGTAGTAGAGGATCGACTCCGGCCCATGGCGGGCCACACAGTCTTTGAGGCGCTCGGCCATCTCATCCAGGGCGTCGTCCCAGGACACCGGCGTCCACTGGCCGCCAATGCGCCGCAGCGGCGTGGTCACGCGCTTGTCGCTGGTCATGCGGCGCAAAAAGCCCGGCGTCTTGCGGCACACCGTGCCCCGGTTGACGGGATGGTCGGGGTTGCCGGTCAGCCTGACCACCCGGCCGTCCCGGACATGGGCGAGCAAGCCGCAGGCGCTGGGGCAGTCCCGGGTGCAGGTGGCGAC